>NZ_JAGKJL010000003.1:0-399449 GCF_020329495.1 Bradyrhizobium australafricanum | reverse complement strand
GGGAACTCCTGCGGCAACGCCCGCCACTGGCAGCCGGTCGAAACGATATAGAGGATCGCTTCGATCACACGACGCAGCTCCGTCTTACGCGGCCGGCCGCGCCGGTTCGCTCGCGGCAACAGGCGTCTGATCAGCGCCCACTCCGCATCGGTCATATCGCTTGCATAACGCAGATCGTCCCGCCGATATTGCTCCCGAGTGATCTTGGTCCAGGGCATCGTGCTCTCCCTCGAATCTTTGCAAATCCGATGGAATCACACCCCACTGAGATCACTCACCCATTTTTCAGTCAGGCTCTAAGGTTGCGGAGCCCGCACCTATCCATGGCGCGGCCGGATCTGGAGCGGGACCACACGATGGGGACGGAACGACGCAAGGGCGATCGTGTCACGTTTGAGCGCGGCATAGCAGCGCACATGATGGGCATCGACGGCACCTGGCGGCGCGACTGCACCATGGAAGACGTGTCGGAGACGGGCGCCAAGCTCTCCGTCGACGGCTCGGTCGAGGGACTGAACCTGAAGGAGTTTTTTCTGCTGCTGTCGTCCACAGGATTGGCCTATCGCCGCTGCGAGCTGGCGTGGGTCAATGGCGACCAGATCGGCGTCAACTTTCTCAAACAAGGCGACAAGAAGAAGAAAACCGCCAGACGCGGCACGCAAGCTGCCGACGTCTAGGCCAGGGTCGTCATTGCCGTCTTACGGCCGTCATGTCTCGTGACTATGGCGTCTGATTGATGTGCTTGCCGAATCGCCGTGATATGATCGGCGCATGAGAGATGATGACCGAGAATATCCGGAAGATGCCCGTCACTCCCCATAAGGCCATGGTGCTCGCTGCGGGCCTCGGCGTACGCATGCGCCCCCTGACCAACACGATGCCGAAGCCGCTGGTCAGCGTCGCCGGCCAGCCGCTGCTCGACCATGTGCTCGACAAGCTCGCCGGCGCCGGCGTCAGCGAAGCGGTCGTGAACGTGCACTATCTACCCGACCAGATCATCGAGCACGTCAAGCCCCGCAGCCGTCCGCGCGTAATCATCTCCGACGAGCGCGACCAGGTGCTCGGCACCGGTGGCGCGGTGGTGAAGGCGTTGCCGCTGCTCGGCGATGCGCCGTTCTATCATCTGAACGCGGACACGATGTGGATCGACGGCGTGCGCTCCAATCTGGCGCGGCTCGCGGAAACCTTCGATCCCGCGCGGATGGATATCCTGCTGCTGATGGCGCCGACCGCTACGAGCATCGGCTATGGCGGGCGCGGCGACTATTCGATGTTGCCGGATGGCGCGTTGCGCAAGCGGCGCGAGCACCAGGTGGTGCCGTTCGTCTATGCCGGCGCCGCGATCATGTCGCCTGCGCTGTTCGCCGACGCGCCGGCCGGCGAGTTCTCGCTGACCAAGATATTCGACCGCGCCAACGAGCAGGAGCGGCTGTTCGGCCTGCGCCTCGACGGCGTCTGGATGCATGTCGGCACTCCGGACGCGATCCAGGCCGCGGAAGAAGCTTACCTGGAAAGCGTCGCGTAGGCGGCACCCATCGTCATCCCTCGGCATCGATCGCGAGCACGGCGAAGCTCGCAAGCCAGTGTTCGCCCATATAGTCGCTCGCGATATGCGGCAGGCCGGCGCCGAGATGGCGTCGCGCAGCCTCCTGCAGGATCGGACGACGGGCATCGGCCGCCGGCAACGCATCGGCCAGCGCCCGCCAGCACCATGCGCGGCTGAGATTGAGCCCGTCGAGATGCGCCAGCTTGCCGTCCGTGCGATCGGTGACCGTGGCGGGCCGGAACAGGGTTGCGGGTTCGCGCAGCTCGAGCCGCGGCAGGAAGCGGTCGAACCAGGGCAGGAAGTCACCCGGTGCCAGCAGCCGGCGCATGCACTCCGCTTCGATCAGCGCGGACGACTGGAAGTCATCACCGCTCGGCTCACCCCAGGCGGGGCAGTCCTGATCGGCGCCGTACCAGCGCAGCGCCGTGTCGCGCAACAGCGCGCCGAACGCATCGTCCTGTGTTCCTGCGGCGTAGTCGGCTGCCATCCGCAGGCCGAACGCGGTGTTGAAATGGGTGCCGACCCGCACCGGATAGGTGGCGAGCGGCAGGAAATCGCGGAAGCGCTGCGCGAAGAGTTCGGCAAGCGGAGCGATCCGGTCGCGCCAGCTGGTGTTCTCGAGGAGCGAGAGCTCTGCCGCGAGCTTCAACAGCCAGCCCCAGCCGTAAGGCCGCTTGAAGCCGCGCGCTGTCGGGGCGGCGAGATAGCTGCATTCGGCGGCAACCTTCTCCGCAACGAACTGCGCGTCGAACAGCGCGCGGATATCGTCCGCCGCTTCGGATGAGGGATAGCGGCGCAGCAGCCGGGCAAGCATCCAGTAGCTGTGGACGCAGGAGTGCCAGTCGTAGCTGCCGAAGAACACCGGATGCAGCTCGCGCGGCGTGCGCGCATCCTGCGGCCCCGCCAGCACGTGATCCGGCTTGTTCGGATATTCGCGCGTGACATGGCCGAGCGCGATGCGCGCGAAGCGGACGGCGAGGTCTTCGGTCAGGATCGTCGCGCTCATGGTGAGGCATTCTCCTTGCGCTCGCGGCGAACAAGCATCTCGATCAGCCGCGGCGTCATATAGATCGGAAACTGCGTGGCGGCGAAGAACAACGCCGTCATCGGCGACACCGCAGCGCCCATCGCCGACCAGACCAGTCCGACATTGCGGTTGCCGAGAATGAGGCCGCTGGTCAGCCGCGCAGCCAGATTGCCCGGCGTAAGCAGCGCGCCACACAATTGCAGAGCAAGATTGCAGGCGAAGGCAAGGCCGACGCAGGTGAACGCGGCGGCCGGTTGCGCTTCGATCTGGGTGCGCACCCCCGCCATGGTGGCGATCGCGAACAGCAGCAGCGAGGCGAGCACGAGCGCGTCGATGATGCGCGCATGCTGCACCAATCGTGCGGCGGCCTGACGGCGCAGCAGCAACGCCAACGCGCCGGCGCCGCCAACCAGCAGCGCAAGCCGCATCGCAAGCGCCAGCGGATCGAGCGCCAGACCGACAAATCCCGCGGCGATCAGCGGCACGGTGACCGGCGCCAGCGCCATCGACAGCAGCGTCACCGCAAGCGGAATGGTCGCATCGAAGCCGAGCATGCGCGCGACGGCCGCCGTGCCGCTCGACGGCGGCGCACACACCGACAGCACCAATGCGACGATCAGCTCCGGTCGAAAGCCGGCGCCGCGCGCGGCGAAGCCGACCGCAAGCGGGCTCGCCAGCATGGCGAGCGCCGGCAACAGCAACCAGACCAGCGGCCGCCGCAACGCGCGCCGGAACGCCGTGCCGTCGACCTGGAGGAAGGTACCGAGCACCAGAACGAAGATCGCCGCCGCCATCAGCGGGCGCACGCCATCCGCCAACGCAGGGAAAGCCAATCCTGCCAGCACACCGATGATCAGCAGTGTCGGCCCGCTTGGCACCAGCCTCGCAAATCTCGCCAAATTCCTGGGTCCCGTCGTCATGTCCGGCCAACGAGCATAGGCCGGGGCAAATCATTGTTGAAATCGATTATTGTTATAAGCATTATTGCTACGATGAATTTAGCCGCCATCGATCTCAACCTGCTGGTCGCCTTCGAAGCGTTGATGGAGGAGCGCCACGTCACCCGGGCCGCCGAGCGCATCGGGCTCGCCCAGCCGTCCATGAGCAGTGCGTTGCGGAGGCTGCGTGCGCTGTTTGCGGACGAACTGTTCCTGCGTGCCGGCGCGGGCATGCAACCGACCGAAAAGGCGCTGGCGCTGGCCGGGCCGATCGGCGAAGCGCTGCGGCAGATCCGGAGCGTGTTGGTACCCGATCAGGCCTTCGATCCGGCGATCGCGCGACGGCGCATCACCATCGCCGCGACCGACTATGGCGATCTCGTTGTGGTGCCGGAACTGACCCGGCTGCTGCGCATCGAAGCGCCCGGCATTGACCTTGCCGTGCGCCCGCTCACCGATGCGACGGTGGCGCTGGCGAAGCTGGAACGCGGCGAGCTCGATGCGCTGATCGGCGGGCACCTGCCGGAATCGCCGCGCTGTGTCCGGCACCGGCTGTTCGAGGAACGCTTCGTCTGCGTCCGCGATGCACGCACGAACCGATCGGAGCGCCTCGGTCTGGAAGATTACGCGACCTTGCCGCACGCGCTGTTCTCGGCGGCCGGCGGCGACGGCCTGCCGAGCGTGATCGACGCGCTGCTGGCGCGCCATGGACTGAAGCGACGGGTGGCGGTGACGCTTGCGCATGTGGTGGCCGTTCCGTTCGCCGCGGCCGGCACCGATCTCATCGCCACGATGTCCGAGCGCATCGCCCGGCGCTTCACGCATCTGGCCGACATTGCCGTCGTCGCACCGCCGATCGACATCCCCGCCTTCGCGATCGACCTGATCCATACGAGCCGCGCCGCCCGGGATCCGGCGCTGCGCTGGTTCCTGGATGCCGCCGATCGCTGCGCCGGCCGATTGCGATATTGAGCGGTGACGGTTCTCCGACAGGGGTGGCTAACGACGGTCGCCGCTCCCTATATTGGCGCCGGATTCGAATCAGGCAGCCCATGCGCGTCTTCAGTGTTCCCGTTTCTGCGCCGTTCCTGCGGACCGTCATCTCGGCGCTGGTCGATGGCCGGCTGGTCGCGGGATTCGAGGCGCAGAGCGATCCGGCAAGGCTCGCCAACGCCACGCTGTATCTGCCGACCCGCCGTGCCGGACGGCTGGCACGGGAAATCTTCCTCGACGTGCTCGAGTCTGACGCCGCCGTGCTGCCGCGCATCGTCGCGCTTGGCGACATCGATGAGGACGAGCTCGCCTTCGCCGACCAAGGCGAGGACGTCGGCGGCGCCGCTCCGCTGGAGATTCCGCCAAGGCTGGGCGAGCTCGAGCGTCGGCTGACGCTGGCGCATCTGGTCGCGGCCTGGGCGAAGACGCCGGTGTCGGCGCCGCTGGTGGTCGGCGGGCCGGCCTCGACGCTGCAGCTCGCCGGCGACCTGGCGCGGCTGATGGACGACATGGTGACGCGCGGCGTCGACTGGCGCGCGCTCGACCGCCTGGTGCCGGACCAGCTCGACAAATATTGGCAGCACTCGCTCGACTTCCTGCGGATCGCGCGCGACGCCTGGCCCAGCTACCTCAAGGAGATCGGCCGGATCGAACCCGCCGCGCGCCGCGATCTCTTGATCGAGGCGGAAGCGGCGCGGCTGACCGCGCACCACGCGGGCCCGGTGATCGCGGCCGGTTCGACCGGCTCGATGCCGGCGACGGCGAAATTCCTGCACGCGGTGGCGAAGCTGCCGAACGGTGCCGTGGTGCTGCCCGGGCTCGACACCGATCTCGACGAGGACTCCTGGGACACGATCGGCGGCGAGCGCGGCGACGACGGCAGGTTCACCACACCGCCCTCGTCGAACCATCCGCAATTCGCGATGCACGCCTTGCTCGACCGCTTCGGCATCAAGCACCGCGACGTCGAGAGCCTTGCCGAGCCGGCGCCGCTCGGCCGCGAGGTGCTGGTGTCGGAGACGATGCGTCCCTCGACCGCGACCGCGCAGTGGCACGACCGGCTGGAACGGCCGGAGATCGTGGCGCGGATTTCCGCCGGGATGACCAACCTCACCGTGGTCGAGGCGCCCAATCCGGAAATGGAGGCGCTGGCGATCGCGGTGGCGATGCGCGAGGCGCGGCATCTCGGCAAATCGGCCGCGCTTGTGACGCCGGACCGCGCGCTGGCGCGCCGCGTGATGGCGTCGCTGACGCGCTGGAAGCTCGAGTTCGACGATTCCGGCGGCGATGCGCTGATCGAGACGCCGGC
Organism: Bradyrhizobium australafricanum; assembly: GCF_020329495.1. Taxonomy (NCBI): domain Bacteria; kingdom Pseudomonadati; phylum Pseudomonadota; class Alphaproteobacteria; order Hyphomicrobiales; family Nitrobacteraceae; genus Bradyrhizobium; species Bradyrhizobium australafricanum. The sequence continues at coordinate 393,636 of NZ_JAGKJL010000003.1, read as the reverse complement.
CGGCGTGTTCGCCCGCCTGACCGCGGAGGCGGCGGCCAAGGGGCTGGAGCCGCCGACGCTGCTCGCGCTGCTCAAGCATCCGCTGTTCCGGCTCGGGGGTTCGCATGGCGCGCTGCGGCGCGCGATCGAGGTGCTGGAGATCGCGCTGCTGCGCGGCACGCGCCCGCAAGCCGGGACCGGCGGCCTCGCCCGCGACTTCGCGCGCTTCCGCGCCGAGCTGGTCAAGCTGCACGGCGGCGAGACCTCGTCGCTGCATGCCATGGAGCCGCGCGCCCGGCTGCGCGACAACGAGCTCAACCGGGCGCAGGACCTGATCGCCAGATTGCAGGCGGCGCTGGCGCCGCTCGAAGGCATGGCGTCGTCAAAACCCCATGATTTCGCCGAGCTCGCCGCGCGCCACCGCGAGGCGCTGATCGCGCTGTCCGGCGACCAGAACGGCGTTGCCGTCGTGTTCGAGGAGCGCGCCGGTGCGTCGCTGGCGTCGGCGTTCGACGAGCTGCTCGCCAAGCAGCAGCCGAGTGGGCTGATGACGCCGCTCGCCGATTATCCCGAGGTGTTCCAGACCGCGTTCGCCGACCGCATGGTGCGGCGACCGGAATCGGCGCGCGCGCAGCTCAACATCTTCGGCCAGCTCGAAGCACGTCTCACCGAATCCGATCGCGTCATCCTCGGCGGCCTGGTCGAGGGCGTCTGGCCGCCGGCGCCGCGGATCGATCCGTGGCTGAGCCGGCCGATGCGGCACGAGCTCGGGCTCGATCTTCCCGAGCGCCGTATCGGGCTTTCCGCGCACGACTTTGCGCAGCTGCTCGGCCATGACGAGGTGATCCTCACCCACGCCGCAAAAGTCGGCGGCGCGCCGGCGGTCGCCTCGCGCTTCCTGCACCGGCTCGAAGCCGTGGCGGGCGAGGCGCGCTGGAAGGCCGCGACATCGGCCGGCGAAACGTACGTGCAATATGCCGCCGAGCTCGACCGGCCCGACAAGGTCGAGCCGATCCCGCAGCCGGAGCCGCGGCCGCCGCGCGAGGCACGGCCGTTGAAGATGTCTGTCACCGCGATCGAGGACTGGCTGCGCGATCCCTACACGATCTATGCGCGCTACATCCTGCGGCTCGATCCGCTCGACCCCGTCGACATGCCGCTGTCGGCGGCCGATCGCGGCTCGGCGATCCACGAGGCGCTCGGCGAGTTCACGCAGGTCTATGCCGACGCGCTGCCTGCCGACACCCTGCGCACGCTGCGCGACATCGGGGCCAAATATTTTGCGCCGCTGATGGAGCGGCCCGAGGCGCGGGCGCTGTGGTGGCCGCGCTTCCAGCGCATCGCAGGATGGTTTGCCGAATGGGAGCAGGCCCGGCGCGGCAATATTGCTGCGATCAAGGCCGAGATCCGCGGCGAGATCGGCATCCCGCTCGACGATGCCAGGACCTTCACGCTGTCGGCGCGCGCAGACCGCATCGAGCGACGCGATGACGGCAGCTTTGCGATCCTCGACTACAAGACCGGCCAGCCGCCGACCGGCAAGCAGGTGCGCATGGGCCTGTCGCCGCAGCTCACCCTGGAAGCCGCGATCCTGCGCGAGGGCGGCTTCGCCGACATTCCGGCCGACTCCTCGGTCGGCGACCTCGTCTATGTCAGGCTGAGCGGCAACAACCCGCCGGGCGAGCAGCGTTCGCTGGAACTGAAGATCAAGACCAGCGACACGCCGCAGCCGCCCGATGAGGCCGCCGACAGCGCGCGGCGCAAGCTCGAAGCCCTGATCCGCGCCTTCGACGACGAGCAGCAGGCCTACACCTCGCTGAACCTCTCGATGTGGGCGAACCGCTACGGCGCCTATGACGACCTCGCGCGCATCAAGGAATGGTCCGCAGCCGGCGGCCTGGGGATCGAGGAATGGTGAAGGCTATCAGGCCCATCCCGCCCGCGGTGCGCGACGCGCAGGCACGCGCGTCCGATCCGAAAGCGTCGACCTTCGTGTCGGCCAACGCCGGCTCGGGCAAGACCCATGTGCTGGTGCAGCGCGTCATCCGGCTGCTGCTGTCGGGCGTACCGCCGGAAAAGATCCTCTGCATCACCTTCACCAAGGCGGCTGCCGCGAACATGGCCGAGCGCGTCTTCACGACGCTCGGCCATTGGGTGACGCTCGACGACGCCGGGCTCGACGCCGCGATCCGCGAGGCCGGCATCGCGCATCCAGATTCGAAGCTCCGCAAGGAAGCGCGCAAGCTGTTTGCCTGCGCGCTGGAGACGCCCGGCGGCTTGAAGGTGCAGACCATCCACGCGCTGTGCACCCGCCTGCTGCAACAGTTTCCATTCGAAGCCAACGTGCCGGCGCGCTTTGCTGTGCTCGACGACCGCGACCAGAACGAGATGATGGAGCGCGCCAATCTCGCGGTGTTCCTCGAAGCGTCGCGGATTCCCGACAGCCCGATCGGCCGCGCGCTGCGGACGGCGATGGCAAATGCCGCCGACGTCACTTTCAAGGAGGTGGTCCGCGAAGCCTGCCTCAGCCGCGACCATTTCATGGCCTGGACCGATGCCGCCGGCAACGCCGCGGCCGCCGCCGCGCAGATGTCGGCCGCGCTCGGCGTCTCCTCTGACATTCGCATCGAGGAGGTCGAGCGCGAGATCGTCGACGGGCCGAACCTGCCGCGCGCGAGCTGGAAGGAGATGGCGACGCTGCTCGATACCAGCAGCAAGGCGGATCAGAAGCAGGCCGAACGCCTGCGGAGCGCGCTGACCTTCACCGGTGCAGCCCAGGTCGACGAATATCTCGGCGTCTTCCTGACCGATGAACGCGCCCCGCGCGCGTCTGTCGTCACCAACAGTTTCATCAAGAAGAATTCGGTCGCGGGCCATCGGTTCGAGGCGGAGATCGATCGGCTCGGTCCCTTGATCGAACGCCGCCACGCCGTGGTCGCGCGCGACCGCACCGAGGCGCTGATCCACATCGCGACCGCGGCCGCCGCGCACTATCGGCGCGAGAAGCTGGAACGCGGCCTGCTCGACTATGACGATTTGATCGACAAGACGCTGGCAATGCTCGACCGCGTCTCGTCGGGCTGGGTGCATTACAAGCTCGACCGCGGCGTCGATCACGTGCTGATCGACGAGGCGCAGGACACCAGCCCGCGGCAATGGGACATCGTCGCGCACATCATCTCGGAATTCACCTCCGGCGCCGGCGCGCGCGACGGCCTGGTGCGCACCGTGTTCGCGGTCGGCGACGAGAAGCAGTCGATCTTTTCGTTCCAGGGCGCGGCGCCGCGCGAATTCGACCTGCGCCGGCGCGAGCTGAAGCGGCGGTTCGAGGACGCCGGGCTGAAATTCGACCCGGTGTCGTTCACCTATTCGTTCCGCTCGGGGCCGGTGATCCTGCACTCGGTCGACCATGTGTTCCGCGAGCAGGACATCTTTCGCAGCATCCATGCGGTCGAGAATGGCTACCCGATCCACAATGCGATGGCCGATGCCGGCCCCAGCCAGATCGAGCTCTGGGATCTCGCGGTGGCCGACGATCGCCAGGACATCGAGGGCTGGCGCGCGCCGTTCGACGGCGTCTCGGTGACCAGCCCCGAGGTGAAGCTGGCAAGGCGCATCCAGGCCGAGATCAAGCGCCTCGTTGCCAGCGGCACCATGACCGGCAGCGCCGGCGGACGGCGGCCGCTCAGCTATGGCGACATGCTGATCCTGGTGCGGCGGCGCGGCAACGCCTTCGACGCGGTGATCCAGGCGCTGAAGCACGCCGGCATCCCGGTCGCCGGCGCCGACCGGCTGAAGCTGACCGAGCACATCGCGATCATCGACCTGATGAACCTCGCCGATGCGCTGCTGCTGCCGCAGGACGATCTGGCGCTCGCGGTGGCGCTGAAGAGCCCGCTGTTCGGCCTCGACGACGACGATCTGTTCAAGCTGGCGTATCAGCGTCGCGGCTCGCTGCGCGAGGCACTGGCCGCGCAGGCGCCGACCGACGAACGATTCTCGGCCGCGCTGCGCCGTCTCGAACAATGCGAGCGCCGCTTCGCCCAGGAGACGCCGTTCGCGTTCTACGCCTGGCTGCTCGGCGGCGATGGCGGGCGGGCGCGCATCCTGCGCCGGCTCGGCCATGAGGCCAACGACGCGCTCGACGAGTTCCTCGAGCTTGCGCTGAGCTATGAGCGCAAGGCGCCGGCCTCGCTGCAGGGCTTCGTCGCCTGGCTGCGCGCCGCCGACACCGAGGTGAAGCGCGACATGGAGATTTCGCGCGACGAGGTCCGCGTCATGACCGTGCACGGCGCCAAGGGCCTCGAGGCGTCGGTGGTGTTCCTGGTCGACACCACGACCTCGCCGTCGGACACGCAGCGGCTGCGGCTGATCCATCTGCCCCAGGGCAATGCCGCGCCGAACGCGCCCGGCGTCGTGGTGTGGGCCGGCAAGAAGGCCGAGGATCCGCCCGGCGTCGCCGATGCCCGCAAGGCGATGCTCGGCGACACCGAGGACGAATATCGCCGCCTGCTCTATGTCGCCATGACCCGCGCCGCCGATCGGCTGATCGTCGGCGGCTGCATGCCGGGCAACATGAACACGGTGCGGAAATCGTCCTGGTACGATCTGATCACCAAGGGCCTCGCCGGTTCCGGGCTCAAGCTCGAGGAGCTGGAGACGCCAGGAGGCAAGGTGATGCGCTATTCGCGGCCGGATGACGTCGCCGATCTCACCGGCGCGACTGCGTCGGCGGCCGCGGTGCCGATCGCGTTGCCGTCCTGGCTGCGTGCTGCGGCCGCACCGGAAGCATCGGCGGCGAGCATGCTGCGTCCGTCCGATCCGGCTGATGACGACAGCCATCCGATCCGAACCGGCGAATCGGTGCAGCTGCGCGCCCGCGCCCTGCAACGCGGCACGCTGGTGCACCGGCTGCTGCAGTCGCTGCCCGACGTCGCCCTCGAGCGGCGGCGCGCCGCCGCGCTCGGCTACCTCGCGCGCAATGCCGACGGCTGGAACGAACAGGAGCAGGTCGCGCTCGCCGATCAGGTGCTCGGCCTGATCGCCGATCCGCGCTTTGCCGCCGTGTTCGCGCCCGGCAGCCGCGCCGAGGTCTCGATCGTCGGGCGGCTGGAGCGGCCGGGCCAGCCGAAGGCGCTGGTGTCGGGCCAGATCGACCGCCTGGTGGTGACGCCGACCGACGTCCTGATCGTCGATTTCAAGACCAACCACGCTCCGCCCAGGACGGCAGCCGAGGCGCCCAGGGGCTACGTCCGGCAGCTCGCGCTATACCGCGCGGTGCTCGCCAGGCTTTATCCCCAGCTGCTGGTGCGGGCCGCCCTGCTCTGGACCGAAACGACTGAAATCATGGAGATTTCCGCCTCCGCGCTGGACGCCGCCCTGGCATAAGTTCATGTCGGCGTGAGCAAGCTTGACCCGGCAAGGGGGCGTTCATAGGTTTGACCCATGCTCCCGGGCGCGATTCCCAACCGCGCCCTTTTGTCTCAACCGAACGAGGTACTCACATGGCCGTTGGCAAGGTTTCTGACGCCGATTTCGAAGCCGAAGTGCTCAAGGCGACCGGGCCGGTGGTCGTCGACTTCTGGGCCGAGTGGTGCGGCCCCTGCCGCATGATCGCGCCCGCTCTCGATGAGATTTCCGGCGCGATGGGCGACAAGGTCAAGATCGTGAAGCTCAACGTCGACGAGAGCCCGAAGACGGCGTCGAAGTATGGCGTGATGTCGATCCCGACCCTGATGATCTTCAAGGGCGGCGAGATGGCGTCCCGTCAGGTCGGCGCCGCGCCGAAGGCCAAGCTGCAGCAGTGGATCACCGCTGCGGTCTGATCCCGCTTCTTCTGATTAATAAATTCGTGCACGGCCGGCGGATTCGCCGGCCGTTTGCGTTGGGACCGTGTGTGTTGCGTTTGAAGGTCCCGGCACTTGCCCTCCCCGCGTCAAAAGCCCGCTTCCAGGTCCACGCCGCTCGTTGCGATGGAGGCGCGCTCGGTCGATGCCATCCCGCGCGGGAAGGAGTGGCAGTACGAACCCAAGTGGGACGGCTTCCGCTGCCTGCTGAAACGCGAAGGCCGCAAAGTCGACCTGCGCTCGAAATCCGGCGAAGATCTCGGCCGCTATTTCCCGGAACTGGTCGCCGCGGCGCTGAGCGTGAAGGCAACGTCATTCGTGCTCGACGGCGAGATCGTGGTGCCGCACGGCCGGACATTCTCATTCGACGATCTCCTGCAGCGCATCCATCCTGCTGCCAGCCGGGTGACGCGGCTCGCACAGGAAACGCCCGCCTTGTTTCTGACGTTCGATCTCTTGGCCGCGCCAACCATGAAGAAGCTTTCCGGCCAGCCCTTGAGCAAACGACGACCGCAGCTCGAGGCGTTCGCCAAGTCGCAATTGAAATCCAATTCCAGCTTTCGGCTATCTCCCGCGACGACGAGCTACGCGCTTGCCAGGAAATGGCTGGCGCGATCCGGCGGCGGCTTCGACGGCGTAATCGCCAAGCGCCTGGACCTGCCCTATCAGGCCGGCAATCGCGACGGCATGCAGAAGATCAAAAGGTTCAGGAGCGCCGACTGTGTGGTCGGCGGCTTTCGCTACGCCACCAACAGGACCGGCGGCCGCCAAGTGGTCGGCTCGCTGCTGCTCGGCCTCTATGACGACGACGGCTTGTTGCATCATGTCGGCTTCACCTCCGCGATCAGGCAGCAGGAGAAGCTGGCGCTGATCGACCGTCTCGAGCCGTTGATTGCAAAGCCCGGCTTTACCGGGAATGCGCCGGGCGGCCCGAGCCGGTGGTCGACCGAGCGCTCGGCGCAATGGTGTCCGCTGAAGCCGAAGCTCGTGATCGAGGTCTGCTACGACCATTTCAGTGGCGATCGTTTCCGCCACGGCACCTCGATCCTGCGCTGGCGTCCGGACAAGGCGCCGAAGCAATGCTTGTTCGAGCAACTGAAGCAGAAGGCGGCCGATCCGATGAAGCTGCTGAGGGGGTAACGGCACTACTGGTGCGCTGCAGCGAATAGGAACCCGGACAGGTGGTCCATGTTGAGGGGTCAAATGGCCCTCAGGAGGGACCCATGTCGAACCCCAGATCAACCGCGCAGGTCGCGGGACATCCTATCCATCCGATGCTTATTCCGTTTCCGGTCGTATGCTTTGTTTTGACCTTCGTTGCCGATCTCGCATTCTGGAAGACGGGCACTGACTTCTGGGCCAGCGCCTCGCTCTGGCTGCTGGGTATCGGCCTGATCATGGCCGCGCTCGCCGCCGTCGCCGGCGTGATCGATTTCCTTGGAGACGATCAGGTCCGCAACCTCTCCGACGCGTGGCAGCATGCCGGCGGCAACGTCATCGCAGTGCTGATCGAGCTGTACAACTGGTATTCGCGCTTCGAGCACGGCACCTCCGCCATCGTGCCGACCGGTCTCGCGCTATCGCTCATCGTGGTCCTGATCCTGCTGTTCACCGGCTGGAAGGGCTGGGAGATGGTCTATCGCGAGCATGTCGGCGTCTCGGATGAGGCGCATATCCATTAGCGGAGCGTCGTCTCGATCAGGCTGAGGAAACCTGAATCCCGGTCGTCATGGCCGGGCTTGACCCGGCCATCCATCTGCATTCGAAAAATGCCCTTGCGAAGATTGATGGATACGCGGGTCAAGCCCGCGTATGACGAATCGACCTTGGGGCGCGGTTACCGAATCCACCCCGTCGCCAGCGCCGAGGCGAGTTCGGCCTGGCCGTGCTGGCGCGCCAGCGCCGCCATTGCCGCGTGGTCGTAGGGGATGTGGCGGAAGGTTACGTCCCAGCCACCATCGACCTGCTCGAGGATCGCATAGCGCGCATCGGGCGAACCGGCCTCCACGACATGCGGATGCGGCTTGCCGACGCGATAGCCGGGCGAGCCGACGCTGCCGGGATTGACGATCAACCGGCCGTCGCGAAGTCGCACGGCGCGCGCAGTATGCGTGTGTGCGCAGAGGATCAGCGATTGCGGCACGCCGGCCGCTCTCGCCTCGATCGCTTCCAGCGGGGACATGCAGACTTCGCCGCCCGGCAACACCGTCTCGAGCCAGTAGGTCTCGTCATCCTGGGGCGTTGCGTGACAGAGGAATACCTCGTCGCGATAGACCGAATTCGCCGGCAGCGTGCGCAGCCAGTCGAGATGCCGCGGCTCGAGCTGGGTATAGGTCAGCCGCTCCCAGGAGCCCATTTTCTCGTGCGGACGGTCGATCAGATAGCGGTCGTGATTGCCGAGCAGATGGACCGCATCGAGCGCCATCAGCATATCGATCGTGGGCCGGGCGTCGAGCGGCCCGCTCACCATATCGCCGAGGTCGACGATGTCCCGAATTCCCTGCGCGCGGATGTCCGACAGCACGGCTTCGAGCGCGAGATGGTTGCCGTGAATGTCGGCGATCGCAGCAAAACGCATGGTGTGTTGTCCTCCCGTAGCCCGGATGCAGCCAACGGGGCGCGCGTTCGCGCGACCCGTTGGCTCCATCCGGGCTACGACACCGCCATCATGCAGGAGGCGTGCCGTTGGCCGCAAGCACCGGACCGGCCAGATACAGCGAGCCGGTGATCAGGATGCGCGGCGGCACCTCATAGGCCAGCATCGCAAGCCGTTGCAGCGCGGCGGCGACGCCATCAGCGATCTCGACCCGCATGCCGAGCGCCCGCGCGGCGTCAGCCAGTCTGTCCGGCGCCATGCCGTTGTCGCGGCCGGGCACCGGGACCGCGATGATGTGGCGGGTCAGTCCGGCAAAATTGGCGAGGAAAGCGTTGGCGTCCTTGTTGGCCATCATCCCGACGATCACCACCAGCGGCCGCGACACGCGCTCCTCAAGATCGCCGAGCGCCGCAGCCGCGACGCGGCCGCCCTCGGCATTGTGCCCGCCGTCGAGCCAGACCTCGGAGCCCTGCGGCCCCTGTCCGACGAGAGTGCCGGAAACCAGCCGCTGCATTCGCGCCGGCCATTCCGCATTGACGATGCCGGCTTCAAAGGCCGCGATGTTGAGCTTGAATGCGTCGATGGCGCGCAGCGTCGCGATCGCAAGGCCCGCATTGTCGAACTGGTGCCGGCCGAACAGTTTTGGCGCGGCGAGATCCAGCAGGCCGCGCTCGTCCTGATAGACCAGCCGGCCGCGCTCGACGCCGACATGCCATTGCTGGCCGGCCGCATGCAGCGGCGCGCGCATGCGGTTCGCCTGCGTCTCGATCACGGCCATCGCATCCGGCGCCTGCTCGGCCGAGATCACAGGCACCTTGCGCTTGATGATCGCGGCCTTCTCGCCGGCGATCGCCGTCAGATTGTCGCCGAGGAATTCCATGTGGTCCATGCTCACCGGTGCGATCACCGAGGCGAGCGGCGCCTCGACCACATTGGTCGAATCGAGCCGGCCGCCGAGCCCGACCTCGAGCAATGCGACGTCGGCCGGATGCTTGGCGAACAGGCAGAACGCCACCGCCGTTTCCATCTCGAAGATGGTGATGGGACTATCGGCGTTGATGCGCTCGCAGTGCTCGAACGTCTCGCGCAGCTCATCGTCACCGACCAGCTTGCCGCCGCCGACGGCGCCCAGCCGGTAGCATTCGTTGATCCGCACCAGATAGGGCGAGGTGAAGACGTGCACGCGCAGGCCGGCGGCTTCGAGAATCGCGCGCAGATAGGCGATGGTCGAGCCCTTGCCGTTGGTGCCGGCGACATGGATCACCGGCGGCAGCTTGCGCTCGGGATGATCGAGCCGCTCCATCAGGCCGCGCATGCGATCGAGGCTGAGATCGATGCGCTTCGGATGCAGCGCCGATATCCGCGCGATCAACGCCTCGAACGAGGCTTGCGGTGGGGCGACGCTTGCGGTCACGCGTGCGGCGCGGCCGGCACCGTCTCAGGCGCCGTGACGATCTGGGCCGGCTCGGTGACCGCGGCCTTGGGCTTCGATGCGGATTCAAGCGCCGGCGCCTTGGTCAGCAGGCGGCACAGCCGCGCCAGCGTGGCCTTCATCTCGTGGCGGTGCACCACCATGTCGACCATGCCGTGCTCGCGCAGATATTCGGCGCGCTGAAAGCCGTCCGGCAACTTTTCGCGGATGGTCTGCTCGATCACGCGCGCGCCGGCAAAGCCGATCAGCGCACCGGGCTCGGCGATCTGGATGTCGCCGAGCATCGCATAGGATGCGGTGACGCCGCCGGTGGTCGGATTGGTCAGCACCACGATGTAGGGCTGGCGCGCCTCGCGCAGCATCTGCACCCCGACGGTGGTGCGCGGCATCTGCATCAGCGACAAGATGCCTTCCTGCATCCGCGCGCCGCCGGATGCGGCGAACACGATGAAGGGCGACTTCTTCTCGACCGCGAGCTCGAGCCCGCGCACCATGGCTTCACCGGCGGCCATGCCGAGCGAGCCGCCCATGAAATCGAAATCCTGCACCGCGACCACGACGCCGGCACCCTCCAACTTGCCGTAGCCGACCTTGATCGCGTCGTTCAGCCCGGTCTTGGTGCGGGCGTCCTTGATACGGTCGACATATTTGCGCTCGTCGCGGAATTTCAGCGGATCCGCCGTCACCTCGGGCAGCGCGACGTCGAACCAGGTCTCGTTGTCGAAGATCGACTTCAGCCGGGCCACCGCGCCCATGCGCATGTGGTAGTTCGAGCCGGGGATCACGAACTGGTTGGCCTCGACGTCCTTGTAGAACACGAGCTGCCCGGAATCCGGGCACTTGATCCAGAGGTTTTCCGGCGTCTCGCGCCGCAGGATGTTGCGAATCTTCGGCCGGACGACGTTGGTGAGCCAATTCATGGTTCGCTCCGAAATGCGGATCGGTTCCGCACCAGCTGGATATATGGCGGGCCGGGCGAGCCCGGCAAGCCGCCATCGGCGGCCTTGTTGCCGCAAAATGTGGCTTATTCAGCGGCCTGTTTGGCGCCCCGAACCCCCTGCGCCAGCGCCGAAACCAGGTCGGCCACCGCGCTCACGGTCTTCGGCGTCGCACGGCCCTCGGCATCGAGATTGGCACGCACCACATCGACGATCGCAGTGCCGACCACCGCGCCGTTGGCGTTCTCGGCGATCGCGCGCGCCGTCTCCGGGGTGCGGATGCCGAAGCCGACGCAGACCGGCAGCTTGGTGTGCCGCTTGATGCGGGCCACGGCTTCCGCGACCACCTTCGAATCGGCCGTCGCGGCGCCGGTGATGCCGGTGATCGAGACGTAATAGACAAAGCCCGAGGTGTTGGCGAGCACCGCCGGCAGCCGCTTGTCGTCGGTGGTCGGCGTCGCCAGCCGGATGAAGTTCAGCCCGGCCTTCATGGCGGGGATGCAGAGCTCGGTATCTTCCTCCGGCGGCAGGTCGACGATGATCAGACCGTCGACGCCGGCGGTCTTGGCATCGGCCAGGAAGCTGTCGACGCCGTAAATGTAGATCGGATTGTAATAGCCCATCAGCACGATCGGCGTGGCGTTGTCGTCCTTGCGGAAGTCGCGGACCATCGCCAGCGTCTTGCGCAGCGTCATGCCGCCCTTGAGCGCGCGCAGTCCGGCGGCCTGGATCGACGGGCCATCGGCCATCGGGTCGGTGAAGGGCATGCCGATCTCGATGACGTCGGCGCCGGCCTTCGGCAGCGCCTTCAGGATATCGAGCGAGGTCTTGGCGTCGGGATCGCCGGCCATCACGAAGGTAACGAAAGCGGAACGGCCCTGCTGCTTCAGCTCGGCGAAACGTGCGTCGATACGGGTGGTCACTTCTTCCTCGCCTTCAAGATGTCGCCGACCTGCGGCACGTCCTTGTCGCCGCGGCCCGAGAGGTTGATCACCATCAGGTGATCCTTCGGCCGCTGCGGTGCGAGCTCGGACAGTTTCGCGATGGCGTGCGCCGATTCCAGCGCGGGGATGATACCCTCGAGCCGCGACAGCAGCTGGAATGCGGCCAGCGCCTCCTCGTCGGTCGCCGAGAGATACTTCACGCGGCCGGTCTCGTGCAGCCAGGCGTGCTCCGGGCCGATGCCGGGATAATCGAGGCCGGCCGAGATCGAATGCGCTTCCTCGATCTGGCCGTCGGCGTCCATCAAGAGATAGGTGCGGTTGCCATGCAGCACGCCGGGACGGCCGCCGGCGAGCGAAGCGGCATGCAGCTGCGTCAGTCCGTGACCGGCCGCCTCGACGCCGAAGATCTCGATCAAGGGATCGTCGAGGAACGGATGGAACAGGCCCATCGCATTGGAGCCGCCGCCGATGCAGGCGATCAGCGAATCCGGCAGGCGGCCCTCGGCCTCCTGCATCTGCTTGCGTGTCTCGTGGCCGATGATCGACTGGAAGTCGCGCACCATCATCGGATAGGGGTGCGGACCCGCCACCGTGCCGATGCAATAGAAGGTGTTGTGCACGTTGGTGACCCAATCGCGCAGCGCGTCGTTCATCGCGTCCTTCAGCGTGCGCGCGCCCGACTGCACCGGGACGACTTTGGCGCCCAGCATCTCCATGCGGATCACGTTCGGCTGCTGCCGCTCGACGTCGACCGCGCCCATATAGACCACGCATTCGAGCCCGAACCGCGCGCACAGCGTCGCCGTCGCCACCCCGTGCTGGCCGGCGCCGGTCTCGGCGATGATGCGTTTCTTGCCCATGCGGCGCGCGACCATGATCTGGCCGAGCACATTGTTAACCTTGTGCGAACCGGTGTGGTTGAGCTCCTCGCGCTTCAGATAGATCTTGGCGCCGCCGAGATGCTCGGTGAGGCGCTCGGCGAAATAGAGCGGCGAGGGCCGGCCGACATAATCCTTCAGATAGACATTCATCTCGGCCTGGAACGCCGGATCGGCCTTGGCGTCGGCATAGGCTTTTTCGAGATCGAGGATCAGCGGCATCAGCGTTTCCGCAACGAAGCGTCCGCCGAAAATGCCGAAATGCCCGCGCTCGTCGGGACCGCTGCGGAAGGAATTGGGCAGATTTGGATTCATCGAACCATCAGTTCTTGGATTGCGCGCGCGGCGCGGATGAAGGCGCGGATCAATTCGGGATCCTTGACACCGGGCGTGCGCTCGACGCCCGACGAGACATCGACGCCACCGGCGCCCGTGACACGGACAGCTTCAGTGACGTTGTCGGCGTTGAGCCCGCCGGAGACCATGTAGGGCAGCGCGAGATCGAGATTTTCCAGCACGTGCCAATCGAACGGCGCGCCGAGGCCACCCGGCCGCGTGGCATCCTTCGGCGCGCGGGCATCGAACAGGATGCGGTCGGCGACGCCGGCATAGCCCGGCAACGAGGCGAGGTCGGCTGACGTCTCGACCGGCAGCGCCTTCATCAGCGGCAGGCCGAACTTCGCCTTGATGTCGCGCAGCCGCGCCGTGGTCTCCTTGCCGTGCAATTGCAGGATATCCGGCCGCAGCGTCTCGACGATGTTTTCCAGGGTCGCATCGTCGGCATCGACGGTCAGGGCGACCTTGACGGCGCGGCCCTTGGCGCGGCTGCCGAGCTCGCGCGCGGTCTCGAGGCTGATGTGACGCGGCGACGGCGGAAAGAATACGAACCCCACCATATCGGCACCGCCTTCAAGCGCGACGTCGAGCGTCTCGCGCGTGGACAGGCCGCAGATTTTGACGAGCAGGGGCATGGTCTCGAAACGGGTCTCAGAACGGGTTGTCGGGCGACCGGAACCGGGGTGAACCCTGGTCCGGTGGGGCGGGTTCTACAACGTCGCGCCCTGCTTGTCTCGCCCGGCGGCCCCGTAAAAGCCTGATAGCGCCGGGGCCGAACGGCGCTGCGCGTCGTCCCGGGAGGCGGCGGCCTTGAGGTCGGCGAGCTCGGCGCGGACATGGCGGGCGTCAGCCTCGTGCTGCCGGGCCGCGCGGCGCCAGCGCCCTTGCTTGAACCAGGTTCCGATGCCGCCCGCGATCACGCCCAGGATCGCGGAGGCGATGATGACGACGAACAACGGCAGCGTGACCGCAACCGTCGGGGTCACCGAATTGAAGGGATCAAACGACACCGTCACCCAGTGACGGTTAGCGACTGCAAAAATGATGAAGATCAGACCGAGCGGAACGACGACCACTGCCGTGAAGAACTTTCGCATGACCATCTCTCGCAGCGATGGAGCAAATGCGGGCATATCACCCGCAACACGGCAACGCCTGACGTCGCGCCTTAGGCGTCGGCCTTAAGCATCAGCCTTGGGCGCATCGACCTTGGCGGCGCCCGCCTCGGTCACGTCGCGGTTGAGGCGCTCGCGCATTTCCTTGCCGGTCTTGAAGAACGGCACGCTCTTCTGGTCGACCGGCACATGCTCGCCGGTGCGTGGATTGCGGCCGGCGCGCGCCGGGCGGTGCTTCACCGAGAATGCGCCAAAACCGCGCAGCTCGACACGGTCGCCACGTGCCAGCGCCGCGACGATTTCATCGAGAATCGCATTCACAATGTTCTCGACATCCCGCTGATAGAGGTGCGGGTTGTGCTCGGCGATACGCTGAACAAGTTCGGATTTGATCATCGAAAGTGGGATCCGGGCTCTTGCGGAAACCCATTTCCGTGAAAATGCCGTGCACTGTCAAGACGCTAAATCGATTTAGGGCGTCGTGAAATCACGTGACAAATAGCCCAATTGGGGCATGCGGCGATTCCCGCAAAGCGGGAATAGCCTGATGAGCACGCCTTTGGCAGCCGATCAGTTGGTTCCAGCCGGGCTCCACAGCGCCAGCATGCCGTCAAGCCCGAATCGGTCGACTGCCTCGGCCACGCCGCCCTGCTCGATCCGCCGCGCGATGGCACCAAGACCGAACGCATCGAGCGTCACGGACGCCGCCGTGCGCAGGAAGGTCAGGTCGCCGAAGCGCGGATTAAGCTTGTAATTGCGCACCGGCAGGTCGCTTTTGACCTTTTTCTCGGCAACCAGCCAGGCGATCGCGGTCTTCTCGTCCCCCAACTGATCGACCAGCTTGAGATCGACCGCCTGCCGGCCGGTGAAGACGCGACCGTCCGCGACCTTCTCCAGCAGATCATCGTCTATGCCGCGCCGTTGCTTCACCAATCCACGGAACCATGCATAGGAGTCCTTGACGAGACCGTCGATCGCGGCGCGGGCCTCCGGGCTGGTCGGTTCGAAGCCGTTGGGCGCGGCCTTCAGCGGGGAAGATTTGATCTCCTCCATCTTCACGCCGACAGTCTTGAGCAATTCCGAAACGTTCGGATACTGGAACAGAACGCCGATCGAGCCGACCAGCGAGGTCTGCTGGGCGACGATATGATCGGAGGCGATCGCCGTGATGTAGCCGCCCGAGGCGGCCAATCCCTCGACCACGACGACAAGCGGCTTCTTCGCCTTCAGCTGCATCAGCGAGTCGTAAAGCTGCTCGGAGCCCGCGGTGGTGCCGCCGGGCGAATTGATGTGCACGACAACAGCCGCATAGCTCGACTTGCCGAGCCGCTCCAGCGCCTCGACGCGATCCTGGTCGCTGCGGATCAGTCCGTCGATATTGACCCGCGCGATCGTGTTCGATGTCGAAAAGGTGCCGCGTCCGCCGGCGGCGACCACGCCCACGCCGACGATGGCCGCGATCGCAATGACCGCGGCGGCGACGCGCCAGAACGTCAGTTTGCGCCTGATGCGGCGGCGATCGACGATCACGTCTGAATCCAGCGACATCCGATCTCTCCAGAAATGGTCAGCGCGCAATCCGCGCGTTTTGCAGTCGCAGCGTCACTATCAGCTTAGCCAAATACATCAATTGCGACGCAATATGAAGAAAACAAGGCCCGGTATTCGGAGGCACTCGTAGCCCGGGTGCACGTGCGCTTGATCCCGGCCGCGCCCTAACCTCCCCTTGAAAAGGGGAGGTCGCTTTGCTCGCCAGAGCAAAGCGGGTGGGGATCAGCTCTCTCCATGAGCAGCATCGCCTGTGGCTGACCCCCATCCCGTCCTTCCCCCTTTCAGGGGGAAGGGGAAGACAAATCCGTAGCCCGGATGAAGCGAAGCGTAATCCGGGAGGCTTCAGCAGCACAGATAGAAAGTCCCGGATTTCGCTTCGCTTCATCCGGGCTACGGATGCCCCAAAGCAAAGGGCCCCGGCTTGCGCCGGGGCCCCGATTGTTCGCCTCAAATCGCGCGAACGCTTACTTGTCGGTGCCGCGGTTCTTCAGCGCGGTGCCGAGGATGTCGCCAAGCGTCGCCCCCGAATCGGAGGAGCCGTACTGCGCGATGGCTTCCTTCTCTTCGGCGACTTCCAGCGCCTTGATCGAGACCTGCACCTTGCGGGCCTTCTTGTCGAACTGGATGACGCGGGCATCGACCTTCTCGCCGACGGCGAAGCGCTCGGCGCGCTGGTCGTTGCGGTCGCGGGCCAGCTCGGACCGCTTGATGAAGGTGGTGAACTCGGTGCCCGAAATCCGGACCTCGATGCCGCTCTCCTTCACTTCGAGCACTTCGCAGGTCACGACCGCGCCCTTCTTGACGTCGCCCGGCTCGGCGAAGGGGTCGCCTTCGAGCTGCTTGACGCCGAGCGAGATGCGCTCCTTCTCGACATCGACATCGAGCACCACGGCCTTGACCATGTCGCCCTTCTTGAAGTTGTCGATGACCTGCTCGCCCGGAAGCTTCCAGTCGAGGTCGGAGAGGTGGACCATGCCGTCGACATCGCCCTCGAGACCCAGGAACAGACCGAACTCGGTCTTGTTCTTAACCTCGCCCTCGACCACCGAACCGACCGGGAACTTCTCGACGAAGACTTCCCAGGGATTGCGCATGGTCTGCTTGAGACCGAGCGAGATGCGGCGCTTGACCGAATCCACTTCCAGCACCTGCACTTCGACTTCCTGCGAGGTCGAAACGATCTTGCCGGGGTGCATGTTCTTCTTGGTCCACGACATCTCGGAGACGTGGATCAGGCCTTCGATGCCCGGCTCGAGCTCGACGAACGCGCCGTAGTCGGTGATGTTGGTGACGCGGCCGGTGAAGCGGGCACCCAGCGGGTACTTGCCTTCGATGCCCTGCCACGGATCATCCAGCAGCTGCTTCATGCCGAGCGAGATGCGGTGCGTCTCGTGGTTGATCTTGATGATCTTGACCTTCACGGTCTGGCCGATGGTCAGCACCTCGGTCGGGTGATTGACGCGGCGCCAGGCGATATCGGTCACGTGCAGCAGGCCGTCGATGCCGCCGAGATCAACGAACGCACCGTAATCGGTGATGTTCTTGACCACGCCGTCGATCACCTGACCCTCTTCGAGGTTCTGCACCAGCTCCTGGCGCTGCTCGGCGCGGGTCTCTTCGAGAACCGTGCGGCGCGACACTACGATGTTGCCGCGGCGGCGGTCCATCTTGAGGATCTGGAACGGCTGCGAATTGTTCATCAGCGGCGCAACGTCGCGGATCGGACGAATGTCGACCTGCGAGCGCGGCAGGAAGGCCACCGCACCGTCGAGGTCGACCGTGAAGCCGCCCTTGACCTGGTTGAAGATGACGCCGTTGACCTTTTCGTTGTTCTGGAACGCCTTCTCGAGCTTGCCCCAGCTTTCCTCGCGGCGCGCCTTGTCGCGCGACAGCACGGCTTCGCCGAGCGCATTCTCGATCCGGTCGAGGAACACCTCGACCTCGTCACCGACCTTAAGATCGCTTTCACGGCCGGGGCCGGCGAATTCGCGCAACGCGACGCGGCCTTCGGTCTTCAGGCCGACGTCGATGACGGCCATGTCCTTCTCAATTGCAACCACCTTGCCCTTGATGACCGAGCTTTCCTGCAGATTGCCGCCGGCAAAGGATTCATCAAGCATCGCCGCGAAGTCGTCGCGGGTGGGAGTATAGGAAGACGCAGAATTCGAAACCATTTGTTCTCCAGATGCGGGATCTCGCCGGCCGTTCGGGTTGATGGGCGCACCGTGCGTGAAGTGTCGGGGTTCCGCAAACCCTGACGACCGCTCATTGCAGGAGGTGCAACAGCGGGCCGGCAGCAAGACTGCACGTTCGGTACGTATGATTGATCCGGAGCCTGAAACGAAAATATCGACTGCAAGACCTGGGAGCGGGCGTTCCTCCAGATGCGGCGTTGGTTTCGTTTGAGGAATAGCTCAAACCCATCGCCGGCCCGCTCAGACACGGCCTCGACATCGTCGATGCTGCTCCGAACGGCGCTGATATAGCCCTGCATGCGACTTTCGGCAAGCAGGAAATGCCCAATTTTGCTGGGTTTTCGGGCCGAAAGCACCGCGGCGGCCCGCGATTCTAGCGCCTGGCGCGCGCCGCCTCGACGATGGCGATGGCGGCGCGGACGCCGGCCTCAATGTCCAGATTTGAATTGTCCAGCGTGTGGGCGTCCGGAGCCGGCCGCAGAGGCGCAATCGCCCGGTTCTTGTCCCGCTCGTCGCGCTTGAGGATGTCGGCGAGCACCGCCTCTTCGTCGGCGTCCTCGCCGCGGGCGCGCGCCTCCAGCGTGCGCCGCCGTGCCCGCACGCGGGGGTCGGCGACCACGAAGATCTTCACGTCGGCATCCGGGCAGATCACGGTGCCGATATCGCGTCCGTCCAGCACCGCACCGGGCGGATCGGCGGCGAACTGGCGCTGGAAGTTCACCAGCACCTCACGAACCTGCGGAATCGCCGACACCACGGAGGCGGCATCGCCGACCTTCTGGGTCTTCAGGATCGGATTGCCGAACTTTTCGGGGTCGAGCTCGAGCGCCGCAGCCACGGCCAGCACCTCGTTGCTGAGCTCGGCACCAGCTTGAATCATCGCATAGGCCACCGCACGGTAGATCACGCCGGTGTCGAGATGACGATAGCCGTAGTGGTGGGCGAGCCGCTTGCCGAGCGTGCCCTTGCCCGAGGCGGCAGGTCCGTCGATGGCGATGATCATGCGAAATCAGCTCCGAGCGCGCGCATCATCGGGATGAAATCCGGAAAACTGGTGGCGATGAAGGCGGTATCGTCGATTTTCACCGGCCGATCGGAGGCGCAGCCCATCACCAGCGCCGACATCGCGATGCGATGATCCATATGGGTGGCAACGAGACCGCCGCCTGGAACATGGCCGCGGCCCTCGACGATCAGATCGTCGCCGGACACCTCGACCTTGACGCCGTTGACCCGCAGCATGTCGGCGGTTGCTTCAAGGCGGTCGGATTCCTTGACGCGCAGCTCCTGCAGGCCGCGCATGATCGTGGTGCCCTCGGCGAAGGCGGCCGCGACCGCCAGCACCAGATATTCGTCGATCATCGACGGCGCGCGCTCCGGCGGCACCTCGACGCCCTTCAGCTTCGAGGCGCGCACGCGCAGCTGCGCCATCGGCTCGCCGGCATCGCCGCGCACATCGCTCTCCTCGATCGAGGCGCCCATCTCGCGCAGCGTGGTGAACAGGCCGGTGCGCAGCGGATTGGTCATCACGTCGGAGAACACGACATCGGAACCTGCGACGATCAGCGCGGCCACGATCGGGAATGACGCGGAGGACGGATCGGCGGGCACCACGACGCTGGCGCCGTGCAGCTCGGGCTCGCCGTGCAGCGAGATTCGCCTGCCGTGGCAGCCCTCTTTCTCCGAGGAGATCTCGGCGCCGAAATGCTTCAGCATCAGCTCGGTGTGGTCGCGGCTCGCCTCCTGCTCAATCACGGTGGTGATGCCGGGGGCAGACAGCCCCGCCAGCAGCACCGCGGACTTGATCTGGGCCGAGGCGACCGGCGTCTTGTAGACGATCGGCACCGGATAGCGGGCGCCGTGCAGGGTGAGCGGCAGCCGGCCGCCCTCCCTGATGTCGCTGGTTCGGGCGCCCATCAGCTCCAGCGGGTCGAGGATGCGGCGCATCGGCCGCGAGCGCAGCGAGGCGTCGCCGTCGAAAATGGCGGCGATCGGGCAACCGGCCACCGCGCCCATCACCAGCCGGCAGCCGGTGCCGGAGTTGCCGAAATCGAGCGGCGCGGCAGGCTGGGCGAAGCCGCCGACCCCGACGCCGGACACCGACCAGGTAAACGGCGCCGTCCGCTCCACTTTGGCGCCGAGCGCGCGCATGGATTTGGCGGTATTGAGGACGTCCTCGCCCTCCAGGAGGCCGGAAATGCGGGTTTCGCCGACCGAAAGCGCCCCCAGGATCAGGGCGCGGTGGGAAATCGATTTGTCGCCGGGAACGCGGACCGTGCCGGCCAGGGGGCCGCACGCGCGCGATTCCAGCGAGGTCGGGGTGTCAGAATGGGCCAAGATTGTGTCCTCTCGCGTCGCGGCAGGTATCACATAGGCAACACCGCGTCACGCGCCCGTCAAATGCGCGCAGACCGCTATTGACAGCGGCTCCTCAACTAGCCAAGTGAAGCTCCGTTTTTCAGGAAAATTCTGGGATTACCACGTGGCCAAGTCCGAGCTCGGAACCAAGCGCATTTGCCCGACCACGGGCAAGAAGTTCTACGACCTCAACAAGAATCCGGTGATCTCGCCCTATACCGGCGAAGTCGTGCCGATCGCGCCGATCGCCCCGCCGCGGGGCCGTGGCGCCACCGTCAGTTCGCCTGCGACCGCAGCCGACATGCCGGAGCCCGCCGAGGCCGAGGAGATGGTCTCGCTCGAGGAGGCCGATGCCGAGGAGAACACCGGGAAGGTCAAGGCCCAGGTTCCCGAATCCGAGGACGATATCGAGGTCGATGAGACCATCGACGACGATGACGACGACGATTCGACCTTCATCGCCGACGAGGAAGAGGGCGATGAGGACGTCACCGACATCATTGGTGACGTCGGCGGCGACGAAGAGACTTGAGATCGGCGCCGATCTATGATCAACGGTGCTGCCGCGCGAGTCGTCCAGGCCGCGCGGACCGGGATCGATCCCCCAGGATCATCCCAACTGGATAAGGGGCCATAGCTCAGCTGGGAGAGCGCTTGCATGGCATGCAAGAGGTCGGCGGTTCGATCCCGCCTGGCTCCACCACGCTTCGCCCTTCGGGCTACGCGTGGCGCAGCCACGAGTTGCCCGAAGGGCGAAGCGTGGTGTCCGGCGTAGCCCGAAGGGCGAAGACGGACTGGATCAACTGGCCGACTTATCTTATCAGTAACTGCGATGCGCTACTGGTACGCGTGGCGCAGCCACGAGTTGCCCGAAGGGCGAAGACGGACCGCCAAGGTCCTGTTGCCCGTCCGGCCATCCGTGGATGCGAATGTGGTACGTCTACATCATCCGCAGCATCAACTTCCCTGATCAAGAATATGTCGGCGCGACCGAAGATCTGAAGCGCCGGATTCCTGAGCACAACGCCGGCAAATCGGCGCACACCTCAAAATTTATGCCGTGGGAATTGGTCTGGTACTGCGCATTTCCCGACAAGTATAAAGCGTTGGCCTTCGAGAAATATCTCAAATCCCACTCCGGCCGCGCCTTCGCCAAGAAGCGCCTCTAACCGCCCCTACTCCCCCAGCACCGCATTCAGCCGGTCGCGCAGCGCGACGATCTCGTCCTTCATCGCCATCAGTTCGCCGACGGTGCAGTCCGAGGCCGCGAGGATCGACTGCGGCACGGCCTTGGCCTTTTCGCGCAGCGCGTGGCCCTGCGGCGTCAGCGCGATCAGCACCACCCGCTCGTCCGCGGTGCTCCGGGTCCGCTTGATCAACTCCGCCGCCTCCAGCCGCTTCAAGAGCGGCGTCAGCGTGCCGGAATCCAGGAACAGGCGCTCGCCGAGGTCCTTCACCGCGACGTCGTCGCGCTCCCACAGCGCCAGCATCACGAGATACTGCGGATAGGTCAGCCCGAGCCGGTCGAGCAGCGGCTTGTAGACGCGGTTGAAGGCGTGCGCGGTCGAATAGACCGCAAAGCAGATCTGATTGTCGAGCCGCAGCGCCTGATCCGCGGCCGTCGGTTTCCTGGCCATGATTCCCATCGAATCCATCTCGTTTCCGGGTCATTCTGGGCTCACGGGACCGCGGATTCAATTGCGAACAATTAAATGTGAGACCGCATATTTTATATTGCGCGCAATCTATTTGCGTGCAATACATGCATCATCGAATTCAAGCCCAACCCACCAAGGGAGACCACGATGTCTGTGAACGTGCTCTACAAGACCAGCGCCAAGGCAACCGGCGGCCGCGACGGCCATGCGGCGACGCTCGACGGCGCACTCGACGTCAAGCTCACGACCCCGAAGGAGCTCGGTGGCGGCGGCGGTGCCGGCAACAATCCGGAGCAGTTGTTCGCGGCCGGCTATGCCGCCTGCTTCATCGGCGCGATGAAGTTCGTGGCCTCGCAGGGCGGCCCCAAGGTTCCCGCCGACGCCTCGGTGACCTCGACGGTCGGCATCGGCCCGCGCTCGGAAGGCGGCTTCGGCCTCGCCGTCGAGCTCGCGGTGTCGCTGCCCGGCCTTGCGCGCAACGATGCCGAAGCGCTGGTCGAGAAGGCCCACCAGGTGTGCCCCTATTCCAACGCGACCCGCGGCAATGTCGACGTCAAGCTGAGCGTCGTCTAATTGCACATCACGCAATGGTCCGCCGCAACACGTGGCGGACCATTGCTCTTTCAGCGGCTGGTTCGCTTGGCGAACGCATGCGCCGCCTGCTGCATGGGCCTGCGCCGACGGAAGCATTGCTGGGTCGGCTGAAGACCGTTAGCTCTGGGACCCTCGTTATCTGATCCCAACTGAGCGAAGGTTGCTTCCATGAATACCCCAGCGGCTACGGGCGCGATGACCGGCCTGCGCGTGATCGATCTGACGCGCGTGCTCGGCGGTCCGTATTGCACCCAGATTCTCGCCGACCACGGCGCCGACGTGATCAAGGTCGAGCCGCCCGCCGGCGACGAGGTGCGCGATTGGGGTCCTCCGTTCCATGAAGAGGATGCGGCCTATTTCGTCGGCATCAACCGCAACAAGCGCTCGATCGGCCTCGACCTCGCTTCCGAGGGCGGACGCGCGGTGCTGATGAAGATGCTCGAGACCGCCGACGTGCTGATCGAGAATTTCAAGCCCGGCACGCTCGACAAATGGGGCATCGGCAACGACGTGCTGCGCGCGAAATTTCCGCGCCTCGTGCATTGCCGGATCTCCGGCTTCGGCGCCGACGGCCCGCGCGGCGGCAATCCCGGCTATGACGCGATCATCCAGGCGATGACCGGCATGATCGCGGCGACCGGCTCGCCGGAGAGCGGCCCGATGCGGATCGGCGTGCCGCTGGTCGACATCACCACCGGGCTCTACGCCACGATCGGCATCCTGATGGCGCTGTCGGAGCGGCAGCGCTCGGGGCTCGGCCAGTTCATCGAGACGACGCTGTACGAGACCGGGCTCGCGATCATGCATCCGCACACCGCGAACTACTTCATGCACGGCAAGCCGCCGTCGCTCACCGGCAACGAGCATCCCAACCTCGTTCCGTACGCGATCTTCCCGACCAAGACCGACAACATCTTCATCGGCGTCGGCAATGACGGAACCTTCCGCAAGCTCGCCAAGGAGATCGGCAAGCCAGAGCTCGGCACCGACCCGCGCTTTGCCCGCAACAAGGACCGCATCGCCAACCGCGATGCGCTCCGCGTCGAGCTGGCCGCGGTGTTCAGCCAGCACGAGGCCGAGCCACTGTGCAACCGGCTGCTCGCCGCCGGCCTGCCGGCCGGCCCGGTGCAGAAGATCGACCAGGCGCTGACCAACCCGCACACCATTCATCGCGGCGACGTCATCGAGAAGGATTGGTACAAGGGCGTCGCCTCGCCGATCCGCCTCGAACGCACCAAGCCGAACCTGCGCCGCACGCCGCCGAAGTTCAGCCAGCACGCTGCGGAAGTGCTCGGCGAGTTCGGCTACTCGAAGGACGAGATCAACGGCCTGGTTGAAAAGGGCGTGGTCTGCGGCCCCCAGCGCAAGCGCTAGCGCGACCATCCGTTAGCCCTGCGGTGCAACGTCGCGTTTGGCGCTGCACCGCACGGAGCCGGCTGCGGTCTTCGCCTTTTTTACCGCTTCCCTTCGCTTCGGCTTCCCCCCTACCATGACTTTCGTTTATACGGTCATTTGAACGTCATCCGGCGCTGATAACGCGCGCAACGAAAGATGATGTTCCAATTGGGAGGGGTTTTGATGTTCTTTCGACGACTAGGCGCTGCCGCGGCAGCCGCTGCCGCGCTTGCATTCGCGTCGCCCGCGTTCGCGGTGACCGAGATCCAGTGGTGGCACGCAATGACCGGCGCCAACAACGACGTCATCGTCAAGCTGGCCAACGACTTCAACGCCTCGCAATCCGACTATAAGGTGATCCCGACCTACAAGGGCGGCTACGCCGACACCATGAACGCCGGCATCGCCGCGTTTCGCGCCGGCAACGCGCCGCATATCATGCAGGTGTTCGAGGTCGGCACCGCGACGATGATGGCCGCCACCGGCGCCGTCAAACCGGTCTACAAGCTGATGGCCGACGCCGGCGAGAAGTTCGATCCGGGCGTCTATCTGCCCGCGATCACCGGCTACTACTCGACCTCCAAGGGCGAGATGCTGTCGTTCCCCTTCAACTCGTCGTCGACGGTGATGTGGATCAATCTCGATGCGCTGAAGAAGGCCAACATCGCGGAGATTCCGAAGACCTGGCCGCAAGTGTTCGACGACGCCAAGAAGCTGAAGGCAGCCGGCTACAACACCTGCGGCTTCTCCGGCTCGTGGGTCACCTGGGTCAATCTCGAACAACTCTCGGCCTGGCACAATGTGCCGCTCGCCAGCAAGGCCAACGGCCTCGACGGCTTCGACACCGTGCTCGAATTCAACGGCCCGCTGCAGGTCAAGCATCTCGAGAACCTGGTCGAGCTGCAGAAGGACAAGACCTACGACTATGCCGGCCGCACCAACACCGGCGAAGGCCGCTTCACCTCGGGCGAATGCCCGATCTACCTGACCTCGTCGGCGTTCTTCGGCAACGTCAAGGCGCAGGCCAAGTTCAACTTCACCGCAGCCCCGATGCCGTATTATCCCGACGTCAAGGGCGCGCCGCAGAACTCGATCATCGGCGGCGCCTCGCTCTGGGTGATGGGCGGCAAGTCGGCCGAGGAATACAAGGGCGTGGCCAAGTTCCTGACCTTCCTCTCGGACACCGACCGCCAGGTCTGGATCCACAAGGCCTCGGGCTATCTGCCGATCACCAAGGCCGCCTATGCCAAGGCCAAGGAAGAGGGCTTCTACAAGGACCAGCCCTATCTCGAGACCCCGCTGCTCGAGCTCACCAACAAGGAGCCGACCGCGAATTCCCGCGGTCTGCGCCTCGGCAACATGGTGCAGCTGCGCGACATGTGGTCGGAGGAGATCGAGCAGGCGCTGGCCGGCAAGAAGACCGCCAAGCAGGCTCTGGACGCCGCCGTCGAGCGCGGCAACCAGATGCTGCGGCAGTTTGAAAAGACCGCCGTCCGCTGACATGATGCCTTCGGGCATGAACCGGAAAAGCGCGAAGCGGTTTTCCACCATGCCCAGACGACAAGCTAAGGCGCGATGACGATCCAACCTCATCTCATCGCGCTTTAGGGCGATCAACCGGCAGGCCGCATCCGCGGCCTGCCCTTCTTCCGAGCCCATGCAAAAGCAAGCGATTTTCCAGTCAAAGCTGTTGCCTTACGCGCTGGTTGCTCCGCAGCTCGCGATCGTGCTGATCTTTTTCTACTGGCCGGCCGTGCAGGCGGTGATCCAGTCCTTCCTGCTGCAGGACGCCTTCGGCCTCTCCACCAGCTTCGTCTGGTTCGAGAACTATCTCGATCTGTTCAAGGAGCCGGCCTATTTCGCGGCGATCGTCCGGACCTTCGTGTTCTCGTTCGCGATCGCGGTCTCCTCGCTGTCCTTCGCGCTGCTGCTCGCTGTCATGGCTGACAGGCCACTGCGCGGCTCGACGCTGTATCGCACGCTGCTGATCTGGCCCTATGCGGTGGCTCCGCCGGTGGTCGGCGTGCTCTGGGTGTTCATGCTGCACCCCTCGCTCGGCGTGCTATCGCGCTATCTGCGCGCCATGGGCATCGACTGGAATCCGCTGCTCGACGGCGACCAGGCGGCGGCCCTGATCATCCTCGCCGCGGCATGGAAGCAGATCTCCTACAATTTCCTGTTCTTCCTCGCCGGGCTGCAGAGCATCCCGAAGAGCGTGATCGAGGCCGCCGCGATCGACGGCGCCCGGCCGATGCGGCGGTTCTGGACCGTGATCTTCCCGCTGTTGTCGCCGACCATCTTCTTCCTCTTGGTCATCAACATCGTCTACGCCTTCTTCGACACTTTCGGCATCATCGACACCATGACCCGCGGCGGTCCCGGCAAGGCGACCGAGACGCTGGTCTACAAGGTCTATACGGACGGCCTGCTCGGCGGCAATCTCGGCTCGTCGGCGGCGCAGTCGGTCATCCTGATGGTCATCGTCGTCATGCTGACGGCGATCCAGTTCCGCTTCGTCGAA
This sequence comes from Bradyrhizobium australafricanum, assembly GCF_020329495.1. Classification (NCBI taxonomy): domain Bacteria; kingdom Pseudomonadati; phylum Pseudomonadota; class Alphaproteobacteria; order Hyphomicrobiales; family Nitrobacteraceae; genus Bradyrhizobium; species Bradyrhizobium australafricanum. Next base: position 367,300 of record NZ_JAGKJL010000003.1, on the reverse strand, counting down.
CGCAAGGTGACCTACTGATGGTCGAGGAGGAAGGCTTCCAGCGCTATCTGGCTCACGTCATCCTGTGGATCGGGATCGCGATCGTCGCCTTCCCGGTCTATCTCGCGCTGGTCGCCTCGACCCAGGACAACGCCGTGATCGCCAACGGCCAGATGTCGCTGCTGCCCGGCGGCCATTTCCTCCAGACCTACTACCAGACGCTGTTTGTCGGCACGAGCGGCTCGACCCGCGAGCCGGTGCTCAACATGATGCTGAACTCGCTGATCATGGCGCTCTTGATCGCGGTCGGCAAAATCGCGATCTCGATCATCTCGGCCTATGCGATCGTGTATTTCCGGTTTCCGTTCCGGATGGCGATCTTCTGGATCATCTTCATCACCTTGATGCTGCCGGTCGAGGTACGCATCTACCCGACCTACAAGATCGTCGCCGATCTGCATCTGCTCGACAGCTATGCCGGCCTCTCGCTGCCGCTGATTGCGTCGGCGACCGCGACGCTGCTGTTCCGCCAGTTCTTCATGACCGTGCCGGATGAATTGCTGGAGGCTTCCCGCATCGACGGCGCAGGCCCGTTCCGCTTCTTCTGGGATACGCTGCTGCCGCTGTCGCGCACCAACATGGCCGCGCTGTTCGTGATCCTCTTCATCCTCGGCTGGAATCAGTACCTCTGGCCGCTGTTGATCACGACGCGCGACGACATGCAGACCATCCAGGTCGGCATCCGCAAGATGATCACGACGACGGACGCGCTGACCGAATGGCCGATCGTGATGGCGACCGCGTTGCTCGCGATGCTGCCGCCGGTGTTCGTCGTCGTCGTGATGCAGAAACTGTTCGTGCGCGGATTGGTGGAGACGGAAAAGTAATGGCTAACGTCACGCTGCGCAGCGTCCGCAAGACCTATCCCGGCGGCTTCGAGGCCATCAAGGGCGTCGATGTCGACGTCGGCGACGGCCAGTTCTGCGTGCTGGTCGGCCCATCCGGCTGCGGCAAGTCCACGCTGCTGCGCATGGTCGCGGGGCTCGAGACCATCACCGGCGGCGAGATCGACATCGGCGGCCGCGTCGTCAACCAGGTCGAGCCCGCCGATCGCGACATCGCGATGGTGTTCCAGAACTACGCGCTCTATCCGCATATGAGCGTCTACAACAACATGGCCTACGGCCTGCGCAACCGCGGCATGGCCGAGGCCGAGATCAAGACCCGCGTCGAGGAAGCCGCGCGCGTCCTCGAGCTCTCGCCGATGCTGGAGCGCAAGCCGCGCCAGCTTTCCGGCGGCCAGCGCCAGCGCGTCGCGATGGGCCGCGCCATCGTGCGCCAACCGAAAGTGTTCCTGTTCGACGAGCCGCTGTCGAACCTCGACGCCAAGCTGCGCATCGCGATGCGGGTCGAGATCCGCAAGCTGCAGCGCCGGCTCAACACCACGTCGATCTACGTCACCCACGACCAGCTCGAGGCGATGACGCTCGCCGACATCCTCGTCGTCATGAACGGCGGGCAGGTCGAGCAGATCGGTAATCCCCTGGACATCTACCAGAAGCCGGCGACCACCTTCGTCGCCTCCTTCATCGGCGCGCCGCCGATGAACCTGATGCCGCTGCGCGCGGACGAGCTGAAGTCCCAGATCACGGGCGCCGACGGCGCCGGCATTGTCGGGATCCGGCCGGAGGATTTCGTGATCTCGAGCGAGACCGGATCCGGCGGCGTCGCGCTTGGCCTCACGGTCGAGGCGATCGAGCATGTCGGCGCCGAGACCTTCGTCTATGGCAGCCGCCAGCGCGAGGAGCAGGGCGTTGCCACCAATCCGGGCGAGCTGCCGCCCGGCGAGGTGATCGTCCGGGTTCCCGGCGTCTCGGGTCCCGCCATCGGCGAGCGGATCCGGGCCGTCGCCCCCCGCGACAAGCTGCATCTTTTTACCGCCGACGGCCGCAAGCGCGTCGGGGAGTAACCGATCGGGAAGAATTTACCCTCATGTTGCGGGCGCTTAGGCTGGTTTCGGGGCTGCTTGAACGCTATCCAGATCGCCCCCATATCCCTCACTGACCGGAGGCCAGACGGCCCGCCGGTTGCATGGGGCGCCGCAAGGGCCCCTCAAAGTCGCTTCGAGAGGACTTTGTAATGTCTCGTGTTCCATCGTTGTCCAGTCCGTTCCTTCTGGGATTCGACGAGATCGAGCGTGCGCTCGACCGCGTCGTGAAGGGCGCCGACGGCTATCCTCCGTATAACATCGAGCGGTGCGACCGTACCAACGGGCAGCCTGAGCGGCTGCGCATCACGCTGGCGGTGGCGGGCTTCACCCGCGACCAACTCGATGTAACTATTGAGGAAAATCAGCTCGTCATCCGCGGCCGCCAGCAGGACGACAAGGCTCGGCAATACATCCATCGCGGCATCGCCGCGCGCCACTTCCAGCGCACCTTCGTGCTGGCGGAGGGGATGCAGGTGCTGGGCGCGGATCTGAAGAACGGGTTGTTGTCGATTGATCTGGCCAGGCCGGAACCTGAACGGGTCATTAAGACAATCGCGATCAATGAGCACGAATAATAGAAACAACGAGCGGACTCGACCGCTTATCTGACTGAGGAGTCGAGACCATGAGTGAACTGAGTACCACCACCATCGAATCCGAGAGCGTCACGCCGGAAGCGCTGGCCCATCTGGGCGAAGGTCATATCGCCTACGTGAAGCAGGTCCGCTCCGAGGACGTGCCGGATCTCTTTCCGCAGGCGCCGAAGATCGCGCCGGGCCTCAAACTGTTCGCACTGCACGCCGCCGACGGCACGCCGATCATGCTGACCGACAGCCGCGAAGCCGCGGTCGCGAACGCATGGAGCAACGAGTTGCAGGCCGTCAGCGTCCACTGACGCAAATCTACGGCTGAATTCAGCATCCGCGAATTCAATGCGCGGGCCTGCTTCGTCACCGAGGCGGCCCGCGCATTTTTTATGGCGATGTGGTCGACGTGGCGAGCAGAGGGCCCATGCTGAGCTGCACCTCGCCGGGCACGTTGTAGTCGCGCATCAGCATGCGGTTGTTGCGCAGCCCGCAGGCCTCCCGCTGCACCACGAACATCCAGAGCGCATGGCCGGCCTCCCGCACCAGGAGGCGCCGTGCCTGCTGTGTGGGCGCAGGTGCTTCAGTGTGCGGATGGGCGGCATCGAACTCGCGCAGCCTGGCGAGCGCCTGTTCCAGCGCGCGGCCCATGCGGCCGAGCGCACTCGCCCTCTCTTCGGCGAGCTCGTAAGCGAGAACGTCGACGGGAACGCGATCAAGGCGAAAATCGCGGGACATCAGTCATCCCTGGTTCGCACACGCGATGTTGCGCGCGTCCGTCTTCCGGCGTCATCGGCTGGTTGTCAATACATGTTCAGGACAAGGCACTTTCGCGCGAAGCGGATCAGAACCGCGGCTCGAGTCGCTTGCGGATGTCCGGCTTCAGCACCTTGCCGACCTTGGAACGCGGCAGATCGTCCCAGACCTCGATCTGCTTCGGCGTCTTGATGCTGCCGATCTGCTGCTTGACGAAGGCGGCGAGCGCGGTCGCATCGACAGTGTGGCCGACGCGCGGCTGCACCACGGCGACGATCCGCTCGCCCCATTTGTCGTCGGGCAATCCGATGACGGCGCAATCCTGCACCGCCTCGTGGGCGCGCAACGCGTTCTCGACCTCGATCGAGTACACATTGAAGCCGCCGGTGATGATCATGTCCTTGGCGCGATCGACGATATAGAGATAGCCGTCGCCGTCGATGTAGCCGATATCGCCGGTGTGGTGCCAGCCATGCGCCGAAGCCTCGCGCGTGGCCTCGGGGTTCTTGTAGTAGCCTTCCATGACCAGCGAACCGCGCACCACGATCTCGCCGCGCGATCCTGCCGGCAACAGCTTGCCGTCGCCATCCATGATGCCGGCCTGCACAAGCGGGCCGATCCGCCCGGCCGACGAGAGTCGTTCCATCGCGATGGTGCCGTCCGGATTGTAGTGATCGGCGGGCGGCATCATCGAGATCATCATCGGCGCCTCGGTCTGGCCGAACAGCTGCGCCATCGGCCCGATCCGCTTCAGGGCTTCGGCGAGCCGCGTCGCCGAGATCGGTGCCGCGCCGTACCAGAAACATTGCAGCGAGCTGCGATCGGCCGCGTCGAGCCCGGGATGATCGAGCAGCATGTAGATCACGGTCGGCGGCAGGAAGGTATGGGTGACGCGATAGCGCGCGATCAGCGCCAGGAACGCGCCGATGTCAGGGTGGTGCATGATCACGACGCGGCCGCCCAGCGTCATGATGGGGAAACAGAGCACGCCGGCGGCATGCGTCAGCGGCGCCAGCGCGAGATAAATCGGACGGCCCTTGAACGGGTAGCCCATCAGGGTCAGCGCGGTCATCGCCTCGATGTTGCGTCCCGACAGCATCACGCCCTTCGGCTTGCCGGTGGTGCCGCCGGAGCCCGGGATCATCGCGAGATCGTCGATCGTGGCGCGCTGATAGACATCGTCGGCGAGCCCACCGAGCCAGCGGTCGAATGACGGCGCGAACGGCAGCTCGGCGTCGAGACAGACCAGCGCACGCAGCTTGGGCAGGTCCTGCCGGACCGCTTCGACCATCGGCGCAAAGCTCGAATGAAACAGCAGCAGGCTGCAATCGAACTGATCGAGGATGAACTTGTTCTCAGGCGCCTCGTTACGCGGATTGATCGGACACCACACGGCAGCCGCGCGCGAGATGCCGAACACGCAGGCGAAGGCGAGCGGATCGTTGCCGGACAGGATCGCGACCTTCTCGCCGGGAGCGATGCCCGACCGGTCGAGCCCGCGCGCGATCCGGTAGCTCAGCCGCTGCACCTCGCCATAGCTGAGGTCGCGTCCGTCCATCGTGAGGCATGGCGCGTCAGCGCCGAGCGAGGCACCCTTGTCGAGATAATCGATGAAGCGCATGGCAGGTCTCGCGCAAGAGGCGGGTGACGCGCTACTGCGTCACCCGCGGAAGGTGCGTTTTCGAGCAAAACGAAAACGCTTCAGGGAAGGAGTGTCGAGCCCCGATCCGAGCGGGGCTCAAGCTCAATCATGCACGGTCAGGACCGGCTTGCCGACCAGCCCAAAACTGCGCAATTGCCCGAGCAGCTCGCGATGGCCGAACGCCTGACAGCCGGAGGCGAAGCCTACACGCTTGGGCGGCTGCTGCAGCAGATGCGCGGCAGCATAGGCCTGCAACATGCCGGTCTGCTTGTAGTTGCTGTTGCCGTAGATGACGCAGTGCGCGCGCCCCAGCGGGCCGGAGGCATACACCGAATCCAGCGACTTGTTGACGCGTGGGTTCTCGCGCGGCGGCATGGTGTTCATCACGCCGGCAGCGGTCTGCGCCAGCGCGGCGTAGCGGTCGTCGGGCTTCATGTCCTTGGTCGCCTCCAGCGCGGCGGCGACGATCTGCGGCACGCCCAGCATCAGCGCGCGATTGAACACGCCGCCCAGCACCTTCACGTTGGCGACGCGCGGATCTTGCTTGAACCACACCGGGTGCGAGGTGCCGCCCCACGGCAGCGCCAGCGCCAGCTCGTGCTGGCCGGGGATGGCGAGGTTGTAGAGGCCGGCGTCGGGCTGATGCTCGACGTACTTGTTCTGCTCCAGGTAGTAGGCCTTGGCCATCGCGGCGTTGACCAGGATGGTCTGCGTCGAGGCGATGGTCGGGCTGCCGCCCCAGAACACGGCGATATCAAGCGTGTCGAGGCCGGGCGTTTCCAGGCACAGCTGCGCAGCGATCTCGCCGGTGGTGTACATCTGCGCGATGCCCGGCGCCAGCAGCAGGCCGGCATTGGCGAACCTCGTGCCAAACTCATGTTCGAGCGTGATCAGCCAGTCCTGCTCGCCGGTCGTATCCGTATAGTGGCACTTGGCAGCTAGGCAGGCCTGTACCACCTCGCCGCCGAACTTGGCGAAGGGGCCCACAGTGTTGAGCACCACGGAGGCGCCCTTGAACAATTCGGTCAGCGCGGCCACGGTGTGCGGCACCGACACGACCTCATAGTCGGCGGTCTCGATGCCGGCCACGTTCGACTTCATCGCGGCGTTGAGCTTCTCGGCGCTGCGGCCGGCGGCGATGAAGGGGATGTTGTACTCGCGCAGATATTCGCAGACCAGCCGGCCGGTATAGCCGGATGCGCCATAGACGATGACGGGCTTCTTGTCGCTCATTGCGATCCTCCGAAATGCTTGTTGTCGGCTTTGTTGCTACATGCCCATGCCGCCATCGACCGGCAGGCCGATGCCGGTGATGAATCGCGCATCGTTCGAGCACAGGAACACGGCGGCGTCGGCGATGTCGGAGACCTCCGCGAGTTTGCCGAGCGGCGTCTGCTCCACCACCGAGCCGACAGCGGCGTTGACGTCGGGCGCGAGACCGATCTTCACGATGTCGTTGGCGAGCTGCAGGCCCATGTCGGTCGGGATCAGGCCTGGATAGATGCAGTTGACGCGCACGCCATAGCCGAGCTTGCCGGCTTCCATCGCGCCGACCCGCGTCATGCGGTCGACCGCGGATTTGGTGCCGGAATAGACTGCGATGCTCGGGAAGGCGATCGTCGCCGCGACCGAAGCGATATTGACGACCGCGCCGCCCTTGCCCGCGGCGCCGCCCGGCCGCATCGCGCGGAAGGCGTGCTTCATGCCGAGCACGGTGCCGACGATGTTGACGTCGCACATGCGGCGCGCGTCCTCGGCCTTGATGTCGGCGACCAGCGAGGTGATCTCGATGCCGGCATTGTTGATCAGGATGTCGAAGCCGCCGAGAGTTTCGACCGTCGCTGCGGCGGCCCGCTCCCATTGCCCATCGTCGGTGACGTCGAGCTTGACGAAGCCGGTCTTGACCCCGGCCTTGGCGATCTCGGCGGCGCTGGCCTTGCCGGCGTCATCCAGAATGTCACCGATCATCACCGCGGCGCCGGACCGCGCCAATGCCTGCGCGATCGCCGCGCCGATCCCCCGGGCGCCGCCGGTGACCAGGGCTTTCCTGCCTTCAAGGCTCTTCCCACTCATGACGTAGTCCTCCCTTTGCTTGCCGATTGATGGTGGTGCTGACAGAGGCAGCGCGGGCCGGGGCCTGCGCATTTGGAGCGCAATGGTGATCGCGGCCGGCGTCGGCAGGGCGCAGCGTTGGCGCGCCCCGGCGGTGCATTTCCTCCTAATTTGTCGATTGGTCAGCCGTCTTGACGGTTGTCCAAATTATTTCGCCAACCCTCGTCCAGGAACTTGACACTTGTCAAGTCTGAATTTGACAAGTGTCAAAGAGGATGGTTGTGAAGAGATGGAGCGCGCCGCGGTCGTCGCGGTATAGTTGCTAGAGGGAAGAAGCAGAGGAAAGGCACGGAATGGCGCGGCAAGCGACAGGAGCGGCCCAACGCGTGGCCGTAGCGGCCGAGGCGCTGCGCGACGAGAAGTTCAACGCGCGGCGCGTCGAGCTCGCGGAGGCCGCGCTGGAGACGCTTGGCGAGCTTGGCTTCGCGCGCACCAGCCTGCGCGAGATCGCGCAGAACTCCGCATTCACGCACGGCGTGTTTCACTACTACTTCAGCGACAAGCTCGATCTGATCTGCTGCTGCGTCCGCCACTACAAGGCGAAATGCGTGACGCGCTATGACGAGGTGGTGACGACAGCACGCAGCCGCGACGAATTGACCGAAGGCTTCCTCGCCAAGCTCGCGGCAACGCTCGAGAACGAAGCGCGCATGCATCGGCTCTGGTACGATCTGCGCTCGCAGGCGATGTTCGAGCCGGCGTTCCGCAAGGACGTGCTCGAGATCGACAAGAGCCTGGAAGCGATGATCTGGCGCATCGCCACGCGCTACGCCGAGCTCGGCAACAAGCGGCCGGCATCGTCCCCGGCGGCGCTGTACGCGCTGTTCGACGGCCTGTTCCAGAGCGCGCTGCTCCGGCATCTCGCCAATGACGAGAAGGCTATCCCCGATCTGCTCGACGAGGTCCGCCGTCTGCTGCCGACGATCTGTTGAGAGACTTGCGAACGCTCCGTAGCCCGGATGGAGCGCAGCGTAATCCGGGCTACGGGGCCTGAACGATCGACAACGCATTGGCGCACGGCAGCGCGTGACGCACTGGCTACGCCCTGATGACAATGGCGCGAAAACGAATTCGCGAATTCGGATGATTACGCCGCGCTCGCCGGCGGCAGTGCGAGCACCGAGTAGATCGCCTGGGCGTCGCGTGAGGCACGCAGCTTCTTGGCGACGTCCTGGTCGCGCAGCAGACGGGCGATCCGCGCCAGCGCCTTGAGGTGGTCGGCGCCGGCGCCTTCGGGTGCGAGCAGCAGGAAGATCAGATCGACCGGCTGGCCGTCCATCGCCTCGAAATCGATCGGGCGCTCGAGGCGGGCGAAGAAGCCGAACAGCTTCTCCAGCTTGGGCAGCTTGCCGTGCGGAATGGCGACGCCATAGCCGACCGCCGTGGTGCCGAGCTTCTCGCGCTGCAGCAGCACCTCGAAGATGGCGCGCTCATTCTGCCCGGTCAGAGCGGAGGCACGCGCGGCGAGTTCCTGCAGCGCCTGCTTCTTGCTGATGACTTTCAAAGCCGGGAGAATCGCCTCGGGTGCGACCAAATCGGTAATCGGCATTGGGACGTTCCGAGGTGAATGACCGTCAGGTTGCGAAATAGGCTTTACAGCGGCGGCGTCAAGAAGATGAGGTGGGATGCGGGCTTAGCCCGGGTCCGTTGGCAGGGCTTCTACTCCAACGTATCGGCGGTGCCAACACCTGCGAACCCTGTTCCGCCCCCCTTGTTCCTGGAGGCGGCGGACCATAAGCAGGGCCGGCTTCGGACGTCAATGCCATCTGCCAACTATCCTCAAGGGCTCACCGCCGGCGGATCGACCCAGCCGACATTGCCGTCCGTACGACGGTAAATGATGTTCAACCGGCCGCTGCCGCCATGCTGGAACACCAGGCAGGAGGCGCCGGTCAGATCGAGCTCCATCACGGCTTCGCTGACCGACAGCCGCTTTAGCGCGGTGGTTGCCTCGGCAATGATCACCGGGCTGTATTCGGTGACCTCGTCCTCGTTCTCGGGCGCCTCGATGACGTAGCTCGGCGCGTCGAGCCCGACGCCGTTCAATTCGGCAAGCGCGGCAGTCGCGGCATAGGTCTTGCGGGCGGAGCGATCCTTGAGCCTGCTCTTGTAGCGACGCAGGCGCTTCTCGATCATCAAGAGCGCGGCGTCCGCGCTGGCATAGGCGTCGGTGGCGTTGGATTCGGCTTCCAGCGTGATGCCGGAATCCAGATGCAGCGCGCAATCGGTTCGAAAGCCGAAGCCATCCTTGCTCAGCGTGATGTGACCCGAATAGTTGCCATCAAAATACTTTCGCAGGACCTCGTCGGTGCGCTCGCTGACGCGCGCGCGAAGCGCCTCGCCGATGCTGATGCTCTTTCCCGAGATTCGAAGGGTCATTTGATGCCTCAATTGCTGGATGCCTCGATCACTCTTGCAGGAGCATGATGCTTGCTGGGCTTCCGGTTACCTCCCTTTCTGGACGACGCTCGACCTGGAAAGATTGAGACTATCCCGATTTGGCGCGAACGCAACGCGCGCATGGCCCGATCCGTACCCGAACGGGGTCACGCTCAAGAAGTAACCTAAACGGAGGCTGTGTCGCGCGACCGGTCGGACGAGGAGGCAGGAGCCGAAAGGGCATTACCGAGCATGCTCTGTTTGTCACGGCGGCGCTGCACCGAGGATGGTATCCGCATCGCCTCGCGATACTTCGCGACGGTACGGCGGGCGATATCAATGCCCGAGGCGCGCAAACGTTCCACGATCGTGTCGTCGGACAGGATCGCCGACGGGGCCTCGCCGTCGATCAATTGCTTGATGTGGTGACGCACCGCCTCGGCCGAATGCGCCTCGCCGCCGTCGGCCGACGCGATCGAGGCGGTGAAAAAATACTTCAATTCAAAACTGCCGCGATTGGTCGCCATGTATTTGTTGGCGGTGACGCGCGACACCGTCGATTCATGCATCTGGATCGCGTCCGCGACCGCCTTCAGATTGAGTGGCCGCAAATGCGCGACGCCATAAGTGAAGAAACCATCCTGCTGGCGGACGATTTCGGTCGCGACCTTCAGGATGGTGCGGGCGCGCTGATCGAGCGCGCGGACCAGCCAGGTCGCATTCTGCAGGCAGTCGGTGAAGTACGACTTGTCACCGTCCTTGCGGATCGTCTTCGACAGCTCAGCGTAATAAGTCTGATTGACCAGCACGCGCGGCAGAGTGTCGCTGTTGAGCTCGACATGCCAGCCGCCGTCGGGACCCGGACGCACATAGACGTCGGGCACCATGGTCTGCGTCCGCGCGGTGCCGAACTTCAGCCCGGGCTTCGGGTCGAGCCGGCGGATCTCGGCGATCATGTCGGTGATGTCTTCGTCGTCGACGCCGCAGAGCTTTCGCAAGGCCGCGATGTCGCGCTTGGCGAGCAGGTCGAGATGCTCGACCAGTGCCTGCATCGCGGGATCGTAGCGATCGAGCTCGCGCAGCTGGATTGCGAGGCATTCGCTCAGGTTTCGCGCGCATACGCCCGGCGGATCGAACTTCTGCAGCACGGCGATGACCTCGTCGACCGCTTGCTGCGACGCACCGAGCCGCTCGGCGGCCTGGCCGAGATCGGCCGGCAGGTAGCCGGCGTCGTCGACCAGGTCGATCAGATACTGCCCGATCATGCGCTGCGCCGGCGCCGAGAACGCCACCGCGAGCTGTTCGGCGAGGTGGTCGGCAAGCGTCAGCTCGGCGGCCACGAAAGCTTCGAGATTGTACTCGTCGTCGCTGGAGGCGCCGCCGCCCCATTCGGTGTAGACCGATGGCGGCGCATCCTGCGCGGCACGCGCCGCGGCTTCCGCCGGCTCCTCGGAAAACACGTTGTCGAGGCGGGTATCGAGCGTCTGCTCGATCTCGGCACGGCTGCCGAGGTCGCGGTTCAGCCATTCCTCCTGGTCGGGCTCGAAGCCGGCCTCACCGCCCGGGCCTGCGGCCATGTCGGAGGCGTCGCCGTCGTCCCCATAGCTACCGGAACCGTCGGAATCGCCGTAGTCCGGCCGCTCCATGGCGGGCTCGCCGGCCACCGGCGGCTCCGGTCCGTCGGCGGCCCGCTCCAGCAGCGGATTGCGCTCCAGCTCTTCCTCGACAAAGGCCGACAGATCCAGGTTCGACAGCTGCAGCAGCTTGATCGCCTGCATCAGCTGCGGCGTCATCACCAGCGACTGAGACTGGCGGAACTCTAGTCTTTGGGTCAGCGCCATGGAGGCAAGAACGATCCTAAAAGTTGGCTCGATTCTTGCTTATATTAGTCCGAAGCCCTTGTACACGGCTTGACGGATTGGAAAATAGCGATAAGCGCGATCAGCAAAAGTGGACGCCCCGGTTTTGCGTCCGATCGCGCGTCAAATTCTTTAATTAGCGCATGATCTTATCGCCAAACCGCTTCACACTTTGGCGGATCATGCGCTACAGGCGGAATTCCTCGCCAAGGTAAAGCCGACGTACATCGGGATCATTAACGATCTCCTCCGGGCTTCCCTCAGTCAAGATTTCACCGGCATAGACGATATAGGCGCGGTCGGTCAGGCCGAGCGTCTCGCGGACATTGTGGTCGGTGATGAGCACGCCGATGCCGCGGTTGGTGAGATGGCGGACGAGGTCCTGGATGTCGCCGACCGCGATCGGGTCGATGCCGGCGAACGGCTCGTCGAGCAGCATGTAATTGGGGCGCGTCGCCAGCGCGCGCGCGATCTCGACGCGGCGGCGCTCGCCGCCGGACAACGCGATCGACGGGCTCTTGCGCAGCCGCGTGATGTTGAACTCGTCGAGCAGCGAATCCAGCTCGTGCTCGCGCTTCTTCTTCGAGGGCTCGACCACCTCGAGCACCGCGCGGATGTTCTGCTCGACCGACAGGCCGCGGAAGATCGAGGCTTCCTGCGGCAGATAGCCGATGCCAAGGCGCGCGCGCTGATACATCGGCAGCTTGGTGACGTCGTGGCCATCGAGCTCGATCGCGCCGCGATCGGCCTTGATGAGCCCGGTGATCATGTAGAACACGGTGGTCTTGCCGGCGCCGTTGGGCCCGAGCAAGCCGACCGCCTCGCCACGGCGCACATAGATGCTGACGCCGCGCACGACCTGGCGGCTGCCAAAACTCTTTTCCACGCTATGCACAGCCAGATAACCCGGCCGCTTGATCAGCTGCGGCGCGGCGGGAGCGCTGTTCCTGGCCGGCCTCGCACGCGCCGGCGCTGCTGCCGGTTGGGATCGCGGCAGCTCGACGCCGGGAGCCGACGCGGCGCGCGCCATCGGCGGCGCGTCACGCACTGGAGACGTCAGCATCTCGCCGAACTGGTCATCGAGCGCCGTGATGTCGTCATGCGAGCGCGCAAATCCGGTACTGCGTTTCGCAGAGCGCCGCCGGAACATGCCGAGAAAATCCACCATCCCCGCTTCGCTTCAGCCTTTCACGGTGATCCCGCGACCTCGCCTGCGCATCGATCGATTCGCGTGCGAAGCCGCAAGCATGAGCCGGAAATCTGAATACCGGCCTTCCCGCGCGACAAAAGCGGACGCGTTTGCGCGGAGATCATGCTCGAACAACACGGCAAAGCGCGATCACCCGCGCCTTGAATGAATGGATGCCCCTGTCCCGGCCAACATATTCCCCTCGAGGCGCATTGTTCGGCCGGGCCGCTGCAGTAGATACAGTCTCGCCCCGCCGGCTTCAACCACACGACCGCAGAATATTATCTAACTGATTGATTCTGCTTGACCTTACGTGAGGCTTACTTGGACTTGCTGCCGGGAATCAGCTGCAGCGGCGACGGGGCCGGGGCTGAGCCGGGGGCGGCCGGCGCGCCGCACTTGCCGCTCTGTCCGCCTGGCGACTGGATGAACAGGCCCTGCACCTTGCCATTGTCGGCTTCGACGCGCGAGACGCCAGTGGTCATGTCGACCAAAAGGCGGTCGCCGCGCAGCACATTCTGGCACTGGGTCAGCACCACCTGGCTGCCGCCGCCGCCGAGCATCGTGATCAAATTGGTCTTGGTGTCGAAGATCGCGGTCTCGCCGGTGACGACCTGATCCTTCTGGGTCACGACGACATTGCCCTTCGCCTCCAGCCGCTTGATCGAGGAGGCGCCGCCGGGACCCGGGGTTGCCGTCTGCATCGGCGCGGCGCCCTTGGCGGCTGCCCCCTTGGTGCCGGCCGGGGCGGGCGCCGGCGCCTGGGTCGATTTATCCTCGTAGAACACGACAAGCGTCTTCGACGTCATGGTGGTGTCGCCCTGCACGACCTTCACATTGCCGGCGAAGGTCGCCTCCTTTTTCTTGTCGCGCATTTCGAGCGAAGCAGCCTCGATCTGAATCGGCTGGTCGCGGTTCTGCGAGAAGCCCTGCATGGCGTTGGGCACGCCGCTCATCGAGCCTTGCGCGGACGCAGCGCCCGCGGCGAAAAGCGCGAGCAGGAACGCCGCAATTGCCATGCCGTGCGGAAAACGTCTCATCATCAAAATCATTTCGTGTTGGCGGATTTGCGCGGCTTCGGCGGCGGTGGAGCGGGCTCGGCAGGCGGGGCAGCATTGTTGTCGCCAAGCTTGTCGAGATTCATCACGACATTGCCTTCGAACCGCACCAGCTCGCCGCTGTTGTAGATCCGGAGCCTGTCGGCGGTCAGCGTGCCGTCGAGCAGCTTGACGTCGACATGCTCGTCCGACGACACGTTGCCCTTGTTGATGTCGACGAAGGCCTGCGTCAGCCTGGCCTCATAGCCGGTGGACGACTGCAGGAAGATGTCCTGGCGCAAGTCGAGCAGCTGCTTCTTGTTGTCGAAGAAGCCGGTGCGCGCATCCATCGTCACCGTCGACTGATCCTGTTGCGCCACCTTGGCGCGGATTGTCTTCAGCTCGACATGGTCGGGATCGGTGACATCCTGGATCGCCGCCTTGGCCCACATTTCGTAGGGCCGTCCGTCGTTGGAGAAGCCGGCGATATGCGGCGCTTCCATCGTGATCTTGGTGCCGGACACGACGAGATTATCCATCTCGAGCGGCAGCTTGGGGATCAGGTCGTGGAACGGATTGAAGAGCGCGATGTAGATGATCACGGCCATCGCCAGCCCGACCATCGCGGGAACCGCGACGCGCAGGATCCGCACCATGCGGCTGTGCCGCGCGGCGGCGGCAAAGCGCGCCTCGAGGCCCGTGACATAGGCTGGATTCTGAACCGAATTCACCTGAGCTCCAGAGGCGCGAAACTGCCCCTATTCTAGCCGGAGCCGCCCAAATATGCAGCCCGGACCTCACCTCGCGCCCCCGCACCGGACCACGCGTGAACAGTTTGGCCGAAACGGGGCGGAATTGCCCCGGCCGCGACGAATTCGGCGCTCATCATGAATGGGCGAAAATGTCCTCGGCCTCCCAGCCGTCGAGATCGAGCCTGGCGCGGGCGGGAAGGAAATCGAAGCAGGCCTGGGCGAGATCGGTCCGTCCCTCGCGCGCGAGCATGACATTCAACTTGTCGCGCAGCGCATGCAGATGCAGCACATCGGAGGCGGCGTAGGCGAGCTGGGCTTCACTGAGGCTTTGCGCGCCCCAGTCGCTCGACTGCTGCTGCTTCGACAATTCGACGTTCAGCACCTCGCGCACCAGATCCTTCAGGCCGTGGCGATCGGTGTAGGTGCGCGACAGCCGCGAGGCGATCTTGGTGCAATAGACCGGCGCCGGCATCACGCCGAAGGTGTTGTAGAGCACCGCGACGTCGAACCGTGCGAAATGGAAGATCTTGGTGATCTTGGGATTGGCGAGCAGCGCCTTCAGGTTCGGCGAATCGGTGTGGCCCTTCGGAATCTGGATCACGTCGGCGGTGCCGTCGCCGTTCGACATCTGCACCACGCAGAGCCGGTCACGGTGCGGATGCAGCCCCATGGTCTCGGTGTCGATCGCCACCGAGTCGGTGTAGCGGGACAGATCGGGCAGGTCGCCGCGATGCAGGCGGATGGTCATGAAATAAGGCCTCGGGTCTCGGTTCGATTCGACTGGCGACACTAGCCCCCAAACGCCCGGGATGCGAGCGGATAGGCGGTCTCCGGGTCGCTCAGGTGCGGGTTTTCCGCCCAGTTCTGCCATACCCGGACGCGGTCCGGCAGCGCACGACCTCTGTTGCATTTGGATCACGCTGCAATTCAAACGATCAGAGACGGGATGATCAGACGCCGTGCCATTCCTATATGGAAGAGCAGGAAATTTCGCGGTTCTTGATCACACTTCTGCGCATTTTTTTGCGTTTCGGCGACGATGAAATCCACGAATGGCGATCCCATCTGTGCCCAGCCGCTCGCACCCTTCGCATCATCACGAATGAGCCTCATGTCGGAACAGACCATCGCCGCGCCGATCAATGACGAGCCGCAGGAGCGCGGCTTCTCGCGCTACCAATCGTTCCTGATCGCGCTGCTCGCCTTCACGCAATTCACGCTGATCCTCGACTTCATCATCATGTCGCCGCTCGGCGCCATCCTGATGCCGTCGCTGAACATCACGGCCGGGCAATTCGGCGTCGCGGTCTCGGCCTACGCGTTCGCGGCCGGGATTTCCGGCGTCCTCGCCGCCGGCTTTGCCGATCGCTTCGACCGCAAGCGGCTGCTGCTGTTCTTCTATGTCGGCTTCATGCTCGGCACCGTGCTCTGCGCGCTGGCGCAGAATTTTCACGTGCTGCTGCTCGGCCGCATCGTCACCGGCGTGTTCGGCGGGGTGATCGGCTCCGTCGTGCTTGCCATCGTCACCGACCTGTTCCCGCTGCAACAGCGCGGCCGCGCCATGGGCATCCTGCAGACGGCGTTCGCCGCGAGCCAGGTGCTCGGCGTCCCGGCCGGCCTGTTCCTGGCCAATCACTGGAACTGGCACATCTGCTTCGTGGCCATCGTCGGCCTGTCGATTGCCGCGATCGCGGCGATTGCGATCGCGATGCACCCGGTCGATGCCCATCTCAAATTGCAGCACGACAGCAATCCGTTCCGCCATCTGATCGCGACCGTCGGCCAGCCGCGCTACACGCTGGCCTTCCTGGTGACCACGCTGCTCGCGACCGGCGGCTTCATGCTGATGCCGTTCGGCAGCGCCTTCACGGTGCATAATCTCGGCATCGACATCGTCCACCTGCCGACGATCTATCTCGTCTCGGGCCTGTTCAGCATCATCATCGGGCCGCTGGTCGGCCGCGCCAGCGATGCGTTCGGCAAATATCCGACCTTCGTGTTCGGCTGCGTGGTGTCCGTCATCATGGTGCTGATCTACACCAACCTCGGCCACGTCTCGCTGCTGACCGCAATCCTGGTCAATGTGCTGATGTTCATCGGCATCTTCTCGCGCATGATCCCGTCCCAGGCGCTGATGTCGGCGATTCCCGACGCCAGCCAGCGCGGATCGTTCAGCGCGATCTCGGCCTCGGTGCAGCAGCTGTCGGGCGGGCTGGGCTCGGTCTTTGCGGCGGCGATCATCGCGGAAAATCCCGACGGTTCGCTGCTGCATTTCGACCGGCTGGGCTACATCGTCGTCGCAACGACCATCATTTCGATGATCGCGATGTATTTCGTGCAGCGGCCGATCGCGCGACGCGCGGGCCGGCGCGTCGTCTGAGGGGGCTGCCGGACGCGAACCGGATAGCGAATCTTAGTCGGCGCATCGAAGCGCGAAAAATCCTCGAGAACTTGAAATTTACGACCCTCTTCGGCGACACTTAAGGCTCATGCGACTTCCGTCCCAAAAATTAGCCCGCCCCGCTTCTGTACAGGAGCCCGAGACTCTTCCCGCCAGCGCGAAAGCAATCCGTTTAGCCGGTACCGCCCTTCAAAATCCCCCATCCCGATTCGGATCATCCTGCCCATGGCGCCGACCGCGATCGGATCATCCACTAAGATTGCCGAATCAAGAGCGACGCCAGCCGCTCTTAGATACCAATTGTTCAGCTTGGGCCGATAGCAGTCGACAATCGTATCAATGAATTCAAGCGATTGAGTCTCGTCGCATTGTGGATGCAAGAGAGCCATCATGGCCGCTGCACCGCGAATGCTTTCGTTGAATTGATCACTTCTGGCAATCGCGCATAGCGAAGAAACATCGGGTGAAAACTGCTGAACAGCAAGTTGGGCGGGTGGTTCATTCACGCTAGTTTCTGAAGAGCTGACGAAAGGTAGGCATGCCATAAGGGGAGGAAGCATTGCAGCTTCTCCCGGCAAATCCAGCAGGAATGCATCATAGTCATCCCCACCGATAGACCAATCTCCTTCCGATCCTGCTGCTCTCAAGATCGCCGGTCTAATGTCCTGCCCCACCTTCTCTGTCAATTTGATCAGCCTGCCCCAGTTCCCGACCACTCCCCTAAGCACCTCAGGTCGTTCCAGACATGCTGCCACCAAGACAGCGCTGCCTTCGGGCGTCTCGAGAAAGTCCGACAGGCTGCCATCGTCGAATCGTACATCGAAGGAGTATAGAGCCAACGTGGGATGAGCTCTGATTACACCAGCGAGATCGGCACCTTGAAATTCTGGTTTCACATCCCTGTAATATCCTGGTTTGTAGCGCCACACCGGCGTTATGGGTCCATGCTGATTGTCACAGCCGGTTCCAAAGAAATCTTCGGATTGCAGATCGCTCGGCAAGAACGCGGCCAGCCCAGTGGGTAGGCAAGTCAAGAATTCACGACTGGGACCTTCAAGAAGGTCCTTCACTTCGCCCGACACTTCCTTCTCGTAGGCAAGTTTAAGGATCGGTTTAATGAGTTCGAATACCCCGGTTGCGCCATCTAGCGCGTTCCACTCATTGTCGGTCCAATTCTCAAGCCGGAGCGACGCCTCGGGCGGATAGTAGGCCGTCGGAAAGAACTTCTCGATCGTCTGATGTTCAGGTTCTGCCTCCATTGAACGGCTTAGTATCGCCGTAACTATCTCCGATAAGGCCTCGTTGAATCCGACAGAACGCGCCGCATCAGGCAGCAATTCGCCCTTGAATTGAAGGAGGGTGAAAGCTGTTCGAACTCCCTCAGAACTCAGCTCGCGCCAACCTGGCGAAGCAAGTAACTTCATCAGCCAGCAAGCGACCCACGACGTCGCCCCTGGGCTTTGCGGCCTGCGAAAATCTGCGAGGTGATATTTGTGCCAGAGGAGATCGAGCAAACAACAAACATAACCAGGACTCTTAGTTGCCATGCTCGCAATGACTTCAGCAGTCCGAGGATGGTCATCAGGCATAGCGACGCATAAGAGATAGGCGGCGCCGACACTTTCACTTTCGGTCTGTTCTCCCAAGCAATCCGCAGCTATGTCGAGAAGCCAAGCGAGAGACTCTCCGGATAATACAGTCGCAAGAGGCTCAAGAAGCTCGACTTCAGTCGAGCCAAATATTGGCTCGATGCAACGACGAAACTGATGTCGAATTCGCCGATCCTGCTCCAGGACCCCCTCGTTGAGCAGCCGTGCTGCTACCATTCCGCCAACGCATAATCGGCGATAAAGGGAACGGCTTGCGCCATCACCACGATCGTTGGCATTCGAAAGATTTTCAATTGCGACGACCAACTCGGTCTGCCGCGAGTTTTCGATTAACGCACTGAGTAGGAAGTGCACGACTTCCCGCCAATGAGCATCCGCCGAAATTATCTCGAGCCGTTGTCCAAGCACCCCTGCTTGAACGTCTTCGTAAAGATACTCCGCCGCAAAGAACTCTTGAAGGGGTCGAATGTCGAACCGCACTTGATCGCTCGTCTCTGGCGTTGTCACCAACACAAGGCGATCCGTTGTAGCCGTCATCAGAGTTCGTATGGTCTCATCTACATTCGATTCTTGGAGCTGTCTTACAGTCTGATCTACGACTTCGCCCAACTCTTTTCTAGCAAGTGACGTCTGAGCGCCGGACTTGGTCTCCGCTCGAAAGTGCAGTTCGAACCCCAGGCGATTGTGGAGTGACTTAAGGAGCTTTTCGCCCGCCCTCAAAAGCACCGACAGCCGCTTGTCGGGTAGATTTCTGTTGGCCTCCCTTCGCTTGATGGTCTGATAGAAATTGGTGAAGAGTTTCCACTTGCGATCGGGAGGTCTTCCACCATCCCGAACGACGACTGCCATAATATGAGCCTGCAAGGGCGTTCTCATGATTTCGGCAATGGCAGGAGTTTGCAAGGCTTCGGCAAGGGTCTCCGAATATTGCTGCGCCTCTTCTTCAGTTCGATCGATTCTGAGAACTGGTCCAGCGCATTCAAGCGCTAGTTTAGGCCAAAGAGAAACAAGTTCGACGGCTGCCATGGACAGCTCGTCGAATTGGCCGGAGTAGCCTTGGGGTCGGGATGAACAAATGACAAGGGCGTCGGAGTTTTGGGCGATAAGGAGATCGTCAACGAAAGAAACGACCTCCGCTGCTACCAACCCTTTCACGTCACTAGGAACCTCGTCCAATCCATCGAAGACAAACAACCAGCGAGCTCGCGCGAAGGCCCTCTTGAGGGTACCCGACTGGACCGGCTGCTCAATTCGTTGCGATAGGCGCTCGGACAAATAAGTCAGGACGCCTTTTGGTTGTGTTTCGTTTCTATCGCCAAACCACTTGGCAAATTCTTTGAGTTCGACTGAAACTGGAATTCGCGGTGCAGCTGGCCAAAATCCCGCCGATTGAGCGACGGTTGCAACTTCACGGGCTACATCTCTCTGCTGAGGCGTAGTTGAGGGCGAGTCCGGCAAGAGCATAAGCGCTGCTCGCTGTATCTGGCAAAGGAATTGCGAAATCGTGGATTTGCCATTTCCTGGACCGCCTTTGATGAACCAAGCTCTAGCGCGAGGCGGATGGCGCTGCCAGGTTGTCCAATGCTTACCTTCGGGCCAATCGCTTTTTACAGTGTGATTTTGCGCAACCGCTCTGGAAAGATCGCGAACCGCAAAGCCAACGTATCCTGTCTCCCGACAAAGAAACGGAAGATCGGTGAAAAGCTTCTGTATACCTGGACGCTGATCTGACGGCGAGCCCGCTTGCTCCAGTTTCGTGTGCTGTTGCTCGGTAAATTGAGTTACAACAAGATGACGTACGATCGCCTCAACACTCGCTTGCGAGTCATGAAGCTGATCGTACATCTGTTTGAGAACGTGGCCGGGCGTCAAAAAGTGGCCATAATACCCCGCGATCTCTGGATAGTCCGCGAGTAGCTGCACCACCTTTGCGCCGCCCCAAATATGGAAACGTTCGGCTAGTTGAGGCCGTGCATCCAAGACAATTTGCTTGGCAGAGTCGAACGCCCCCGTTTCCGGCACACCTGATGGATCTATATTGGTGACGATGATCCAGTTGTCGGGCCATTTGCGATTGGTTTCAGGTTTACCGAATTCCTTCAGTTCATCCTTGATCTTCTCAATCAGCCATTTTTGCGCGTCGTGTGTTAGGTGCCGGCCTGTGGAACTTGCACTGAATGTACCATTTCCCGCGCCAGCGGTTCACTACGCTTGGATACGGTGCCTCTCCCTCGAAAAATCCATCCCGCCCTCCGTCGCTGCCCGGCCCGAAGCCGGTATGTCCAGCGCCTAAGACCTTGAGAGCTAGGAAATTTGCGAGATGTTCAAACGAATGCTCGTCAAGCTTAGTTAGATCATAGCTGTGTGACACACATGCTCCCGAACTCAAGTTGCGGAGTTCATAACGACACAGCTTGTAGTTGGGATCAATTCCTGTGCAGCGGCGCCAGACCAAAGTAGTGGGTAGGCAGCTATGGAAAGGCCTCAAGCGAACAGCGCGTCAGTCTTTGCCCACAAGTGTTTTACCGACATCCCGCGAACCCTGTGGGCGCTGAGCGATCTGCCCGCCGTCACGCAGCGATTTGGTGACATCGGCCCCACGCTGGCCATGGGTCAGGGGTTCGGGCTGGGCTTTGCCGTCCGGACCGAGACGGGGGAAAATCAGCTCCCGGGCTCAACCGGGTCGTATTACTGGACAGGGATCTTCGGCACGACGTTCTTCGTCGACCCCCAAAGGCACCGTCTCCCGCGAACGCATTCTACCGCCACACGGTACGACACCTCGCCTACCAGACTCTCTTGCCACTGAGAGCCATTGCCGAGTCGGATCGGGCGCGCTCCGCCGAGATCCGGCTTCACGCGCCGATCGGTGGCCCTATCCCGTTGGAGATACTGAGCGATTTCAATCGCTTAAAAAGGGGGTGGTGCCCAGGAAAGGACTCGAACCTTCACGGCCGTTAAGCCACTGGCACCTGAAGCCAGCGCGTCTACCAATTCCGCCACCTGGGCATGTGGAGCGGCTTAGTAAGGATCGGTTGCGCGCTTGTCAAATTCGCGATTGGAAATTCAAATACCCTGTACAGGATAAGGCCGATGGCGTATCGCCAGACGGTTAACCTACGTCAATCGCTCTCGAATCCCACAGGAATCACCCCATGGCATCGAACCTGGACACGCTGGTCACGGTCTTCGGCGGATCGGGTTTTCTGGGGCGGAACGTGGTCCGGGCGCTCTGCAAGCGCGATTACCGCGTCCGAGTCGCGGTGCGGCGGCCCGAGCTGGCCGGCCATCTGCAGCCGCTCGGCCGGGTCGGGCAGATCCATGCCGTCCAGGCCAATGTGCGCTACCCGGCCTCGGTCGAGGCGGCGATGCGTGATTCGCATATCGCCATCAACCTGGTCGGCATCCTGGCCGAGGGCGGCGGGCAGAGCTTCGATGCCGTGCAGGTGAAGGGCGCCGAGACCATCGCCAAGGCGACGGCCGCCGCCGGCGGGCGGATGGTCCATGTCTCGGCGATCGGGGCCGACGCGGATTCGCCCTCGAGCTATTTCCGCGCCAAGGCGGGCGGCGAGGCAGCGGTGCTGGCGGCCTTGCCGTCGGCCACCATCATGCGGCCGTCGCTGCTGTTCGGGCCCGAGGATCAGTTCACCAACCGCTTTGCGGCGCTGGCACGGATGTCACCGGTGCTGCCGCTGGTCGGCGGCGGGGTCAACACGGTGCAGCCGGCCTATGTCGGCGATGTCGCGGACGCCGTTGCCCATGCCGTGGACGGCAAGGCGAAGCAGGGCGCAGCTTACGAGCTCGGCGGGCCGGAAGTGCTGACCATGCGCGAGGTGATGCAGATCATCCTCAAGATCACCCAGCGCGATCGCATGCTGGCGCCGCTGCCGTTCGGCCTCGCCAAGTTCCAGTCGTACTTCCTGCAGTTCGCGCCGGGGCCGTTCACGCTGACGCCGGACCAGGTCGAGATGCTGCGTTCGGACAATGTGGTGTCCGACGCCGCCAAGGCCGCCGGCCTGACCTTCGCAGGCCTCGGCATCTCGCCGGATTCGATGGAAGCGATCGCCCCGCAATATCTCTGGCGCTTCCGCGCGACGGGTCAGTTCCAGAAGAAGAGCGCGTAGGCAGCTCTCTCATCCCGGCGAAGCCAGCGGGTCGCGCGAACGCGCGCCCGATGACAGGCTCCGCGCGAGCCGGCACGGCACCACTACGTTTTTCCCACGCTACCAAGCCCTTCCCCGTCATCCCCGCGCAAAGGCTTTGCCTTTGTCGCTGGAGGTGCGAGCCTTGCGGCGCAATTGCGCCGCTGGGCGAGCCTCGAAGGATGAACGGCCGGGATCGGGGCCGTCGCCCTTCGAGACGGCCGCTTTGCGGCCTCCTCAGGGTGACGGTGATGGGATGGTGTCCGTCGCGCCTTACCGTCCCATCGCCAGCGCGATCAGGCCGAGCGTGCCGACGATCACGCGCCACCAGGCGAAGAAGGTGAAGCCGCGTCGGGTGACGAAGTTGAGGAAGGCCCGCACCACGATCATCGCCGTGATGAACGACACCACGAAGCCGACCGCGATGACGCTGAGATTGTCGGAGGTGAAGTCGGCCCGGTTCTTGTAGAAATCATAGGCGAACGCGCCGACCATGGTCGGGATCGCGAGGAAGAACGAGAACTCCGCCGCCGAGCGCTTGTCGGCGCCGAGCAGCATCGCCGCGACGATGCTGGCGCCCGAGCGCGACACGCCGGGAATCATCGCCAGGCACTGCGCGACGCCGATCCAGAAATACATCAGCAGCGGGAAGCGCGTCGCATCGTCCTCGTAGACCTTGAGATCGAGCTGATCGACCCACAGCAGCACGGCGCCGCCGACGATCAGCGTGAAGCAGACCACCCACGGATTGAACAGGAACTCCTTGATGTATTTGCCCGCGATCAGGCCGATCACGACCGCGGGCAGGAACGCCACCAGCACGCCGATCACGAAGCGGCGGTCGTCGGGATTGGTGAACATGCCGAGCGCCACGCGCCACAATTTGACGAAGTAGAGCGCGAGGATCGCGAGGATCGCTCCGAGCTGGATCAGGATCGCAAAGCTCTTCCAGAAATTGCCTTCGCCCAGATTGAAGAAGCGCTCCGCAAGCAGCAGGTGGCCTGTCGAGGAGACCGGCAGGAACTCCGTGACGCCCTCGATGATGCCGAGAATCACCGCCCGCAGCATATCCGTCATCATGTTGTGGCCTGCCCTGTGTGGAAAACCAGATTCTTCTCGCTTATTCGCACATTGGCCGCAATCGCAAAAAATCGTCAAACAATGGGTTACCCGACTGATTTGCTGAGCTATAGCGTTTTTGTGACCCGCACCATCTGCGGGGGTGGCTACCGGTTTGCGTGCTGACGCGACATAGAGACGACCGGAACTGGTCTGGCCAAAGCACAGGTCCAGGCCGCACAGGTTGATGATTTCTTAAGCGCCGCGAAACTACCAAGGGCTTCATGTACACGCTGTATCACCATCCGTTCTGTCCGCATTCGCGCTTCATTCGGCTCGTGCTCGGCGAGTATGGGCTCGATTTGCGTCTTGTGGAGGAACGGGTGTGGGAACGGCGCGAGGCGTTCCTGGCGCTCAATCCGGCAGCCACCACGCCGGTGTTGATCGCCGAGAGCTTTCCGCCGATTCCGGGTGCGCCTGTGATCGCCGAATATGTCGACGAGGCGCACGGCCTCGATGCCGGCGACCGGCGGCTGTTGCCGACGTCGACGGCCGAGCGCGTCGAGGTGCGGCGGCTGATGGCGTGGTTCAACGAGAAATTCTTCGAGGAAGCCTCCAACCCGCTGGTGACCGAGCGGATCTACAAGCGCTTCATGAGCGAGGACAATGGCGGCGGCCCGCCGGCGCCCGACATCATGCGCGCCGCCAAGGTCAATGTGCGCTATCATCTGAGCTATATCGGCTGGCTGGCGAAGACGCGGAACTATCTCGCCGGTGACCGTCTGACCTACGCGGATCTCGCCGCCGCGGCGCATCTCTCGGCGATCGACTATCTGGGCGACGTGCCATGGAGCGAGGACGACGCGGCAAAGTCGTGGTACGCGCGGGTGAAGTCCCGCCCGTCGTTCCGCCCGCTGCTCAGCGAATGGCTGGCGGGGGTGCCGGCGTCGCGCACCTATGTGGACCTCGACTTCTGAACCCGGCGCTCAGGCTCTCCCCTTCCGATCTCAAGGCAGCGCTTCAGCGCGAGGCGCATGCGCTCGGCTTCGACGCCATCGGCTTCACCGCGCCTGATGCGACCAGCGAGGCCGGAAAATATTTCCTCGAATTCCTCGGCTCCGGCGGCCATGGCGACATGGACTGGCTCGCGGCCAATCCGGAGCGGCGCGCCGACCCGCGCGTGCTGTGGGGCGGCGTGCGCTCGATCATCATGCTCGGCGTCAATTACGGGCCCGACGACAACCCGCTCGACATCCTCGCGCGACGGTCGCATGGCGCGATCTCGGTCTATGCGCAGGGCGACGACTATCACGACGTGATCAAGAAGCGGCTGAAGGTCCTGGCGCGCTGGCTCGCCACGATCACCGGCGATGAGGTGAAGGTGTTCGTCGACACCGCCGCAGTGATGGAGAAGCCGCTCGCCCAGGCCGCCGGCATCGGCTGGCAGGGCAAGCACACCAACCTCGTGTCGCGCGAATTCGGCTCGTGGCTGTTTCTCGGCGCGATCTATTCCGCCACCGAGCTGCCGCGCGATGATGCCGAGGCCGATCATTGCGGCAGCTGCCGCGCCTGCCAGGACATCTGTCCGACCGCGGCGTTTCCCGCGCCCTACAAGCTCGATGCGCGGCGCTGCATCTCGTATCTGACGATCGAGAACAAGGGCCCGATCCCGCACGAATTCCGCAAGAGCATCGGCAACCGCATCTATGGCTGCGACGATTGCCTCGCGGTGTGTCCGTGGAACAAGTTCGCGCAAGCGGGGCGCGAGCAGAAGCTCGCCGCGCGCGATACGTTGCGGGCGCCCGCGCTCGCTGATCTCGCACGGCTCGATGATGCCGCATTCCGCGCGCTATTCACAAAGTCGCCGGTCAAGCGCATCGGCCGCGACCGCTTCATCCGCAATGTGCTGATCGCGATCGGCAACTCCGGTGACGCAAGCCTTGTCGGCGAAGCGCGGCGTTTGCTCGACGATGTGAGCCCGCTGGTGCGCGGCGCCGCGGTGTGGGCGCTGTCGCAACTGATCGCCCGCGATGCGCTCGCGGCGCTGGCATCGCGCGCCGGCGGCGAGCCCGACCTCACCGTGCAGCAGGAGTGGCACGCCGCGGCGGCCTCTTGATTTCATCGCGCCATTCCCGTCATGGTCGCACGCCATGACAAACCAGCCCTTCTTCACCAGGCACGGCGACGGCTTCATGCCGACGGCCGTTGCGAACGGACCGTGGAGTCCGGAATCCCTGCACGGCCGCGTCGTGATCGGCCTGCTCGCCTTTGTCATCGAGGAGCGCCACGGCTCCGACGAGTTCGTCCCGGCGCGGCTGACAATCGACATGTTCCGGCTGCCCAACATCACGACGCCGATCGAGGTGACGACCAAGCTGGTGCGCGACGGCATGCGGATCAAGATGATCGAGGCCGAGTTTGTCTCCGGCGGCACCAGCATGGCGCGCGCCTCCTGCCAATTGTTGCGCCGGACGGAAAATGCCCCCGGCAATGTGTGGTCGCCGCCGAACTGGCGGGTGCCGGCGCCGGCGGAGATTCCAAAGCCGACCGATCCGAGGCTCGGCATGAACGGCAAATGGGAGACGCGGCCGATCGTCGGCCATATGGGCTCGCTCGGCGAGCGACGGCTCTGGATGAGCGAGGTGCGCGAGCTCGTCGCGGGCGTGAAGATGACGCCGTTCGTCCATGTCGCGACCGGGGCGGATTTCGCCAGCCCCTTCGCCAATGCCGGCGACCAGGGGCTCGGCTACATCAACAGCGACGTCACGATCTATCTGCATCGCTTGCCGGTGACCAACTGGATCGGCTTCGAGGTGGTCAACCATCACGCTACGGACGGCATCGCGATCGGCGAATGCTGGCTCTATGACGAAAAGGGTCCGATCGGCACCTCCACGGTGGCGGCGATCGCCCAGCGCAAGCCGATGACCAATCCGCCGCCGCCGTAGGCTGTCACCGTCGTCATTGCGAGCGAAGCGAAGCAATCCATGTCTCGGCTTGCCGAGGCGTGGATTGCTTCGTCGCTTCGCTCCTCGCAATGACGACGGAGAGTCCTCACGCCAGATGCCGCTGCATCTCCGGCCGCGCTTTCAGCTCCGCGCCCTGCTTGCCGACAATCTTGGCGATGCGCTCCGGCGCGAAGTTCAAATCGACGAAGGCCGGCGCGGTGTTGGCGACCTCGTGGTATTCCGTGATCTTGCCGTCGCGCAGCCGCATGATCGCGACACCCTCGAACATCGCACGCGCGCCCCTGGCTTCCGGCAAGGTCGAGCGGTAGCTAAACGTGTAGCGCGCGTAGAGCGTCGTGCCATCGCTCACGGGATCATGCATCACCCAGCGAAAATCGGTCGCGGTCCGGTAGAACCAGTCGTCGATCATCTCGCCGATTTTGCCGTGGCCCTTGAAGGCACCGTAGAACACATCGTGATAGACGCCGTCCTCGGTGAAGAGATTTGCAAAGGCCTTGCCGTTGCGCTGTTCGACAGCGTCGCAGAACGCGCGCAGCATCGTTGTCGTGTCCATTGGTATTCTCTCCCGGCTCCTCGCTTCTTCTTCCCTCTCCCCTTGTGGGAGAGGGTGGATCGAATGAGCGAGAGCTCATTCGAGACGGGTGAGGGGTCTGTGTCCGCGGAGAGAACCCCTCATCCGGCGCGGACATCGTCCGCGCCACCTTCTCCCACAAGGGGAGAAGGAAAAAAGCTTAGCCGATCTCCGCCACCGCGGCGATGATGCGGGCGATGTCCTGCGGACGCGACAAGCGATGGTCGCCGTCCTGGATCATGGTGAGCACGACGTCCTCGGCCGGCAGGCGGTGCACGAGCGCGAAGGCGTGCTTCCACGGCACGTCAGGATCCTGCGCGCCCTGCAGGATGCGCACCGGGCAGCCGACGTCGATCTTGCTTCCGAGCAGCAAATGATTGCGGCCCTCCTCGATCAGGTTGCGGGTGATCGGATAGGGCGTGCCGTCGCCATATTCGGACGGACGCAGCCACATGCCCTTGGCCTCGATCTCGGCGCGGACCTCCGGCGAGAAGGCCTTCCACATCAGCTCCTCGGTGAAGTCGGGCGCCGGCGCGATCAGCACGAGGCCGGCGAGCTGTGCTTTCGCGTTCCCGCGCCGCATGATCTCACGCGCAAGCAGCAGCGCCATCCAGCCGCCCATCGAGGACCCGATCACGACCTGCGGCCCGCTGCAGAACTGCGAGAACACGGCCACGCTCTCCTCGAGCCAGCGGCCGATGGTGCCGTCGGCGAACTCGCCGCCGGATTCGCCATGGCCGGAATAGTCGAACCTGACGCAGCCGCGGCCGCGCTCGGCCGCCCATGCATCGAGCGCCAGCGCCTTGGTGCCGGCCATGTCGGACTTGAAACCGCCGAGCCAGATCAGTCCGGGGCTGCCGCCAGCACGGGCGCGCACCGCGATCCGGCGCGCGTCGCTGCCCTCGCCGACCTCGATGAAGGCAGGTTCCTGTTCCGATGCGGCGGTTTGGCTCATGGTTCGGTCACTCGCGTGTCAGACATCTGCTTTTCAATTGTCGCGCGGCACCGGTCAACGGCTGCGACCCCCGCCTTGCGGAGCAGACGAGCCCGCTATATGTGGCGGGCGTGGCCAAAATGCCTCGCAATTGGCGGTTTTGCCGCTTAAAGAAGCGAGTTCGCTTGCCCGTTGCAGCATCTTGCTTCAAAATATCCGCCTTCCCTTTCACAACTTTGGAGAGTTACCCATTCGCCGTCCCAATAGAGCCCCGCCCACAGTCGCCAAAGAAGGGCCGCGCACCAATGACGAGATTCGCAACGCGCAGATCCAGCTGATCGATGCGGATGGTGTCAATCAGGGCACCGTCGAAACCATGGTGGCCATCAAGATGGCCATGGAAGCCGGCATGGATCTCGTCGAGATTTCGCCGAATACCAGCCCTCCCGTCTGCAAGATCATGGACTACGGGAAGTACAAGTATTCCGCGCAGAAGAAGGCTGCCGAAGCTCGCAAGAAGCAGAAGGTCGTCGAGATCAAGGAGATCAAGCTCCGCCCGATGATCGACGATCACGACTATGACGTGAAGATGCGCGCGATGCAGCGCTTCTTCGAGGAAGGCGACAAGGTCAAGATCACCTTGCGCTACCGCGGTCGTGAGATGGCGCACCAGGAGATCGGCACCAAGCTGCTGGACAAGGTGAAGGCCGACGTCGCCGAATTCGCCAAGGTCGAGCAGGACGCGAAGTTCGAGGGCCGCCAGGTCGTGATGGTGCTGGCGCCGCGCTAGTTCGAATTTGTCGCTTTGTTGAAACGAAATGGCCCGTCAGGCGATCTGGCGGGCTGTTTCGTTTCCGTAGCCCGGATGGAGCGCAGCGCAATCCGGGGGCCGGAGCGTCCGCGGCGCGACCTGCCCCGGATTGCGCTTCGCTCCATCCGGGCTACCCGGTTCCGGCCCCGATTCCCCGCCTGAAACGTTGCAAAACCGCCGATCCTCTGTCATAAGCCGGGCCTTCGCCGCCCGGCTGATCAAGGGCTGCCGTGGCGACGTCTGGTGCAGGTTCTTTCAATTCGGAAAAAACTCTAGCACTTTCAACGCTCTAACGAGCATTTTAGCCGGCCGGACGCCTCTCGGGGCGATTTTCGTGCTGTGCGACAGGAGAGCCAAATGCCCAAGTTGAAGACCAAGTCGGGCGCTAAAAAGCGCTTCAAGGTGACCGCCACTGGCAAAGTCATGCACGCCCAGCGCGGCAAGCGCCACGGCATGATCAAGCGGACGAAGAAGCAGATCCGTCAGCTCCGCGGCACCCGCGTGCTGTTCAAGACCGACGGCGACAACGTCAAGAAGTACTTCTTGCCGAACGCCTGATCGCACCGATCGCTTGAACCCTCGCCGCGACTGCGCGGCGCCCCGTCACCTCTTCCAGATCAAGGATTTCCGTCATGTCTCGCGTCAAACGCGGTGTGACCGCTCACGCCAAGCACAAGAAAGTCTACAAGGCCGCCAAGGGCTATTACGGCCGCCGCAAGAACACCATCCGCGTCGCCAAGCAGGCCGTCGAAAAGGCCGGCCAGTACGCTTTCCGCGACCGCAAGCGCAAGAAGCGCACCTTCCGCGCGCTCTGGATCCAGCGCATCAACGCCGCGGTCCGTCCGTTCGGCATGACCTACAGCGTGTTTATCAACGGCCTCTCCAAGTCGGGCGTCGTCGTCGACCGCAAGGTGCTGTCGGATCTCGCGATCCACGAGCCGGTTGCGTTCCAGGCGATCGCCGAGAAGGCCAAGGCTGCGCTGGCCGCCTGACCCTAGCGGGCGGCCCTAACGCGATTTGGGGCCCGCCTTCAGCGCCTTCTGCGAATAGCGCTGGGCGACGATCGCCCGGCAGAACGCCGTGAACGAGCGGTACATGGTGCCGCTCTCGTTGTCGTATTTGTGGTCGCAGCGCTTGAGCTGGCCGGCATAGGCCTTCTTCTGCGACGCTCCGAGGCCGGACAGGAAATCCCCCTCGCACCTCTTCTCGATCACGGCGCCGAACTGGACGTCGCCGCTGGCGCCGTACTCGCACGCCTCGAAGATCTTCATCGCGCGGTTGCAGCTCGGCGCCTTCTGAAGCTCCGCGATGATGTCGTCCATCTGGGTTGATTTGGCGGGACATTCCTCGGTCGCGGCATGCGCCGTGGTGAGCATCAACAACACCGCCGGCACGGCCAGGCAAGATCGCAGCAACATCGCATGGGCCTCCTTGAACTCCCCTTGGGTAGCCCGGCCTCCGCGCGGGGTTCAATGCTGCCGGCCATCGGCCCGAAATGACCGGCTTTTTGCTTGACGTTACCGCCTTCGGGCGGCGACAACCCAGCCGAATTTTGGCGCATGGTACCGGTTCGGGCAGCGGTTCTTCCCACCGGGTCATGCTCCGCTCAAGCGCAGGAATTGACCGTGTCCGACCTCGCAACGCTCGAACAATCCATCTTCGACCAGATCGCCTCAGCCGCTGACGAGGCCGCCCTCGAGGCGGTCCGCGTCTCGGCGCTCGGCAAGAAGGGCTCGATCTCGGCCTTGCTCGCCACCCTCGGCAAGATGTCGCCGGAGGAGCGCAAGACCGAAGGCGCCAAGATCAACCTCGCCAAGGATGCGGTGACGCAGGCGCTCGCGGCCAGGCGCGACGTGCTGAAAGCGGCCGCGCTCGATGCGCGCCTCGCCGCCGAGACAATCGACGTCACGCTGCCGCTGCGCGAGGCCCCGGCGGAGACCGGCCGCATCCATCCACTGAGCCAGGTCTGGGACGAGCTCACCACGATCTTCGCCGACATGGGCTTTGCGGTCGCCGAAGGTCCCGACATCGAGACCGACGACTACAACTTCACCAAGCTGAACTTCCCCGAAGGCCATCCGGCGCGCGAGATGCACGACACCTTCTTCTTCAACCCGAAGGAGGACGGCTCGCGCATGCTGCTTCGGACCCACACCTCGCCGGTGCAGGTACGCACCATGCTGACCCAGCAGCCGCCGATCCGCGTGATCTGCCCGGGCCGCACCTATCGCATCGATTCCGACGCGACGCACACGCCGCAATTCCATCAGGTCGAGGGCCTCGTCATCGACAAGGGCTCGCATCTCGGCCACCTCAAATGGATCCTGCACGAGTTCTGCAAGGCGTTCTTCGAGGTCGACCACATCAACATGCGGTTCCGGCCGTCGTTCTTCCCGTTCACCGAGCCGTCGCTCGAGGTCGACATCCAGTGCCGCCGCGACAAGGGCGAGATCCGCTTCGGCGAGGGCGAGGACTGGCTGGAGATTCTCGGCTGCGGCATGGTGCACCCCAACGTGCTGCGCGCCTGCGGCCTCGATCCCGACGTCTACCAGGGTTTTGCCTGGGGCATGGGCATCGACCGCATCGCGATGCTGAAATACGGCATCGCGGACCTGCGGCAATTGTTCGACAGCGACGTGCGCTGGCTCAGCCACTACGGCTTCAAGCCGCTCGACATCCCGTCGATCGCGGGAGGCTTGAGTTCGTGAATCCTGTCTTCGGTCCCATTGTGGAGAAAGCCCCCACCCTAACCCTCCCCCGCAGGCGGGGGAGGGAATAGATGGAGCGCGCTCACGTGGATACGAAGACTTCACCGCCGCGAACGGTCAGGCTCCCTCTCCCGCTTGCGGGGGAGGGCTGGGGTGGGGGTGTCTCCACAAAGGGGCTGGCAATGGTCGATCCCGAACATCCGGGCTGGAAAGTTTCGCCAAGACTGCGTTCTAACGCACGCGCGCTGCGCAGAAACTCGACCAACGTGGAACGGATCCTCTGGTCGGAGCTGCGCGGCAATCGCCTGAACGGCGCAACCTTTCGCCGTCAGGTACCAATCGATAATTACGTCGCCGACTTCGTCTGCCACGCGGCAAAGCTGGTGATCGAACTCGACGGCGGTCAGCACTTTTCGGATGAAGGCGAACGCGCCGATGCCGCGCGCTCCGCCGTCATCGAAGCCAAAGGTTTCAAGGTACTTCGCTTCAGCAATCTCGACGTCGCGACAAATCGCTCAGGCGTCCTTGAAACAATTGCCGCTGCCATCGCGGAGAGAGCCCCCACCCTAACCCTCCCCCGCAAGCGGGAGAGGGGACTGGAGAAGTCATCGTCATGAAGTTCACCCTCTCCTGGCTGAAGGAACATCTCGAGACCGACGAGCCGCTCGACAAGCTCGCCGACAAGCTCACCATGATCGGGCTCGAGGTCGAGAACATCGAGGACAAGGCGAAGGCGCTGGCGCCGTTCACCATCGCGCGCGTGATCTCGGCCGAGCAGCATCCGAATGCGGACCGGCTGCGTGTCTGCATGGTCGACACCGGCGACGGGGCTGAGCCGGTGCAGGTGGTGTGCGGCGCGCCGAATGCGCGTGCCGGACTGATCAGCGTGTTCTCGCCGCCCGGCACCTACATCCCCGGCAAGAACATCACGCTCGGCGTCGGCACTATCAGAGGCGTCGAGAGCCGCGGCATGCTGTGCTCGGCGGCCGAGCTGCAGATCTCCGAGGATCACGACGGCATCATGGAGCTGCCGGCGGACGCGCCGCTCGGCAAGGGCTATGCCGACTGGGCCGGGCTCGGCGATCCCACCATCGAGATCAATTTGACGCCGAACCGGCAGGACTGCACCGGCGTGCACGGCATCGCGCGCGATCTGTCCGCCGCCGACATGGGCAAGTTCAAAGACCCCGGCATCAGACCGATCAAGGGCGAATTCCCCTGCCCGGTCGAGGTGAAGGTGGAAGACGCCACGCTGTGTCCGGGCTTCGCGCTGCGGCTGGTGCGCGGCGTGAAGAACGGCCCGTCGCCGGAATGGCTGCAGAAGCGGCTGACCTCGATCGGGCTGCGCCCGATCAACGCGCTGGTCGACATCACCAACTTCATGACCTACGACCGCGCCCGCCCGCTGCACGTGTTCGACGCCAAGAAGGTGCAGGGCAACCTCACCGTCCGCCGCGCCAAGGACGGCGAGACGCTGCTCGCGCTCGACGGCCGCACCTATACGCTCGACAGCAACATCTGCGTGATCGCCGACGAGCACGGCGTCGAATCGCTCGCCGGCATCATGGGCGGCGAAGCCTCGGGCTGCGACGACAACACCACCGACGTGCTGATCGAATCGGCGCTCTGGAACGAGATCAACATCGCGCAGACCGGCCGCAAGCTCGGCATCAATTCGGACGCGCGCTATCGCTTCGAGCGCGGCGTCGATCCGGCCTTCATGGTGCCCGGGCTCGAGCTCGCGACCAAACTGGTGCTGGCGCTGTGCGGCGGCACGCCGTCCGAGAACGTCGTGGTCGGCAAGCAGTTCGGCGAGGATCGCGTCATCGACTTCCCGCTCAGTGAAGTGAAGCGCCTCGCCGGCATCGAGGTGCCGCTGGTCGAGGTGAAGCTGATCCTCACCCGGCTCGGCTTCATGCTGGCCGGCAACGGCCCCGTGGTGAAGATCGCGATCCCGTCCTGGCGCACCGACGTGCACGGCAAGGCCGACATCGTCGAGGAGATCGTGCGCATCGTCGGCGTCGACAAGGTGCCGATGACGCCGTTCGAGCGCGGCGAGGAGCCGCGCAAGCCGGTGCTGACGCCGATGCAGCTGCGCACCCGCCGTGCCAAGCGCGCGCTCGGCGTGCGCGGCATGGTGGAAGCCGTGACCTGGTCGTTCATCACCAATGACGCGGCAAAACTGTTCGGCGGCGGCCAGAGCGAGCTCGTGCTCGCCAACCCGATCGCGGCCGATCTGTCCGACATGCGGCCGAGCCTGCTGCCCGGCCTCGTCGCGGCGGTTCAGGCCAACATCAACCGCGGCTATCCTGACGTGGCGCTGTTCGAGGTCGGCCAGGTGTTCCGCGGCGACCGACCGGAGGACCAGCTCGTGGCCGCCTCCGGCGTACGCCATGGCTTCGCCTCGTCGAAGGGGATCGGACGGCACTGGACCGGCTCGGCCGTGGCGGATGCGATGGATGCCAAGGCCGACGCCTTCGCCGTGCTGGCGGCCGCCGGCGCGCCGATGCAGGCGCTGCAGATCGTCCCCGGCGGTCCGGCCTGGCTGCATCCGGGGCGCTCCGGCACCATCCAGATCGGCCCGCAGAACGTGCTCGGCACTTTCGGCGAGCTGCATCCGCGTGCGGCCGAGGCGCTCGGCGCCGACGGCCCGATGATCGTGTTCGAGGTGATCCTCGAGCGCATCCCGCAAGGCAAGCAGAGGGCGACGCGCGCCAAGCCGGTGCTGGAGCTCTCGGCATTCCAGCCGGTGTCGCGCGACTTCGCCTTCATCGTCGATCGCAGCGTCAAGGCGGGCGACATCGTCCGCGCGGCGCAGAATGTCGACAAGAAGCTGATCACTGATGTGACCGTGTTCGACGTCTACGAAGGCAAGGGCATCGATCCCGACAAGAAGTCGATCGCGATCGCGGTGACGATCCAGCCGCGCGAGAAGACCATGACCGACCAGGAAATCGACGCCGTCGCGGCCAAGGTCGTCGCCGAGGTGACCAAGAAGACCGGCGGCACGCTGCGCGGGTGAGGCGGGCCACAGGCGGCTTATTGTACCGTCACCCTGAGGAGGCCGCGTAGCGGCCGTCTCGAAGGGTCGACGGCCCCGTCTGTGGCCGTGCATCCTTAGAGGCTCGCTCCGCTCGCACCTCCAGCGACAAAGGCGAAGCCTTTGCGCGGGGATGACGGTCTGACAGAAGTGCCGTTGCGTTAGAACCGTAGTGCGGGCGGGCACGCCGGACAGCAAATCGAACCTCACTTCCAGCCTCCCGGATGACCTCCTTCAGCCTGATCCCCTCCGACATCTCGACCAGCATCGCGCTCGCGATCTGCGCGATCGCCTTCGTGTCGGGCACGGCGCGCGGCTTCTCGGGCTTCGGCTCCGCGCTGATCTTCATGCCGCTCGCGAGCAGCGTCGCGGCGCCGCGGCTGGTGGCGGCGCTGCTGCTCGTCATCGACTTCATCGCCGCCACGCCGCTGCTGCCGAACGCGTGGACCCATGCCGACCGCAAGGCGACCGCGGTCATGGTCGCCGGCGCGCTGGTCGGCGTTCCCATCGGCACCTACTTCCTGACCGTGCTCGAGCCTGTCACGACGCGCTGGATCATCTCCTGCTTCGTCGCTGCGCTGCTCGCACTGCTGCTGTCGGGCTGGCGCTATCACGGCAAGGAGCACGTCGCCCTCTCCGTCGGCGTCGGCGGCCTCTCCGGCTTCTGCAGCGGCCTCGCGCAGACCGGCGGCCCGCCGATCGTCGCCTACTGGCTGGGCCGCCCGATCTCGTCGGTGATCTCGCGCGCCAATATCGTGCTGTTCTTCGGCGCCTCGGACTTCTTCTCGCTGGTCAGCTACTGGTTCACCGGCTTGATCACGATCGAATCGGTTAAGTTCTCGCTGATCGTCGGCCCGATCTACGGCATCGGCGTCTGGTTCGGCGCCGCGCTGTTCGGCAAGGCGAGCGAAAAAGTGTTTCGCGCGATCTGCTACGCGCTGATCGCGGCTGCCGTCATCGTCGGCCTGCCGGCGCTTGATGGCATCCTGCGCGGCGGCTAGGGTCGCAGCATTCAAAAGAGACCAGGGAGACACCGATGATCGATCGCCGCAACGCATTGAAACTGGCGCTCGGCAGCGCCGCCGTGCTCGCGGCGCCTTACGTGCGCGCGCAAACCGACAAGGCGCGGACCCGCATCGTGTTCCTCGGCACCAAGGGCGGGCCGCGCGTCGGCAACGGCGCTTCGAACCCTGCCAATCTCGTCGTCGTCAACGATACCCCGTTCGTGATCGATTGCGGCATGGGCGTCAGCCGCCAGCTTGTGCGCGCGGGCGTGCCGATCCCGCAGGTCAAGTACATCTTCATCAGCCATCATCATTCCGATCACAATCTGGAATACGGCAATCTGTTCTACAACGCCTGGGCGGCCGGCCTCTCGACGCCGATCCATTCGTTCGGCCCCAAGGGCATCGAGGCGATGACCAAAGAATATTGGGAGCTGAACAAGTTCGACGTCGAGACCCGGATCGAGGACGAAGGCCGGCCCGACCCGCGCAAGCTGCTGATCGCGAAAGACATCACCGACGATGGCGTGGTGCTGAAGACATCGGATGTCACCGTGACCGCGTTCCGCACGCCGCACCCGCCGATCACGGATAACTTCGCCTACAAGTTCGAGACCCCGGATGGCACCATCGTGTTCTCCAGCGACACGGCCTACAACCCGAAGCTCGCCGAGTTTGCCAAGGGCGTCGACGTGCTGGTGCACGAATGTCTCTACGTCCCCGCGGTCGATCGCCTGGTCGCCACGACCAAGAACGGCGCCACGCTGAAGAAGCATCTGCTCGACAGCCACACCTCGACCGAGGACGTCGGCCGCATCGCAGCCGCCGCCGGCGTGAAGACGCTGGTGCTCAGTCACTTCGTCCCCGGCGACGATCGGCAGGTCACCGACGATGACTGGACGAGCGACGTGAAGAAGAACTATTCCGGCCGCATCGTGGTGGCCAAGGATCTGATGGAGCTAAAGCTGCCGGTGTGATCGGGTAAATCATGTCGCGAGAACGCGGATGTGTGACCACCGGCCGCGCAACATCCTCGGTGTCGTCCCTGCTTTCGCACTAGCGTATATACATATCCTCCGCAGTCTTTCCGGAGTCTTCTCAAAGAGTTGGCCGAAAACCGCAGAGAACTTACTCATCTGCACTAGGGTTGCGCCCGCCGATTTCGGCTCTCGCCTAGTAGCTAACCCCTTGATGATGAGTCGGTTTTCTAGCCTCGAAGAGATGTGTAAATGCCCTAGTGCTTTCGCAGGGACGACACCGATTGTACGGCAGCACTCGCCACCAATCACCGCACACACCACGGTAGGCCGACCACGCTCAACCGTCTCCTCTCACGATCATCAATTCATCGCCCCGGAGCGAGGCGGCGTGCGGCGCTTGTGTTTTGCGGCGGGCGCTGCGGGCGCCGGTGTTGCTTCTTTCGCCCCGCCGATCCTGCGCAGCGCGGCCTCGGCGGCGCGCTCGCCGCTGTCCCAAGCGCCGTCGATCGTGCCCCACAGCGTCTCATGGGTGGCCTCGCCCGCGAGATATATCGCGCCGATCGGCTCAGCCAGGATTCGGCGCGAGAATTGTGCGCCGGGTGCAGCAGCCGACATCGCGCCGAGGATGAAGGGCTGTGCATTCCAGCGCGTCGCGCTGGTCTTCTTAACGGCGGCGCCGACCTCGCTGCCATAGAGCTTGGTCAGCCATTCGACCGCGAAAGCCGACATCGCCTGCTCGCCCTGCGCCGACAGGTCGCGGCCGAACGAGCCTGCGACGTCGATCGTGCACAGCGAAGAGCCTGCGATATTGCCGTAGAGCAGCGCTGTCTTGGTCGAATTGCTCTGCTCGATGATGACGTCATCGCGCGACAGCCCGAGCGGATTGCCGGGGATCTGCAGCGCGATGCGATCGTAGCTGCCGAGGCTGAGCTTGGCGGCGGCATCGAGCGCGCGCTTCGGTAGCTCCGGCGCGAACTTGATGTTGCCGCTTGCAAGCACGTTGCTCGACACCGTGACGATGGCGGCACGCGCGGTGATCTTGCCGGAGGGCGTCTCGACCATGACGTCGCGATTGCTCCACAGGATACGCTGCACCGGCGTCGACAGCGCCAGCGGCAGTCCCTCACCGAGCTTTGCGATCAGCGCGCCGAGCCCCTGCCGGCAGGCGATCGCGGTGTTGCGATCCTGCGCGCGCACCTTGTCGACGGCGGAAAGATCCTTCAGATCCTTGCCGCAGAAGTTGGGCCCGAGCAGGAATTCCGCAGTGCCGGCCCAATCGCCGAGGTCCTTCGGCATCGCAGCGGCGCAGGCGATATCAGCCTTGCGCGCAGCGTCGTCGATCGCGCGATTGGCGCGCACCAGCGCCGCCAAAAACTCCTCGGTCTCTCCGGGACGAGCATAGCGCCGGCCGATGCGAATCTTTTGCCCCGCAGGCGCCGTGACGATGTCGAGGCCCGCGGAGCGGGCCAGCCGGATCATCGGATTGGTCTCGGGATTGTGCATCCAGCACGCGCCGCGGTCGAACGGCACGCCGAATGTCGATGCATCGGTCTGGCAGCGACCGCCGACCTGGCCCGCCGCCTCCACCACGATCACCTTGCGGTTCGCGGCAACGATCCGTCGCGCCGCGGCAATGCCTGCGGCACCCGCGCCGATCACGACGATGTCGGCCTCGCGCGGCGGCGGCTGCGCGGCAAGAACCCGGCCGCCCAGCGCAGGCACCAGCGCGAAAGCTGCGGACGCCGACAGGAAATCGCGGCGGGTCACTGTCATGACATAGCTTCTGGCATGGTTTCCGGGCACTTGCGGAGAACGGGAACGCTTCGCGAACTGTGCCGCATCTCACCGACTGCAGCAACCATCATGGTAAATCAATCATGATTGATCCGCCGATGGCATGAACTAAATTGCAACAGCTTGCGACCATGATTAAGTGAAACACAAGCGGTCATAGAACCGCTGGGGGGAATCCATGGGCGTGATGCTCGATACCGTCGGTAAATGGATCGCGGGGTACCTGCAGAAGGAAGTCCCCGGCTACGAGCCGTTCACGCCGAGCGATCCGGACCATCTGCGGAGCATCATGCAGCCCGGCGACGTGCTGCTGGTCGAAGGCAACAACCGGATTTCCGGCATCATCAAATACCTCACGCAGTCGACCTGGTCGCACGCCGCGCTGTTTGTCGGACCGATCGACGGCGCGTTCGAGCCTGACGGCGAACAGCATGTGCTGATCGAGGCCAATATCGGCGAGGGCGTGACCTCCGCGCCGCTGTCGAAATATCTCGCCTACCACACCCGCCTCTGCCGTCCGGTCGGCCTGTCGTTCGAGGACCGCACCACGGTGTGCCGCTACGCCATCAACCGCATCGGCTTCGGCTACGACACCAAGAACATCGTCGATCTCGCGCGCTATCTGTTTCCGCTGCCGATCCCGCAGCGCTGGCGCCGCCGCATGATCGCGTTCGGCTCCGGCGATCCGACCAAGATCATCTGCTCGGCGCTGATCGCGCAGGCGTTCGACGCCGTGCGCTATCCGATCCTGCCCAAGATCACGCGCGCCGCCAGCCGCAAGGCGCGACGCGAGATCCTGCATATCCGCGATTCCTCGCTCTACATGCCGCGCGACTTCGACATCTCGCCCTATTTCGAAGTCGTCAAACCCACCATCGTGCACGGTTTCGACTACACGGCCCTGCACTGGGCCGACAAGCAGAAACCGCTCCAGGAGGTGGCGGGCGAATTCGGTGTGTTTCCAGAACCTAAGTCGCCGCCGCTTGTTCCTGAAGCGACTGACGAAGAGACGGCGCTTCCGGCTGCGGAAATGACCGCGGAAGGTCGCGCGCCGGTGTGACGATCAGAATGTTGCCGCAAGCGTCAGCCGAACGGCAAGCGGCTCGGCAGGATGCACATGGCGGTCGGCGACGCCATCGATCGGTTCGCCCGGCAGCCGCGACAGATAGTAGTATTCGATCTGGTTGGTCTGCGCGTTGAAGAGATTGAGGACGTCGAGCTGCAGCCGCATCCCGTTGTCGAATTTGTAGCCGGCGCGGGCGTTGACGATGAATGACGACAGTGAGCGCACGCTGTCGTCCTCGATCAGCGGGCGCGGGCCGAAATAGCGGGCGCGCAGGCTGCCGAACCAGCCGGTCTCGCGGCCGAAGGTGACGCCGCCACTGGCAACCCACGCCGGCGCACCCGGAATGAAATTGCCGGCCGGATCGACATCCGTGAAGCGGGCGCGGGTATAGGCGAGGTCGAAATCGATGCTCACCCACGGCAGGAGCTTGTACTGGTTGGTCCACTCGACGCCGACGCGCCGGCTCGGCCGGCTCGGCTCGGTGGTGCCGGCATCGCCGACGAACAGCAGTTCGGAATCGAAGTCGAGCACGAACACGGCGAGCGACGAGGTGAGGCCGTCGATCGCCCTGGTGCGGATGCCGAGCTCGGCGCCCTTCGAGCGCACCAGCAGCGGCACGCGATCGAGCGGCGTCACCTTGTCATTGGGATCGACGGTGATGGTCGCGCCCCTGATGTCGTTGGAATGCAAGCCGAAGCCGGCATTGCCGTAGAACTCGGTCCTGGACCAGGGGCCGAGCACGATGCCGGCCTTCGGGCTCGTCATCACCGCCTGGGCGTTGCCCGAATTCTGCGGCGTGTCGCTCAGCACATGGCCGGCGAAATAATCCTCGCGGATGCCGACCGTGGTGCGCAGCCAGTCGGTCCAATGCGCGGTGGTATCGGCCCACAGCGCGACGCTGCCCTCCTGCACCTGGTCGTTGCGCACGGTGGACAGGATCTCGCGCTGCACGGTCTTGAACAGGCCGACATTGATGTCGTCGTAGCGGGTCTGCACGCCGACCCGGGTCTGCGTATCGACGCCGGCGAAACGAAGGTCGAAGGCATGGCTGGCGTCGAGGCCATAGACGGTGCGCCTGTCGGTCTGGCTGAACTGGTCACCGTTGACGGGGTCGTCGAGGAAATAGGTGAAGTTGTTGTCGAGCTGCAGCGTGGAGCGGATCACATAGGCGTTGAGCTTGCTCTGCCCGTAGTCGCTGGACTGCGCCCAATTGCCGGACAGGCTGAAGCGGCTGGCGGTGCCGCCATCGGTCGGATCGAGCGTGCCATAACGGCCGATCAGGCCCTGGTCGATCGCACGTTGCGCGACCTGGTCGGTCGAATTCCAGCCATTGGAATAGGCCATCGCGGTCAGCGAGAAGCCGTCGGTCGCGGTACCCTGGCTATAGCGCAGCACCCCGTCGAGCTTGCGAATGTCGTCCGGCACATCCCACGGGCCGTTATATTTGTTGGCCTCGAAGGCTGCGAGCAGCGTGCCATCGCCGGCCTTGGCCGAGCTGGCTGTCATCGCGCGCAGATAGCCGAAGCTGCCAACCGTCAGCTCGGCGATGCTCTTCGGCAGTCCGTTCAGATAATTGATGTCGACCGCGCCGGCGGAAGCGAAGTCGCCCTTGTCCGCGTAGTATGGACCCTTGCGGACGTCCATCGACCGGATCAGTTCCGGGATCAGGAAATTGATATCGGCATAGCCCTGGCCGTGACCGTGGGTCGGCATGTTGACCGGCATGCCGTCGACGGTGATGGCGAGGTCAGTGCCGTGATCGAGATTGAAGCCGCGCAGAAAATATTGATTGGCTTTGCCCTCGCCGGAATGCTGGGTGACGATCAGACCCGGCACCACCTCCAGAACTTCGCCGACGCGCGAGATCGGCCGCGCATTCACCTCGTCGCCGCTGATCTGCCGCGCGCTGGCGGCGGTCGGTTGCAGATCGGACGCGGACACGGTCGCCGAGCCGCCGGTGATTCCGTCGCTCGCAGCGGTGGGTTGGCTTGGTTGGAGCGCGGCAGGCTTGCGGCTGCCGCCGGCGACATGGCGCGGACGCCGGGACGGTCTGGCGTGCCTGGGTGGCGCCTGGTCCGGCGACGTTACCGTCACCGGCGGCAACTGGCCGGGCACGGTAGCGACCGTCTGCGCTTCGGCGGCCGGCGCGAATGCTGCAATGGATGCGGCGGCGGGAAATATCCGCCATGCAGTACGACGCAACGCCCATGCCCCCGCATGATACCTGTTACAGTCACGCGACGACCGCACCAGTCCAACCGACCCCGGCAAAGCGACGCTAGCAAGCACAGTATGACGTTACAAGAAAAATGTCATACCGCCAGGCAATCGAGCCACCACGGATAATCCATGCAACGCATCACCATCACCATCGAGGATGATCTGCTCGCGGAGATCGACGCCGCCGCCGAGGCGCGCGGCTATCAGAACCGCTCCGAGATCATCCGCGATCTCGCACGCGCCGGCTTGCAGCAGAGCACGGAGAACGCGCCGTCAGGGCAGTGCGTCGCCGCATTGGTCTATGTCTACGACCACGCCGCGCGCGATTTGTCGAAGCGGCTGGTGCAGAATTTCCACGGCCATCACGACCTGTCGCTGGCGACGCTGCACGTCCATCTCGACGACGACAGCTGCATGGAGGTGACGGCGCTGAAGGGTGCCAGCAGCGAGGTCCGCCATCTCGCCGATCACGTCATCGCCGAGCGCGGTGTGCGTTACGGTCGCGTCGTGATGATCCCGACCGCTCCGGACAAGAAGCCGCGCAAGCGGGGGCACGGGCACGATTGAGAGCGTGTCGTCTCGTAGCCCGGATGGAGCGCAGCGAAATCCGGGAAGCTCGGTCCGCGGGCGCAAGGCCCCGGATTTCGCTGCGCTCCATCCGGGCTACGCAATGAATACGCTACGCCGCCCTCGCCTTGGTGCCACGCGGCAGGCCGGCGCGGGCGAGGCCGCCATAGAGCGCCTCGTTCGGCATCTCGGATTTCAGGATCGCGCGCACCTCGACCAGGCGATCGAGATCGATGCCGGTCGGAAATCCCTTGCTCTCGCAGAGAAAGACGAGGTCCTCGAACACGACATTTCCGGTGGCGCCCGGCGCGAACGGGCAGCCGCCGAGGCCGCCGAGCGAGCCGTCGAGCACGCGGGCGCCCTCGTCGAGCGCGGCGGAGGCATTCGCGATGCCCATGCCGCGGGTGTCATGCAGATGGACGCAGACCGGCTTGGAGCCTGCGATCTTCACCGCGCCCCGCGTCAGCTCGCCGACCTGCTTCGGCCCGGCATAGCCGACGGTATCGGCGATCGCGACCATGTCGACGCCGACCTCGTAGAGCTTCTCGGTGAGGCGCAGCACCTCGTTCGGATCGACGGGACCGACGATCGAGCAGCCCAGTGCCATCGAGATCGCGGCATTGACCAGCGGCTTGTGCGCGCTGGCGTCGCGCAGCTCGCAGAGGCGCTTGATGTTCCCGATCGCCGATTCGCGCGAGCGGTTGGCGTTGGCCTGGCTGTGCTCCTCGGTCGCCGACACCACCGACGCGATCTCGGCGACGCCGGAGGCCAGCGCCTCGTTGACGCCGCGCTCGTTCAGCGCCAGCGCAACGCCGTGCGCGCCGGGCAGCGCGGCGATGGTGGCGACCACGTCGCGGACATCGACGAATTGCGGAAAGGTCTTGGCCGGCAGGAACGAGCCGACCTCGAAATGCCGGACGCCGGCGGCGTATTCATCGCGCACCCAGCGCTGTTTCGCCGCGGTCGACGGGAACGTCTTCACGAGCTGCAGCCCGTCGCGCAGGCCGACTTCGCGCAGGCTCACCTTGTCGGTGGGATAGATATCGTGGACGCGGGTCATGTCAGCCTCACGCAGCGTTTCCGGTTGATGAAATCTTCTGTTGTGCGAGTTCGGCGCGCACCGCTTCGGTATCAGCGCCGAGCACCGGCACCTTCAGACCTTCGCCGATATTGCGGCCGTTCCATTCGAGCGGCAGTGCGGGGACGCGGAACGGCTTGCCGTCGGCGTTCACGTTGTTGACCAGCCCGCCGGGACGCAGCACATGCGGATCCCCGAGCAGATCCTCCGGCCGGTTGATCGGCGAGAAGCAGATATTGAGCGCATCGAGCCTTGCCGAGAGGTCCGCCACGTTCCAGTCCTTAATCACCGCGGCAACGCGCGGAATGATCCGGTCGCGCGCCATGATGCGGTCCGTGGTCGAGCGCAGCGTCGGATCGTCGGCGAATTCCGTGAGGCCGAACTCGCGGCAGAAGCTCTGCCAATGACCTTCGGTGACGACGCCGATGAAGATGCGATCGCCGCCGGCGGTATCGAAGATGTCGTAGATCGGCCAGGCATGCTCGCGTTCCGGCATCGAGCGCGGCTTGCGTCCGGTCATCTCGTACTCGACCATGTGCTGGGCGACCAGGAACAGGCAGTTCTCGAACAGGCCGATGCGGATGTCGGCGCCATCAGCCTTGCCGCCACGCTTCTGATAGAGCGCGGCGAGGATCGAGATCACCCCGAACATGCCGCCCATGATGTCGTTGGCGGAGGACCCGACGCGCTGCGGCTTGTCGCGCGTGCCGGTCATCGCCGCGAGCCCCGACATCATCTGCACGACCTCGTCGAGCGCCGGGCGATGATCGTAAGGACCGGAGAGAAAGCCCTTGTGGCCGGCGATGATCAGATGCGGATATTTCGTGCGCAGCTCTTCTGCGCCAAGCCCCTGCTTGTCGAGCTGACCATCGCGGAAATTCTCCAGGAACACGTCGGCGCTGGCGAGCAGCCGGTGCATGGTGTCGCGGTCCTCGGGCTTGGCGAAGTCGAGCACGACGCTGCGCTTGCCGCGGTTGAACAGCGGGAAGAACGAGACGCCCATGCCGCCCAGCGAACGGGTCTTGTCGCCGGCGGGCGGTTCGACCTTGATCACCTCGGCGCCGAGTTGCGCCAGGATCATGCCGCAGGTCGGCCCCATCACCATGTGGGTCATCTCGACGACCCTCACGCCTTCCAGCGGCAGTCCGTTCCCGGTCATCGGTTTCTCCGTGCTCGTTGCGCTCTTGTTCTGACGCGTTTCTTCACGCGAACCGGTACCCACTTCGCTCGAAAACGCTTTGTGATCGGCGCAGGTTAGGCTTCCGCACGCTATCTGAAAAATATAATCTGTCGAATAGAGTATTCGTGGTTCTAGAACGCTGAACCCTCATGGATTCGCGCCAGCTTCGCTATTTCATCGCGGTTTACGAGCAGCGAAACCTGTCGCGGGCCGCGGACCAGGCCAACGTCGCGCAATCCGCGCTCAGCCACCACATCGCCAATCTCGAGGCGGAATTCGCGACGCCGCTGTTCGAGCGCAAGCCGCGCGGCATGGAACCGACCGCGGCGGGCGAGCGGCTCTATGAACATGCCCGCATCATCCTGCGCGCGATGGCGGCGGCCGAGCGCGAGATCAAGGAAGGCGCCAGCGTGATCGCCGGCGACATCTCGATCGGCATGGCCAATTCCGGAATGAAGGCGATCGGCGTGCCGCTGATGCGCACCGTGCTG
This sequence comes from Bradyrhizobium australafricanum, assembly GCF_020329495.1. NCBI lineage: Bacteria > Pseudomonadati > Pseudomonadota > Alphaproteobacteria > Hyphomicrobiales > Nitrobacteraceae > Bradyrhizobium > Bradyrhizobium australafricanum. The sequence continues at coordinate 322,396 of NZ_JAGKJL010000003.1, read as the reverse complement.
ACGAAATATCCGAACCTGAAGCTGTCGCTGACCGAGAGTCTCTCCGGCGCGACGCTGCTGCATCTGCTGAGCTCCGAGGTCGACCTCGCGCTGGTCTACAATCCGCCGTCGGAAAAGGACTTGGTCGCCGAGCCGGTGCTGGAGGAGCAGATGTTCTGCGTCGGCACCGAGAAGCTGATCGGCAAGAAGACGCCAATTCCCTTCGAGGAGGTGACGCGGCTGCCGCTGATCCTGTTGCGGTACGGACTATCGGCGCGCGCGCTGCTGGATGACCCCGTGCTGCTGAAGCGGCTCGAGGCCAATGCGATCATGCATCTCAACTCGACCAGCGGCATGATCGGCGCGCTGACCGCGGGTCTGGGCTGCACGATTGCGACGACCCATTTCGTCAGCGAGCCGTTGAAGGCCCGACTGCTCGTCGCGCGCGAAGTCATCGAACCAAAACTGACCCGCACGCTCTATCTTTGCCGCTTGCGCAACCGCCCAATGACCTACGTCATGGAGGAGATGTGCCGCCTGATCCGCGCGCTGATCGCAGACCAGGTGGGCCGCGGCGCCTGGGAGGCGACGCTTCTGATCTGAATGTATGACCCAGTGGTTGCATAGCAGGTTCGGTGTCGTCCCTGCCTAGTGCGCAATTGCGCACTAGGCAGGGACGACAGTTGAACAAGCTGTTTGACAGGTGAATCAAAGCAACCCTTCCCCCCCCCAAAAGTTCGAAAATATCGAACGATCCCTTCGATATGTTCGTCTGGATTTCTGGCATCCGGCTGCCAAACATGCGCAACCAGCACGCCTTCGCAAGAAGGGCGGCCACTGGACCATTCGGGGAGGACTTCCATGAGCGCCGTCGAACTCGGCTCGGTCGCCGATCTCGCCAACACGACAAGCGGACCAGACGAGATTTCGCGACGGCTCGAGGCGCTGCCCACCTCCGGCCTTGTCTGGCGGCTGGTGATCCTGCTCTCGCTCGGCGGCTGCTTCGAAATCTACGATCTGTTCTTCACCGGCTATATCGCGCCGGGCCTCGCCCGCAGCGGATTGATGACCACGACGACGCAGGCGTTCTTCGGCTTCTCCGGGATCGGCGCCTTCGTCGCGGCGACCTTCGCCGGCCTGTTCGTCGGCACGTTCTGCCTCGGCTTCCTCGCCGATCGCTTCGGGCGCAAGGCGGTCTTCACCTGGTCGCTGCTGTTCTACAGCGCAGCATCCGTGATCATGGCGTGCCAGACCACACCCGGCGGCCTGCTGCTGTGGCGCTTCATCGCCGGGATCGGGATCGGCATCGAGGTCATCACCATCGACGCCTACATCACCGAGCTGGTGCCGAGCTGGATGCGTGGCCGGGCGTTTGCGATCAACCAGGCGGTGATGCTGTCGGCAGTGCCGATCGTCGCAGCACTTGCGTGGTGGCTGGTGCCGCTCTCGCCTCACGGCATCGACGGCTGGCGCTGGGTGGTGCTGATCGGCGCCGCCGCCAGCATGATCATCTGGGTGCTGCGGCTCTACGTTCCGGAAAGCCCGCTCTGGCTGGCCCGCCATGGCCGCGCCGCCGAGGCCGAGCAGATCATGCGGACGCTCGAGGCCGCATCGCCGACGGCTGCGCCGCGCCCCGCCGCCACGGCGGCGATGGTGCCGGCACGTGCGCCAGTCGAGACCGGCTATGCCGACCTGTTCAGGCCGCCCTACGCCTCGCTCGTCGTGCTGTTCATGATCTTCAATCTCTGCCAGGCATTCGGCGTCTACGGCTTCTCCAACTGGGTTCCGGCGCTCTTGGTGCAGAAGGGCATCAACGTCACCAAGAGCCTGCAATATTCCTTCATCATCGCCTTCGCCTATCCGCTCGCGCCGCTCCTGGCCGCAACCTTCGCCGACCGCTTCGAGCGCAAATGGATCATCTGCGGCGCGGCCGCGGCGATCTCGGTGTTCGGCCTCGCCTTCTCGCAGCTCACCGAGCCGGTGCTGCTGATCGCCAGCGGCGTGCTGGTGACGGGGGCCAACATGACGCTGTCCTACGCCTATCACGCCTACCAGACCGAGGTGTTCCCGACCGCGATCCGGGCGCGCGCCGCGGGCCTCGTCTATTCGATGAGCCGGCTCAGCGCGACCTTCTCCGGCTTCATCGTGGCGTTCATGCTGAAGGAGGCCGGCGTCGGCGGTGTGTTCGGGCTGATCACCGCGGCGATGGTCATCGTGATCATTGCCATCGGTGTCTGGGGACCGAACGTCCGCGGCAGGCCGCTCGACGCCTAGAGCAATTCACTCGAAAACGCTCTCGCCGCGGCACAAACGGCACTTGCCGAAGCCATATTGGGTGTCTACCTCTCGCGGGTCATTTGTGCAGAGGTAACCCAGTCATGTTCGCCGCCGCCGTCAAGGCGCTTTCGCAAATCCTGTCGCCGCCGATGCGCTCGATCCTGTGGCGCTCGATCGGGCTTGCGCTGGTGCTGATCACCGTGCTGGCAATCGGATTGCAGCGGCTCCTGAGCTGGTTTGCCGACACCGGCGAGGTCTGGGCCGAAGGCATGCTCGGCCCCAATTTCCATTCCACGCTGCACGTGCTGTCCTGGATCGTCTCGATCTCGGCGGGCCTTGGCGTCGTGCTCGGCGGCATCTTCCTGATGCCGGCGATCACCTCGCTGGTGGCGAGCCTGTTTGTCGACGACGTCGCCGACCATGTCGAGCGCGAGCATTATCCGGCCGACCATCCCGGCGTGGCGCTGCCGGTGACGCTCGCGACGATCGAGGGCGTCAAGACCGCGCTGCTGACGATCCTGGTCTATTTGGTCGCGCTGCCGTTCGTGCTGTTCGCGGGCGCGGGCTTCATCATCTTCTTCATCGCGACGGCCTGGCTGCTCGGCCGCGAATATTTCGAGCTTGCGGCGATGCGGTTCCGCTCCCCTGATGACGCCAAGGCGATGCGCAAGGAGAACGCAGCGACAGTCTTTACCGCGGGCCTGTTCATCGCTGCCTTCGTCTCGATCCCGATCGTCAATCTGGCGACGCCGCTGTTCGGCATGGCCTTCATGGTGCACATGTACAAGCGGCTGTCGGGCCCGCGGCGCGAGCTGATCGAACCGGCGCGGCGAACCAACGTGTCCTCGGTCTAGGTGTTATCCGGAAGCTCGGGCAGCGATGCCGGCACCCGATCGCTTGCGAAGGGCACGAGCAGCAGTCCGACGATCGCCACGCAGGCGAGCATCGCCCATGCCTCGTTCGCGGTGAGTGCGAGCGAGGCCCGTTCGACCAACGGCCGGATGAACGCCACCGTGGCATCGTCTGGCAGACCCGGCGGCCGGTCGATCAGCAACTTCGGATCGAGCCCGATCGCCTGCGCCGCGGTGACATCCCCCGCCAGCAGGCGCACGCGGAAATCCTCGCCATAGATCGGGCTTCGCCCATAGAGGATGGTATCGATCAGGGCGATCCCGATCGCGCCGCCCAGATTGCGCATCAGATTGAACAGTCCGCTGGCGTCGGCAATTTCCGCCTCCGGCAGCGCGCCCAGCGCAATGCGCGTCGGCGGCAGCAGGCAGAACATGATCGCGACGCCGCGCACGACCTGTGGCCAGAACATCTCGCCAAAATCCGCCGTGCGCGGCTGAATGGCGCTCCAGCCGAGGCCGAGCGCGAACAAGGCGAAGCCCGCGCCGGTCAACCGCCGCGCGCCGACGCGGCTCTCCAGGACCGCCGCGAGCGGCGCCGCGACGAGCTGCGCAACCCCCGTGACCAGCATGATCGTGCCGATCTCGAAGGCGTCATGGCGGCGGACGAAACCGAGGAATACCGGCATCAGATAGGTCGATCCATACAGTCCAATGCCGAGGCAAAAGCTCAGTGCGCAACCGATCGCGAACGGACGCCGCTTGAAGAGCGTCAATTGCGCGATCGGATAGGCCGCGCGGAGCGTGCGCCGGATCAGCAGCGCCAACCCCGCAATGCTTCCGATGAGCAGGCCGAGGCAAGGCATCGAGGCCCAACCGCGTTGCGGCGCTTCCTTCAGACCGATCATGAAGCTTGCGAGCGTCGCTGCGAGCAGGACAAGCGACCATTTATCCAGTCTGGAGAACGCCCGAAGCTGCACGCCTTCCCTCGGAAGCAGCAACGGCGTGACCGCGGCTGCCACCGTTCCCGGAACCAGATTGATCAGGAACAGCCATGGCCACGACCAGGTCTGCGTGATCCAGCCGCCGACGACGGGTCCAACGGTCGGCGCGAGCACCGCGACGACGCCGCCGATCGTGGTGGCTACAGGATGAAGCCGCGCCGGGAACAGCATGAACACGGCGGAGAACACTGCGGGGATCAGCACGCCGCCGGAAAATCCCTGCAGCACGCGAAACGCCAGCAGCGCGGCAAAGCCGCCGCTGAGGGCGCAGCCGACCGAGGCGACGGTGAACAGGCTCACCGCAAGCGCGAACAGCCACCGCAATGACAGCGCATGCGTGAACAGGCCGGTCAGTGGGATCGCGATCACTTCCGCGATCAGATAAGCGGTCTGGATCCAGCTCATCGCCGCCGGCGAGATCGCAAGCGCGGGCTGGATCGTCGGCAACGAGGTTGCGACGACCTGGATGTCGAGAATCGCCATGAACATGCCGAAGCACATCAGGAGGAAGCCGGCCCAGGTTGCAGCCGATGGGCCGTCGGTTCGGTGATCCGCGCCCTTGCTCATGGCGTGCTTGTGCGTGGCCAGTCGGAAACGGAGAGCGCGCGGTTCTCGACCCGAATCCGGACCGCAAGCACCGCGAGATTGAGGAGAGTAAAGATCAGCGCCAATCGCGGCAGGTGGAGCGCGAGGGGTAGAAGCGCGATTTCACCGACCACGACGGCGTAGTTTGGATGCGGGAAATATCGATACGGCCCGGATGCGACCAGCGGCGCGCCCGGCAGCACGACAATTCGCGTGGTCCATCGCGGGCCGAGTGCGGCGAGGATCCACACCCGCAGGCCTTGCAGCAGCAGAAAACCCACCAGCGCGGCCAGATTGACGTCCTGGTCGCGGCCCCAGATCCACAGCGCGGTCAGCCAGCCGGCGTGAACCAGGACAATGACCGGGTAGTGATTGGCGCCGACCTCGACCGCGCCTCGTGCGAGAAGCCGCTCGGTGTTGCGACGTGACAGCACGAGTTCGCCGAGACGCTGCAGCGTGACCAGAGCGAGGATGACCGACGCGAAGCTCACGCCGCGTGCCTGAGCGCAACGCAGCTGAGCGTGAAGCCCGGCCCGAGCGCCGTGAGCAGCGAGCGCGGCGGCAATCCCTTGGCGCAGGCTCGTTCGAGAACAAAGAGAACCGTCGGGCCCGACATGTTGCCGCAAGCCGCGATGACGTCGCGTTCGTGATCGAGCGTGCCCTGATCGAGCGCGAGTGCCCGCTCCAGCGCGGCGATGACCTTGGCGCCGCCGGGATGGCAGAGGAAGCGGTCGACGTCATCGGCCGTCAGCTGCATCCGCGCCAGGATTTCGGCGACGGCCGGCCCAACGTGGTCGCGGACGAAATCCGGAATGGTTCGCTGAAAGACCACGCCGAATCCTTCCGGATCGACCGTCCAGCCCATGATGTCGAGCGTATCCGGCCACAGCTTTTCGCCCGTCGCCTCGATCCGCGTCGCACCACCGTCCCCGGCGCGCAGCACGATCGCGGCCGCGCCATCGCCGAACAGGCTGGCCGCAACGATATTTGCCTTGGTGAGCTCGTCATGCCGGACCGCGAGCGTGCAGAGCTCGAGCGCAACCAGCAGCACGTTCGCTCCCGGCCGCGCTTCGGCCAGCCGCGCCGCGATCGACAGGCCGGACACTCCGCCCGCGCAGCCCAGGCCGAACACCGGCACGCGCGACACATCCGTCCGCAGACCGAGCTTGCCGGCGACGCGCGCCTCCAGCGTCGGCGTGGCTATACCCGTCGAGCACACCGTGACCACGATATCGATGTCCCCGCCGGTCAGGTCGGCGCGCGCAATCGCCTTGCGGGCCACGTCGACGTACAGCGTCTCCGCGCCCTCCAGGAACGCCAGCGTTCGCTCCGGCCAGCCGCGCCGTTCGAGATACCATTCGATCGGCTTGACGCCGTAGCGATGCTGGATGCCGGTGTTGGCGAACAGGCTGGAGAGCGTCTCGAATTCGGCATAGCGGTCGGCGAGGAGATTGCGCGCGGCCTGCAGGACCTGTCCCTGATGGAATAGATGCGGTGGAACCGCCGTCGCCAGGGAAACAAGCGCGGCCGTCTGCTTCATCTCGATCATCGTGGCTCCAATTCCCCCGCTCTTGGAACCGCGCGATGAGCAAAATATTTCAACACGCCTGCGACATAGCGCGAGCGCCGCATTCACTATAAATTGACCCGATAAGTTGACCTGGCGCCGATATCCGCGCCGCCTCTTCGCAAATCAGGAAGCGGTGGCGCCCAGCCTGCGCATCACGCTCTTCACCAAGCCGAGCGGCGCCGGCGACAACGGGCCCTGCGGCGCGCGCGTGATCAGGGCAACCAGGACCAGCGCCAGAATCGCGAGCCAGAAGCACAGCCAGAAGCCGTCGATATAGGCGAGCGTGTTGGCCTCGCGCTGCACCAGCGCCGCCAGCGTGCCGACGGCGCGCCCGGTCGCTGTCCCGATGCCGTGGCCGGAAAATTCGCCCGCCAGCCGCTTGAGCAGGTTCACGACGTCGATATCGCCGTTCTGGACGTGCTGTCCGAGATAGTTGGAATGGATCTGCTCACGAACGCGCAGCCAGGTCCCCATCAGCGCGACGCCGATCTCGGCGCCGCCGAGGCGCATGATCTGGATATAGGCCGCGAACGCCGTCGCCCGCGACGGATCGGAATTCGACAGCGCCATGATGATGATCGGCAGCAGCGTGAACGCCTGCCCGATCGACGTGAGCAGGACGATGCCGACAAAGTCGTCGCGTGCCCAGACATGGCTCAGCTGCGTGCCCCACAGATTGGCGGCCGCGAATGCAGAGAAGCCAAGCACCACGACGATGCGCGGATCAAGGTGGCGCAGCAGCAGAATCGAGATCGGCACCAGCACGAACATCGGCAGCGCGCCGTAGGTGAACAGCAGCACGCCCGACTGCTCCGGCCGCAGCGCGCCGACGGTGCCGAGGAAGTTCGGCACCAGCGACGAATTCGACAGGCTGGTCAGTGTGTACAGCAGGATGACGACCAGCGAGAGGCCGATATTGCGCGAGAACAGCACGTTGAAATGCGCCCACGGCCGGCGCGCGACCATTTCGTTGATCATGAAGGCGACAATCAACAGCCCGCCGCCGATCAAGAGCGCCATCACCGTGCCCGACGACAGCCAGTCCAGTCGGTTGCCCTGATCGAGCCCGGCATAGACCATCGACACCCCGGCGCCGAGCAACAGCATGCCGCCCCAATCGGCATGGTGCAGCAGGTCGCGATTGACGGGTTCTTTCGGGGTGCCGAGATACACCATCAGCCCCATCAGCGGCGCGATCACCACGCCCTGCCAATACAGCCACTGCCAGCCGAGATGCTCGACATAGAAACCGACCAGCGAGCTCGAGGAGTCGAGCGCGAAGCCGACGCGGATCGAGTACATCGCAATCGCCGGCAACCACCATCGGATCGGCAAATTGCGCAGGATGATCATCAGCGTCGCCGGCACGAAGGTGCCGAGCAGCATGCCGTGGGCGATGCTGAGCGCGATCAGCGTCGTGTAGTCGCGCACGAACGGAATGGTCAGCGAGACCACCGCATAGACCAGGCTCGGAATGCCGAGCACCCGGCGCAGGCCGAACACGGTGGCAAGCCAGGCCACCGCAGGCGCGACGAAGATCTGCGAGCCGATGGCAGCCGTCGAGAGCCAGGCGCCCTCGTCGAAGCTGAGCGAGAACGCGCCGCGCAGATCGGGCAGGCCGACCGAGGTCAGTCGGCTGTCGAAATTCGCCAGGAACGCGCCGAGCAGCACGGCGACGACCGCGAACAGCGGATAGCGCGCGACGTCGCCGCGCGAGACCGGACCACGGTCGCGGTCGTCACTTTCCGCCATTGGCGACCGCCTCGCCGGTGTCGATCCGCGTGACGACCGACATGCCCGGCAGCAGGCGCTCGAGCAAGGGCTGGCCCTTGTCGAACTGGATCCGCACCGGAATGCGCTGCACCACCTTGGTGAAATTGCCGGTGGCGTTATCGGGCGGCAGCAGCGCGAATTGCGATCCGCTCGCCGGCGCGATGCGCTCGACGACGCCGCGCAGCTTCTGGCCCGCGAACGTATCCACGGTGACCTCGACCGGCTGGCCCGGCTTGACGTTGGTCAGCTGGGTCTCCTTATAGTTGGCAATCACATAGACGTTCGGCAGCGGCACGACGTTGATCAGATTGGCGCCGATGTTGACGTAGTCGCCCGGCTGCACCTGGCGCTCGCCGGTGACGCCGTCGAACGGCGCGACGATCTTGGTGTAGCCAAGCTTGAGCTTGGCCGATGCCAGCAGCGCCTTGGCGGCGTCGAGGTCGGCGGCACGCTGCTTCTTGGTGCCTTGCAGGACCTCGAGTTGATGGCGCTGTGCCGCGATGACGGCGCGGCTGGCGCGCACGTCGGCCTCCGCCTTGGCGTAGGATGCGGTCGCCTGCTCGAGCCGCTGCCGCGTGCCGGCGTCGGTTTGCGACAGCGACTGCTGACGCTCTTCCTCCTGGCGTGCCAGGGTCTGCTGCGCCTCCGCGGACAGCCGCGCAGCTTCGGCCTGCGCGATGGTCGCATATTGCAGCTCGACCTGGTTGTTGAGGTTGTCCAGCACGGCCTGGGCGCCGACCACGCCGGCCTCGGCCTGCGCCACCTGCGCCTGGTAATCGGCGGGATCGATCTGCACCAGGAGATCGCCGGCCTTGACGCGCTGGAAATCGGAGACGGCGACGGTGAGCACCTCGCCGGACACGCGGCTGGAGAGCTGGGTCAATTCGGCGCGCACATAGGCATCATTGGTGGTCTGGATCGTGGCGCTGCCGACCCAGGCATCCCAGCGGCTGGTCGCCACCGCGACGAACACCAGCGCGACGAGCACGGCAAACAGCGGAATCGCGAAACGGCTCCAGAAGCCGCTTGCCGAAGGTTGCGGCTTGGCAGGTGCCGCAGCAGGCGCGGTCTGGCTGGCGGGTGACGGACCATCTTCAACCTGCTCTGCCACACCACACTCCTCAAGCACGCGTACAAACGCCGGACGAACCTATTAGCACATGACGACGATCATGCCTCAGACGGTCTTTTCCGGCCACCGGCAGAGATCGTTGATCAGACACACTTCGCAACGTGGACCGCGGGCGAGGCAGGTGTAGCGGCCATGCAGGATCAGCCAGTGATGGGCGTGCAGCATGAACTCGGTCGGGATCACCTTTTCCAATCCCAGCTCGACCTCGAGCGGCGTTTTGCCAGGCGCGAGCCCGGTGCGGTTGCCGACGCGAAACACATGGGTGTCGACCGCCATCGTGTGCTCGCCGAATGCCATATTGAGCACGACATTCGCGGTCTTGCGGCCGGCGCCGGGCAGCGATTCGATCTCAGCACGCGTGCGCGGCACCTCGCCGCCGAACTCGGCGATCAGCTTCTGCGAGAGCGCGATGACGTTCTTCGCCTTGTTGCGATAGAGCCCGATGGTCTTGATGTAGTCGCGCACCCTGTCCTCGCCGAGTTCAAGCATCTTCTCCGGCGTGTCGGCGACCGCGAACAGCGCTCGCGTCGCCTTGTTGACGCCGGCGTCGGTCGCCTGCGCCGACAGCACCACCGCAACCAGCAGCGTGTAGGGATTGAGGTGCTCGAGCTCGCCCTTGGGCTCGGGATTGGCTTTGCGGAACCGGTCGAAAGCCTCGTAGACCTCCTCCGATGTCCATGGCTTCGGCTTTACCGTTCGCTTGGCGGCCTTCTTGGCCGCCTTCTTTGCCCCGCGTTTGGGCAGCAGCCTTGCCGCTTTCGCAGGCTTCTTCTTCGGAGCAGATCGAACGCTTGATGTGTTGGCGCGTTGAGAGCGGATGATTTTGGCCATGAACCGGATATACTGATACGTCATGACCGCAGGCAACGACTTTGATCCGGGCGAAGACCTCAGGGCCAATGACCTCGCGGCTGATGTCGCTGAGGCCGAGCCCAAACTGTTCTCGGCATTGCTGACGCCGCACCGCTCGCTGAATCGCACCGGCTTTATCGTGCTGATGTCGTTCGTCACCGTGGTCAGCTTCATCGCCGGCGCGGTGTTCTGGTGGCTCGGCGCCTGGCCGATCTTCGGCTTCTTCGGCCTCGACGCGCTGGTGATCTATTGGGCGTTCAAGGTCAATTTCCGCTCCGCCAAGGCGAGCGAGGAGATCACCGTCACACCGTCGGAACTGCGGGTGCGCAGGATCAGCCATCGCGGCCATGTGGCCGAATGGGTGCTCAATCCGCTCTGGGTGCGGTTCGAACAGATCTCGCATGAGGAGTTCGGTATCGAGCGGCTCTATCTGGTCTCCCGGGGCCGCCGGGTCAGCGTTGGCAGCTTCCTCGGACCGGACGAAAAGGCCAGCTTCTCCAAGGCCTTGACGGCGGCGCTCAACGCCGCGAAACGCGGCCCGACTTACAACCCCATCCACTAGTCGAGCTTACTTTTGAGCATGATCTCGTCGGAAAACCGGTCCCCACTTTTCCGGATCATGCTTGTCAGAAATCGGGTGGTTTGGAGGCGCCATGGCTCCTAAATCAGACACCATGATGACACTCGCCATACACGACCAGCGCCTGGCCAAGCCGGGCCTCCAGAGCGCCGCGCTGCGCGACTATGATTCGGTTCGGCGCGCCATCGCGTTCATCTCGGAGCATTGGCGCACGCAGCCGACCATCGAAGCGATGGCCGATGCCGCCGCCGTCACGCCGGATGAATTGCACCATCTGTTCCGCCGCTGGGCCGGGCTGACGCCGAAGGCTTTCATGCAGGCGCTGACCCTGGACCACGCCAAGAACCTGCTGCGCGATTCCGCCAGCGTGCTCGATGCGGCACTCGACTCCGGCCTGTCAGGGCCGGGACGGCTGCACGACCTGTTCGTCACGCATGAGGCGATGTCGCCGGGCGAATGGAAGACCGGCGCCGGCGGCATGACGCTGCGCTACGGCTTCCATCCCTCGCCGTTCGGCACCGCGATCGTGATCGCGACGGATCGCGGGCTTGCGGGGCTTGCCTTCGCCGATCACGGCGACGAGCAGACCGCATTCGCCGACATGAAGCGGCGCTGGCCGAACGCGACCTATGTCGAGGACACCGACGGCACCACCGCGCTGGCGCAGCGCGTGTTCGATACAAGGTTGTGGCGGGCGGACCAGCCGCTGCGCGTCGTCTTGATCGGCACCGACTTCGAGGTGCGAGTGTGGGAGACGCTGCTCAAGGTCCCGATGGGCCGCGCGGTCAGCTACTCCGACATCGCCTGCAAGATCAACAGCCCGAAAGCCTCGCGCGCGGTCGGCGCTGCGGTCGGCCGCAATCCGGTGTCGTTCGTGGTGCCCTGCCATCGCGCACTCGGCAAGAGCGGCGCGCTGACCGGCTATCACTGGGGCATCACCCGCAAGCAGGCGATGCTGGGCTGGGAAGCCGGCCAGGTCGGATTGCACTAACCTCTATCTCGTCATTCCGGGATGGTCCGAAGGACCAGACCTCAGGTGCGCAGTTGCGCACCGGGGAATCTCGAGATTCCGGGTTCGATGCTGCGCATCGCCCCGGAATGACAACATCAAACCTCTACCCCGCGAGATCGACCTTGGACGCAACGGTGGAATCGGCATTGAGCCGATAGACCACCGGCGCGCCGGTCGCGAGTTCGCGCTTGAGGATCTGCTCCGGCGTCAGCTTCTCCAGCACCATGATTAGCGCGCGCAGCGAATTGCCGTGGGCGGCGATCAGCGTGCGCTGGCCGCGCAGCACGCCGGGCAGGATCTCCTGCACGTAATAAGGCAGCGTGCGCGCCAGCGTATCCTTCAGGCTTTCACCGCCGGGTGGCGGCACGTCGTAGGAACGGCGCCAGATCAGAACCTGATCCTCGCCCCACTTCTTGCGCGCGTCGTCCTTGTTGAGGCCGGAGAGATCACCGTAATCGCGTTCGTTGAGCGCAAGGTTCTTCGTGGTCGGCAAACCGGTCTGGCCGATCTGCTCCAGCATCAGCTTCAGCGTGTGCTGCGCACGGGTAAGATCGGAGGTGAACGCGACATCAAACGACAGGCCCTGCGCCTTCAGCTTGCGGCCGGCCTCGTTCGCTTCGTTGACGCCCTGCTCGGTGAGATCAGGGTCCTTCCACCCGGTGAACAGGTTCTTCAGATTCCAGTCGCTCTGACCGTGACGAACGAGCACAAGGAGACGATCACTCATTTCAGATTCCGTTTTCGCTTAGCTGGATTTCATTCCGTCGAGCGGTGTCAGTCGCTCAACCCGAGGACGTCGGCCATCGAATACATGCCGGGCTTCTTGCCATGCGCCCACAGCGCTGCCTTCAGCGCGCCCTGCGCGAACAGCGCGCGATCCTCTGCATGGTGCGAGAGCGTGATGCGCTCGGAGGGGCCGGCAAAGATCACGCTGTGATCGCCGGCCGCAGTGCCGCCGCGCAACGAGGCAAAGCCGATATCGCCCGCGCGCCGCGCACCGGTGAGGCCATCGCGGCCGCGCGCCGAATGCTGATCGAGCGCGATTCCGCGTCCCGCGGCCGCGGCTTCGCCGAGCATCAAGGCAGTGCCCGACGGCGCATCGATCTTGGACTTGTGGTGCATCTCGAGAATTTCGATGTCGAAGCTCTGGTCGAGCGATTGCGCGACGCGCTTGACCAGCGCGGCGAGCAGATTGACACCAAGGCTCATATTGCCTGATTTCACCACGATGGCGCGGTTGGTCACGCTGCGGATCACCGCATCGTCGGACGGCGACATCCCGGTGGTGCCGATGACGTGAACGAGGCCGCGCTCGGCCGCGATCGCGACGTTGGCGATGGTCGCGGCCGGCACGGTGAAATCCAAGATGCCGTCGGCGCCGGCCGACATCGACCACAGATCGGCCGACAGCTTGACGTCATTGGCGGGGAGGCCGGCGAGCACGCCGGCGTCCTTGCCGAGCAGTTCCGAGCCCGGCGCTTCCAGCGCGCCGACCAGCACCGCCCCCGGGGTTTCGGAAATCACCCGGGTCAGCGTGCGGCCCATCCGGCCGCCGGCTCCCGCAACGATCAAACGCATGTCAGCCATGGCTCACCTCTCCACGCGATATAGCGAGCCAAGGCTGTTCCGGCAACCGAACCGGCTACCCGATGTGCGGACTATGGGCTGTCGTGCCCCTCGATGATGATGAGGTCGGCGATCGAATGCGGCTGCCGCACCTTGATGTTGGCTTGGTATTCCGGCGATTGGTAGCAAGCGAGCGCGGTCGCGTAATCGGGGAATTCGATCACGACATTGCGGGAGCGGCTCTGGCCCTCCACGCCGGTGAACTTGCCACCGCGAACGATGAACTTGCCGCCGAATTTCTGGAAGATGGCGGGGTTGGCCGCCATGTAGGGCTTGTAGCCTTCCTCATTGTGAACGTCGACGCGTCCAATCCAGTATCCCTTCGCCATCTCTGTTCTCCCTCTTGTTGTTCAGGCGAGCGCCTGGGCGATTTCGGCGTGAATGGCTTCGGCTGATGCCTTCGGGTCGGCGGCTTCCATCACCGGACGTCCGACCACCAGATAGTCGGCGCCGGCGGCGATGGCGCGGGCCGGCGTCATGATGCGCTTCTGATCGCCGGTCGCCGAGCCTGCGGGGCGGATGCCTGGCGTCACCAGGTTCATCTGATCGCCGACGATCTTGCGCAAGGCGGCGGCCTCCTCCGGCGAGCTGACGAGCCCGTCAACACCGAGCGCCTGCGCCTGTTTGGCGCGCGCTTCGACGAGATCGGAGACGTTGAGGCGATAGCCCGCCGCATGCAGATCGGTGTCGTCGTAGGAGGTCAGCACCGTCACCGCGAGGATCTTCAGGCCGGAGCCGGCGCGGGCCTCGACCGCCGCCTTCATGGTCTGCGGGTAGGCATGCACGGTGAGGAAGGTCGCGCCAAGCCCGGCGACGCTTTCGACCCCGCGCGCGACGGTGTTGCCGATGTCGTGCAGCTTCAGATCGAGGAAGACCTTCTTGGCGCTGCCTGCAAGCTGCTTCGCCAGGATGAGGCCGCCGGCATAACCGAGCTGATAGCCGATCTTGTAGAAGGTGACGGCATCGCCTAGCCGGTCGATCATCGCCTCGGCGCTGGCGACAGACGGCAGATCGAGCGCCACGATCAACCGGTCTCTTGGAGCGATCCTGGCTGGCTGCATGTCACCTCACATCATGCGTTGGGATTGGTCGATCAGCTGCCGCACCAGCGCCTGCATCGCGTCGATGTCGGCCTGGTGCTTCAGATGATCCATATCGTCATAGGCCTGCTCGGCAAATGACAGCGCGAGCTGGTTCGGGATCACGGTGGCGCGGCACGCCGTCAGGATCAGGCGCAGCGCAGCCAGCGCGCGGGTGCCGCCGAGCCGGTTGCCGGATGCGGCTGAAATCGCGAACGCGCGGCCGTGGAACACCTGACCTCGCACCTCATGCGGATCCTGCACGCGGCTCACCCAGTCGATCGTGTTCTTCACCAGCGCCGGCACCGAGGAATTGTATTCCGGCGTCACGATCAGCACGCCATGATGGACGCCGATCATCCGCTTCAGATTCACGGCATGCTGCGGCACGCCGGATTTCGCCTGCAGGTCGCCATCATAGATCGGCAGCGGATAATCGCCGAGCGAGATGCGGGTGACGTCGGCGCCGGATTGCGCCAGTTCGTGCGCCAGCACGGCAGCCAGCTTGGCATTGAGCGAGCCTGACCGAAGCGATCCGGGGATCACGAGGATTTTCAGCGCGGACATTTTGAAATCGCAGGTAAGGCGCACGCCCGGCGCGACGGCGCCGGATGCTCAGCCCTTGCGATACACCCAGACCCGCGCGGGCGGAAGGTTCATCCAGATCCGCTCGGAGGCCTCTGTGGACACGCCCGGCAGCGACTTCGGAATCGGAGGCACCACCGAATAGGTGAACTGAATGAACGGCGCGCCGGGTGCGAGCGCCAGGAAGGCGTCACGGACCAGCCTCAGGCGGGTCAGCATAGGCTTGGTGACGAGCGGCAGGCCGGAGACCACGGCCGAGGCGGGAGATTTCATGACATCCCACAGCGTGTCGCGGAGCCTGTAGGCGTCGCCCTGGACCACCTTGGCCTGCGGATAGCGTTCGCGCAGCAAGGCGCAGAAGCCGGGATTGTATTCGACCAGGACGAGACGCTTCTGATCCACGCCGTGCTCGATCAGCGCGTTGGTAATCGCCCCGGTGCCGGGTCCAAGTTCGACGACCGGCCCCTCGGCGTCGGGATCGACATATTGCGCCATGGTGCGGGCGAGCAGCCGTCCGGACGGCATCACCGCGCCCATATGCAGCGGCTTCTCCATCCATGAACGGAGAAATCGAACCTCGTCGTCGAGACGGAGGGGCTTCTTCGACGCACGCACGGACGATTGCAAAGGCATGTCGCTACCAGGCGGGGACCGCACAATCGAGCGGTTGTCAGAAAACAGTCACAAAGACGTATAGGTCGAAGTCGTTACGGTCAAGCATAACGACTGCGGCTAGACGGAGCGATTGCCAAAGAAGTCCTTGACCTTAGAGAAGAAACCCGCGGCCTCCGGCTGGGTTGCGCCGGACGACAGCTTTTCGAACTCCATCAGCAGTTCTTGCTGCTTCTTGGTCAGATTCTGCGGCGTTTCGACCACGACCTGGACATACATGTCGCCGGTCTGGCGCGAACGGAGCACCGGCATACCCTTTGATGCGATGCGGAATCGCCGGCTGGACTGGGTGCCGGCCGGCACCTTCACCTTGGTCTTGCCCTTGTCGATGGTCGGCACCTCGAATTCACCGCCGAGCGCTGCGGTCACCATCGAAATCGGCACGCGGCAGTGCAGGTCGGCGCCGTCGCGCTGGAAGAACTGGTGCGTGGTCAGCGACAGGAAGATGTAGAGGTCGCCGGGCGGCCCGCCGCGAACACCGGCCTCGCCTTCACCGGCGAGACGAATGCGGGTGCCGTCCTCGACGCCCGGGGGAATGTTGACCGACAGCGTGCGCTCGCGCGTCACCCGGCCGGAACCGGCGCAGGAGGTGCAGGCATCCTCGATCATCTGGCCGCGGCCCTGACAGCCGGGACAGGTCCGCTCCAGCGTGAAGAAGCCCTGGGCCTGCCGGATACGGCCGGCGCCGCCGCAATGTGAGCACGTCTTCGGCTTGGTACCGGCCTTGGCGCCGGTGCCCGAGCAGGATTCGCAGGTGACCGAGACCGGGATCTCGATCTGCGCGGTCTTGCCCTGGAAGGCCTCCTCGAGCGTGATCTCCATGTTGTAGCGCAGGTCGGCGCCGCGCTCGCGGCCACCGCCGCGGCGCTGCCCGGCCATGCCGAACAGGTCTTCGAAAATGTCGGAGAAGGATGAGGCGAAGCCGGCGCCGAAGCCGGGACCGCCGCCGCCCATGCCCTGCTCGAAAGCGGCATGGCCGAAGCGGTCATAGGCGGCGCGCTTGTCGCCGTCCTTCAGCACCTCATAGGCTTCGTTGATTTCCTTGAACCGGACTTCGCTGGTGGCGTCGCCCGGATTCTTGTCCGGATGCCATTTCATCGCGAGCTTGCGGAAAGCCGATTTCAGCTTGGTCTCGTCCGCGTTCCGCTCAACCTCGAGGGTCTCGTAATAGCAGCGCTTGGTGGACATCCTTCAATTCCGTCCGAAGTTCATCGCGAACGCCAAAGATTGCGCCAAGGATTGCGTAAAGGATTGCGCCTGTCTGGAAGATGCAGCGATCGCCTTAAAGAAAAATGACCCCCACTCCTCCGAGACGCGGCGCGTGCTCATTGGTGTGAGGGTCATGATCGCAAATCCGCTTAAGCAGACTTCTTGCTGTTCTTGTCGTCGTCGACCTCGGTGAACTCCGCGTCGACAACGTCATCCTTAGCAGCGTCCTTGGCCGCATCGGCCTCGGCCTGCTGCTTGTACATGGCCTCGCCGAGCTTCATCGAAGCCTGCGCCAGCGTGTTGGTCTTGGCCTTGATCGCCTCGGCGTCGTCGCCCTTCAGCGCTTCCTTGAGGTCGCTGACGGCGTCTTCGATCGCGCGGCGCTCGGTGTCGGCGATCTTCGAACCGTGTTCGGCCAGAGCCTTCTCGGTCGAGTGAACCAGCCCGTCGGCATGGTTCTTGGCGTCGACAGCCTCGCGGCGCTTCTTGTCCTCGGCCGCGTTGACCTCGGCGTCCTTGACCATCTTGTCGATGTCGGCTTCGGACAGACCGCCGGATGCCTGGATCCGGATCTGCTGTTCCTTGCCGGTCGCCTTGTCCTTGGCCGAGACGTTGACGATACCGTTGGCGTCGATGTCGAAGGTCACCTCGATCTGCGGCATGCCGCGCGGAGCCGGCGGAATACCCATCAGGTCGAACTGGCCGAGCATCTTGTTGTCGGCCGCCATTTCACGCTCGCCCTGGAAGACCCGGATGGTGACAGCGCCCTGATTGTCTTCGGCGGTCGAGAACACCTGGCTCTTCTTGGTCGGGATCGTGGTGTTGCGGTCGATGATGCGGGTGAACACACCGCCCAGCGTCTCGATGCCCAGCGACAGCGGGGTCACGTCGAGCAGCAGCACGTCCTTGACATCGCCCTGCAGCACGCCGGCCTGGATCGCAGCGCCGATCGCGACGACCTCGTCGGGATTGACGCCCTTATGCGGCTCCTTGCCGAAGAACTGCTTCACGACTTCCTGGATCTTCGGCATGCGGGTCATGCCGCCGACCAGCACCACTTCGCCGATCTCGCCGGCGGTCAGGCCGGCATCCTTCAGCGCCTTGCGGCATGGCTCGATGGTCTTCTCGACGAGATCGGCCACCAGCGCCTCGAACTTGGCGCGGGTCAGCTTCATCGTCAGATGCTTCGGACCGGTCTGGTCAGCCGTGATGAACGGCAGGTTGATTTCGGTCTGCGTGGTCGACGACAGCTCGATCTTGGCCTTCTCCGCAGCTTCCTTCAGGCGCTGCAGGGCAAGCTTGTCGTTGCGCAGGTTGATGCCCTGCTCCTTCTGGAATTCGTCGGCGAGATAGCCGACCAGGCGCATGTCGAAATCTTCACCGCCCAGGAAGGTGTCGCCGTTGGTCGACTTCACCTCGAACACGCCGTCGCCGATCTCGAGGATCGAGACGTCGAAGGTGCCGCCGCCGAGGTCGTACACGGCGATCGTGCCGGACTTCGACTTGTCGAGACCGTAGGCGAGCGCGGCAGCCGTCGGCTCGTTGATGATGCGCAGCACTTCGAGGCCGGCGATCTTGCCGGCGTCCTTGGTGGCCTGACGCTGCGCGTCGTTGAAATAGGCGGGAACCGTGATGACGGCCTGCTCGACCTTCTGGCCGAGATGCGCCTCAGCGGTCTCCTTCATCTTCTGCAGAATGAAGGCCGAGACCTGCGAGGGCGAATAGGTCTTGCCATCGGCTTCGACCCAGGCGTCGCCGTTCGATGCCTTTACGATCTTGTAGGGAACGAGCTTCTTGTCCTTCTCGACCATCGGGTCGTCATAGCGGCGGCCAATGAGGCGCTTCACCGCAAAGAACGTACGCTCGGGATTGGTCACCGCCTGGCGCTTCGCCGGCTGGCCGACGAGGCGCTCGCCATCGTCAGTGAAAGCAACGATCGACGGCGTCGTTCGCATGCCCTCGGCATTCTCGATCACCTTGGCGTTCTTGCCATCCATTACGGCGACGCACGAATTCGTGGTGCCGAGGTCGATCCCAATGACCTTACCCATGGTTTTGATATCCTCTTTGCTACGGCAGGTTGGTTGGGCCCTGACGGCGCTCCGTACCGAACCCCCAGACGTTCACATACTCGCGATATTGCGACGGTGAGCCTGATATAGGAGAGAGGGTCCTGCCCGCAAGGACTGGACGCAACGTTGAGGCCTGAAAAGACTGACGTTTGAAAGATTGTGTCAGCCCGGCTGCAGCGCCGGTTCAAGCCCGATCCAAGTTAACAAATCGGCAATGATGCGGCACGCCGTCGACCGCGAACATCCGCCACGCGACGTCCGCGCTGTTGAGTGAACACTCACAAACGTCGTATGCGGAAGCGGGCGCAGGCCGAGGGCGCGCTGTTTGGCCGCTGGTGGCCGATCGTCGGAAACGTCGGGAAACTGGAAAGTGCCAGCCAATCGGGACGAAAAGCCCATGGAATCGGGCCTGCAGGCCCGGAGCGCGGCTTTGGCGGCCTGTTGCAGGGTCATCAAAACCGCTAAAAGCGGTCCGACTGAAAGAGGCCATCCAGCCCTGCACCGGCCCCGTTGCGCGGCCACCAAGCAAAACCGGTAGATTCCCCATGACGCCTTTTCGACTTCTCGTTGCGGTTGCCTTGCTGCTTGCTGCCACCTGTCGTGGCTTTGCCGCCGACGTGGTGTTTCCGCCGGGCGCGCATGTCGGGATGAAGCCGCTGGTGGGCCTCAACCGCGCCAAGTCGTTCATCGGCTTCGAGACCGAGGACCAGGGCGTGAAGGTCTTGATCGCCGATCTGCCCGCGGACGCCTACAACGAGGTCGTGAGCGCCTTCAAGGCCAACCCGGCTGGTAGCGGAAACATCAAGCCGGAGAGCCTCGAGACGCCGGCCGGCCTCGCCTATTACACCGTGGAGAGCGCGCGTGACGGCACCACCAATGTGCGGCGCTATTCCATGATCCTGCCGGGACCGACCTTCTCCGGCTATGTCGCGGTCCAGGTGCCGGAGAACGCCAGCAAGATCTACACCGACGACGCCGTGCGGCAGATGTTCGCCACCGCCCAGATCCGCAACGAGGTGCCGGTCGACGAACAGCTCGGCATGATGCCGTTCAAGGTCACCGAGCTCAGCAGCTTCAAGAATGTCCGCATGCTGGCGCCGGGCGCCGCGCTGCTGATGGCTGACGGCGACGACAAGGGCCTTGAGACCAAGCCCTTTATGCTGCTTGGCATCATCGGCTCGGCCCCGGCCACACCGGATGATCGCGGCCGCTTCGCCCAGCAGATCGCCACCACGATCCCCGGCGTGCGCGACGGGCGGATCACCATGTCCGAACCGATCCGGATCGACGGCCAGCCCGGCTTCGAGACGCGCATCGACGCCGTCAGCGGCAAGGACAATACCCCGGTGACCATCGTGCAGTGGCTGCGGTTCGGCGCGCAGACATCGATGCGCATCATCGGCAGCTCCCCGCGCACCGATTGGGAGAAGGCCTTCCCGCGCTTCCGCGCGGTGCGCGACGGCATCCAGCCGCGCAGCTGACAGGCCCGCCGAAAAATCGGACTTTCGCAGCTCCACGAACGGAACTAGCCTCCTCGCGCTGTTATCAGAGCGAGGAGGGGCGCGATGTTGGATCGACGACAGGTCGTTGCAGGGCTCGGTACACTGGCGCTTGCCGCGCTGGTTCCAAAACACCTCTGGGCGGCTGCGATCAAGCCCGACGACGGCTCCGCGCTGCTCGTGATCGACGTCCAGAACTGCTTCCTGCCCGGCGGCAGCCTCGCGGTGAAAGACGGCGAGCAGGTGGTGCCGGTGATCAACCGGATCGCCAAGAGCTTTGCCAATGTGGTGATGACGCAGGACTGGCACACGCCCGGACACATCTCCTTTGCCTCGACCCATTCCGGCAAGAAGCCGTTCGAGATCGTCGATCTTGCCTATGGCAAGCAGGTGCTGTGGCCCGACCACTGCGTCCAGGGTACCGACGGCGCCTCGCTGTCGAAGGAACTCGCGATCCCGCAGGCCGAGCTGATCATCCGCAAGGGTTTTCACAAGGACGTCGACAGCTACTCCGCCTTCACCGAGGCCGACGGCAAGACCACCACCGGGCTCGCCGCCTATCTGAAGGCGCGCAACGTCGAGCGGGTTTTCGTGGCCGGGCTCGCCACCGATTTCTGCGTGGCATGGACCGCGCTCGATGCGCGCAAGGCCGGCTTCGAGACCTATGTGGTGGAAGATGCCTGTCGCGGCATCGACACCCAGGGATCGCTCGCCAAGGCCTGGGACGACATGGCCAAGGCTGGCGTCAAGCGCATCCAGTCCTCGGATATCGCGTAAGACGCAGCCTCGCGAGATTCGCATGGCCGAGTCTACGTCACCTCTTGCATTCGATCTCGCGCAGCGCCTGCCATCGCCGCGCCTGGCGGGCCTGATCGTCCGGATCACCGGTTATCGCGAGACCGCGACGGGCCGGTTCGCACAACGGCAGACCGCGCCGCTGATCGTCCCGCTGATCATCAGTTTCGGCTCGCCGTTCCTGATCGCGCTGTCGCGCGAGCCCAGTGCGGCCGATCGTCAGCTCAGCTTCGCCGCCGGCCTGCATGCCGGGCCTGTCTACATCGAGTCCGACGGGCGCGCCGCCTGCGTGCAGGTCGATTTCACCCCGCTCGGCGCCTACAGCTTCTTCGGCGGCGTCGTGACCGACCTGGTCGGGCGCATGGTCGATATCGACGATGTGCTCGGCCATGATGGCCGTCGTCTGCGCGAACAGCTCGGCGCCGTGACGTGCTGGCAGCGCCGCTTCGACCTGATCGAGGCGTTCGTGCTGCGGCGCGCCGGCCACATGCCGTCTCCCGAAATCGCGTTCGCCTATCGAAAACTGGCGCGTTCGGCCGGCGCTATCAGCATCACGGCATTGGCCGACGAGATCGGCTGGAGCCGCAAGCATCTGGCCGGCCGGTTTCGGTCCGAACTCGGCCTCGCCCCCAAATCGCTGGCGCGCATGATGCGGTTTCACCGGGCGAGCCGGCTGGCACAAAGCGGCGCTGCGCTTGGCTGGGCGGGGATCGCGGCGGAAAGCGGCTATGCCGACCAGGCCCATCTCGCCCGCGAGTTCGTCGAATTCGCAGGCGAACCGCCAACCGCCTGGGCGCGCCGCCAGGCGCTGACCGACCGCCGGCTGGTTCACGCCGGCGATGGGCTGGCGGACTGGTAACAAACCTTCAAGCCGACGCCGCGTTGCCTCGTGCAGGATGGCGCCGTCAGCCAAGGAGGTGAGCGACCATGACGCACGACATCGAACCGCCCCGCATCTACCCGACCCTGCGCTGCAAGGACGCCGAGGCGATGACCAATTGGCTCACGACGGTGCTTGGGTTCACCGAACACGTCGTCTACCGCGATGGCGGCGTGATCCATCACGCCGAGCTCGCCTATGGTTCCTCGATGCTGATGCTGGGCCAGAGCCGCGACGACGCATATGGCAGGCTGGTCGGCGACCTCGACAACCGCCGCACCGACTCGATCTATATCGCGGTCGACGATCCCGACGCGCTGCACGCGAAGGTCAAGGCTGCCGGCGCCAAGATCGAGATGGAACTGCGCGATACCGACTATGGCAGCCGCGACTTCGCCTGCCGCGATCCGGAAGGAAATCTCTGGAGCTTCGGCACCTATTGGCCGAAGGCACACGAGAAGCCGCGACCGTGAGCCCGCGCAATCCGCGAGCTCACAAACGCGCAGCCGGGATCGGGATGGATCAGGCGGTGATGTCGGCGGTCGGGGCGGCCTTGGCGCCGCCCTTGGAGACGCCGACCAGTGCCGGGCGCAGGATGCGCTCGCCGATCATGTAACCGGCCTGCACGACCTGCACCACGGTGCCCGACGGCACCGACGGATCAGGCACCTCGAACATCGCCTGCTGGAAGTTCGGATCGAACTTCTCGCCGATCGGGTCGAACTTCTTGACGCCGTTCTTCTCCAGCGCGTTGAGCAGCGAACGTTCGGTCAGCTCGACGCCTTCGATCAGCGCCTTCAGGCCGGGATCGGCGGCTTCCTTGGTCTCGGCCGGCACCGCATCGAGCGCGCGCTGCAGGTTGTCGGCGATATCGAGCACGTCGCGGGCAAAGCCGGTGATGCCGTAGGTCTTGGCGTCGGCGACCTCGCGGCGGGTGCGCTGGCGGAGATTCTCCATCTCGGCCAGGGTGCGCAGCGTCCGGTCGCGCGCCTCGGCGAGTTCCTTGGTCAGCGCCTCCGCCGATCCGGCCTCGGGCTCGTCAGGCATGATGTACGGCTTCGAGACCACGGGCTCACCCGTCGGCGCCGAATTCTCGGTGTTGTCATTGGCCCGGTTCGGATCGGTCATGGCTTGCCTTCTCGAAAACTCGCGTCGGTTCAAATCTTGGGGATTGCTTGCCGGGATATCGTGCTTTGGGCGGCGAAAATCAAGCGCAACATACCGGTCTCGGGAACTGGGATCTCCGGCTTGGGTGAAGAAAACCCGTCAAATGAAAGCGAAATCGCCCTCCGGTCAGCCGCCCAGCATCTTGCTGACGATGCGCGCGGCATAATCGACGGTCGGGATCACCCGCGCATAGTTCAGCCGCGTCGGTCCGATCACGCCAAGAACGCCCACGATCCGCCCCTGGGCGTCGCCATAGGGCGCGATGATGGTCGAGGAACCCGACAGCGAGAACAGCTTGTTCTCCGAGCCGATGAAGATCCGCACGCCCTCGCCGCGTTCGGCGCGGCCGAGCAGATCGATCACGCCGCGCTTGGTTTCGAGATCGTCGAACAGCGATTTGATGCGCTCGAGATCGTCGAGCGCATGCAGGTCCTCGAGCAGGTTGGCGTGACCGCGCACGATCAGCTGGCGGTCCTCGTTCTCGCCGCCGGACCAGCTCGCGATGCCCGCCGCGACCACCTTTTGCGTGAGCTGATCGAGCTCGGCGCGATTTTGCGTCAGTGCCGTCTCGAGCTCGAGCCGCGCTTCGGCCAGCGTCCGGCCGCGGATCCGCGCATTGAGGAAATTGGTCGCCTCGGTCAGGGCTGAGGATGGAACACCCGGCGGCAGTGCCAGCACGCGGTTTTCGACCTGGCCGTCTTCGCCGACCAGCACGACCAGCGCCTTTTCCGGCTCCAGCCGGACGAACTCGATGTGCTTCAGCCGCGCATTCGACTTTTGCGTCAGCACCACCGCCGCGGCGCGGGTCAGCCCCGACAGCCGCGTCAAGGCTTCGCCAAGCGCGGCCTCGACGGATTGCCCGCGGCCGACGGCAGCAAGCTGGGTCTGGATCGACTGACGCTCGGCCTCGGTGAGGTCGCCGACCTGCATCAGCGCATCGACGAAGAAGCGCAGCCCGAGTTCGGTCGGCAACCGGCCGGCGGAGGTGTGCGGCGCATAGATCAGGCCGAGCTGCT
Organism: Bradyrhizobium australafricanum; assembly: GCF_020329495.1. Classification (NCBI taxonomy): domain Bacteria; kingdom Pseudomonadati; phylum Pseudomonadota; class Alphaproteobacteria; order Hyphomicrobiales; family Nitrobacteraceae; genus Bradyrhizobium; species Bradyrhizobium australafricanum. The sequence goes on along the minus strand of NZ_JAGKJL010000003.1, from coordinate 298,184 downwards.
CGAGATCCGACATCACGTTGCGGACCGAGGCCGGCGACAGCGGTAATGCGATCAGGCGCGAAATGTTGCGCGAACCGACCGGCTCGCCGGTCGCGAGATAGCTTTCGACGATTTGACGAAAAATGTCGCGCGAACGCTCGTTGAGCTGGGCGAGCCCGGCATGCGGCGCGATCAGGCCAATCGGATCGTGGTGAGTCACACTCCAGTCCCTCACAATTACTGCATAATTTGTCGATCCGGGAGGCCGATGACAAGCATGCATTCGGCCCCCTCGTACCGGACCATACCGGGGCCGAAAACCCTTGCCGCTGCCCCTTCCCGCTCCTACAAGCACGGCCAGCCAATTTTCTCGGATTTCTGGAGGATTTCATGCGGCCAAGCCGCCGTGCACCCGATGAACTGCGTCCCGTGTCGCTGGAACGCGGCGTCGTCAAATATGCCGAGGGTTCCTGCATGGTGAAGTTCGGCGACACCCATGTGCTGGTGACCGCCACGCTGGAAGAGCGGTTGCCGCCGTGGCTGAAGGGCCAGGGCCGCGGCTGGGTCACCGCCGAATACGGCATGCTGCCGCGTGCCACCCTGGAACGCACCCGCCGCGAGGCCTCGGCCGGCAAGCAGGGCGGCCGCACGGTCGAGATTCAGCGGCTGATCGGCCGCTCGCTGCGCGCGGCCGTCGATCTCGAGGCGCTCGGCGAGCGCCAGATCACGGTCGATTGCGACGTCATCCAGGCCGACGGCGGCACCCGCACCGCCTCCATCACCGGTGCCTGGGTGGCGCTGGCCGACTGCATCAACTGGATGAAGACCCGCAACATGCTGAAGACCAACGTGTTGCGCGACAATGTGGCGGCGATCTCCTGCGGCATCTACCAGGGCACGCCGGTGCTCGATCTCGACTATGCCGAGGATTCCGAAGCCGATACCGACGCCAATTTCGTCATGACCGGCGACGGCCGGATCATCGAGGTGCAGGGCACCGCCGAGAAGACGCCGTTCTCGGAAGGTGAATTCCTGGCGCTGATGACGCTGGCGCGCAAAGGTGTCGCGCGTCTGGTCGACTTGCAAAAGATCGCGGTGGCGTAGTCAGATTGGTCATGCACCGCCGAATCACCGGAAGGCTCGTCATCGCCACCCATAATCCCGGCAAGCTTGCCGAGATGCGGGAACTGCTGGCGCCGCACGGCGTGGAGGTGGTGTCGGCCGGCGAGCTCGACCTCGCCGAGCCCGAGGAGACCGGCGACAATTTTCGCGCCAACGCGGCGATCAAGGCGATCGCGGCCGCGAAGGCGACCGGACTGCCAGCCTTCGCCGACGATTCCGGCCTCGTGGTCGACGCGCTCGACGGCGCGCCCGGGATCTACTCGGCGCGCTGGGCCGGCGAGGGCAAGGATTTCATGGCGGCGATGACGCGGATCGAGCGGCTGCTGCGGGAGCGCGGCGCCACGACGCCGGACCGGCGCAAGGCACACTTCGTGTCGGCGCTGTGCGTGGCCTGGCCCGACGATCATCTCGAGGAGGTCGAGGCCCGCGCCGATGGAACCCTGGTCTGGCCGCCGCGTGGCACTGCCGGCTTTGGCTACGATCCGGCCTTCCTGCCGGACGGCTACACGCGGACCTTCGGCGAGATGACCAGCATCGAGAAGCACGGCCTGCCGCCGCTCGGGCTCGGCCTGTCGCATCGCGCCCGCGCCTTCGTGAAGCTCGCGGAGATCTGCCTTGAGCCACGCTGACCGAGAGGCCTTCGGCGTCTACGTGCACTGGCCGTTCTGCCTGTCGAAATGCCCGTATTGTGATTTCAACAGCCACGTGCGGCATGCGCCGGTCGACGAGGAGCGTTTCGTGCGCGCGTTCGCCCGCGAGATCGAGACGACGGCCGCGCGCGTGCCGGGGCGGCAGGTGTCCTCGATCTTCCTCGGCGGCGGCACGCCGTCCTTGATGCAGCCACAGACCGTCGGCGCCGTGCTCGATGCCATCGGCAAGCACTGGCAGGTCTCGCGCGATGTCGAGGTCACGCTCGAGGCCAATCCGACCAGCGTCGAGGCGACGCGCTTTCGCGGCTATCGCGCAGCCGGCGTCAACCGCGTCTCGCTCGGCGTGCAGGCGCTCGATGACGCCTCGCTGAAGGCACTGGGCCGCCTGCACAGCGCGCGCGAGGCACTCGACGCGGTCGCGATCGCGCGCTCTGCGTTCGACCGTTACTCGTTCGACCTGATCTATGCCCGCCCCGACCAGACGCCGCGGATGTGGGCCGATGAACTGAAGCAGGCGATCTCGGAAGCGGCCGAGCACCTGTCGCTCTACCAGCTCACGATCGAGGAAGGCACGCCGTTCTTCGGGCTGCATGCTGCCGGCAAATTGCAGACGCCGGATGAAGCGACCGCGCGCGCGCTCTACGACGTGACGCAGGAGGTCTGCGCCCGCGAGGGATTGCCGGCCTATGAGATCTCCAATCACGCCCGCGCCGGCGCGGAGTGCAAGCACAACCTCGTCTACTGGCGCGGTGAGGAATATGCCGGCATCGGCCCCGGCGCACACGGAAGGCTCGACATCGATGGCGTCAGGCACGCGACCGCAACCGAGCGGCGCCCCGAGGCGTGGCTGTTGAACGTCGAGGAGCGCGGTCACGGCGTCGTCAGCGATGACAGCCTCAACAGCGAAGAACGCGCCGACGAGTTTCTGCTGATGGGGCTGCGGCTCGCCGAGGGCATCGATCCCAAGCGCTATGCGAAGCTCTCCGGCCGCCAGCTCGACCCGCACCGGATCGCGATGCTGCGCGAGGAAGGCGCGATCGCCGTCGACGCCGACGGACGACTGCGGGTGACGACGTCGGGATTCCCGGTGCTCGACGCGGTCGTTGCGGATCTCGCCGCCTAGAGCCTATCCCGTTCCGATTGAATCGGAACGAGGCTCTAGATTCTTGTTTTGACGCGTTTTCTTCACGCGAACCGGTATCCACTTCGCTCGAAACCGCTCTAGGTGCACGCTGCCAAAATATCGAAAACAACCCCATGCAAAGGAGCTGGCGGGTGCCGGCGCTCGACAAGGCAGCTTGACCGCCCGACAAAAATCAAGCGCCAAAACTCTTCGGCGAGCCTGCGACCGGCGTGCTGCCGCCTGAGGCCACCTTCATGACCGCAAGGCCACGCTCATTGGTGCCGTCGGAGCGGAAGCGGAACAGACCGTCGATACCGGCAAAGCCGGACGGATTGGTCAACGTCTCCGGCGCAAAGCGCTGCGCCCCTTGCGTGCGCGCGAGCGCCGCCATCAGCGCCACGGCATCATAGGCAAGCGTCGCGGTGCGCACCGGCTCGCCGCCATATTTGCTGCGGTAGCGGCCGGCGAAGCTGCGGAAGCCGGACGGATCGGGCGCGGCGTAGAGGCCGCCCTGCAAGACGGGGCTCGCGAACACCCGCGGATTGTCCCACAGCCCGGTGCCGAGCAGCTGGATGTTGCGCAGATTGGCGCCGGCTGCGGTCAAGGCATCGGCGGTCGCGACCACCGAATCACCATCGTCGGCGATCAGCAGCGCATCGGCCTGGCCGAGCGCCTGCGCCACGGTTCGCGCCGGCGTCGCGCGGTCGGCGCCGTATTTCTCGAATGCGACGACGCGGCCGTTCTTGCGGCCGACCGCCTGCTTGAAGGCGGCCTCGACCACGTTGCCATAGGCGTTGTCCGGCACCATCGCGGCGAACGAGCGCTTTCCGATCCCCGCCGAGTAGTCGACGATGCGATTGATGTCGGACTCCGGCAGGAAGCTCAGCAGATAGACGCCGCGCCCGGCCACGCTCGAATCGGTCGAGAACGCGATCACCGAGGTTCCCCGTGGCCGCGTCAGTTGCGCGACGGCGGGCACCGAGCCTGCGAACAGCGGTCCCAGAATGATCTCGGCGCCTTCGGACAGTGCCTGCTGGGCACCCTGCGATGCGCCCTGCGGGCTGCCGCCATCGTCCTTGATCAGGAGCTGGATGTTCGGGTTCTGAAATTCCGCCAGCGCCATTTCGGCCGCGTTCCGCATCGACTGGGCGGCGAGCCCGGCATTGCCGGACGCCGACAGCGGCAGGATCAGCCCGATCTTGACCTGCCCGGTGCCGACCGCCTGCGGCTGCTGCTGCGGGCCGGCAGGACCAGCTTCCGGGTTGCTGCTGGAAAATTGGCTCAAGCTCTGCTGGATGCCGGAACAGGCCGTCAGCAACGGCGCGCCCACGATGAGGCCGAGCGCGGTCCGCCGGGTGGTGCCCGACGGCGGGGACTTGCGGTGATGCGGGCCTTCCATCGTCTCTCTTCTCTTGGCCGACTGTGATCAGCCAGGACTCCATCCAGCTCTGATGAGGCGGGTGGATTCAGGCATATTCTCGGCGAATAGTTAACTAAAACAAAAGGATTATGGCCCCGCGGCGCCCTTGCCGCGGCCTCCATTTCCCCCGTCAGCCAGCGTTCCGTCACCGCCGTTTGCGGATGTGGCGCAAGCGCTGCCATCCCTCTAGAGCCTTATCCCGTTCCGATTGAATCGGAACGGGGCTCTAGATTCTCGGTTTGACGCGTTTTCTTCACGCGAACCGGTACCCACTTCGCTCGAAAACGCTCTAGATTGGCATTATGCGCGCAAAAGCCAGTTCCCTCCACAGTTCGGATGCCACGACAGGCGCTGCGGCCAGAACCTTTTCGATCGGCGGCCAGCAATTGGCCGCGCCCAGGGCGGCACCCGGGCTCCATCTGGTCGCGACCCCGATCGGAAATCTCGCCGACATTACCCTGCGCGCGCTGGAAACGCTGGCCGGTGTCGACGTCATCGCCTGCGAGGACACAAGGATCACGCGCCGGCTGACCGAGCGTTATGCGATCGCCGCCGAGCTTGCGCTCTACCACGAGCACAACGCGGCCCAGGCCCGCCCCAAGATCCTGGAGCGCCTGGCGCAGGGCGCCGCGATCGCGCTGGTTTCGGACGCCGGCACGCCACTGATCTCCGATCCCGGTTTCAAGCTGGTGCGCGACGTCTGCGCCGCCGGGCATGCCGTCATCGCGGTGCCGGGGCCATCATCGGTGCTGACGGCGCTGTCGGTCGCGGCATTGCCTACCGACCGGTTTTTCTTCGAGGGATTTTTGCCCGCGAAGGAGCACGCGCGTCGCGCCCGGCTCAACGAGCTGGCGAGGGTCGATTCGACGCTCGTGATGTTCGAATCCGGCAATCGCGTACAGGACACGCTGCGCGATCTCGCTGCGATCATGGCCGGCCGCGATGCCGCGATCTGCCGCGAGCTGACCAAGCTGCACGAGGAGATCACGCGCGCGCCGGTCGCCGAGCTGGCGGCAGGCGCGGACGCGCTGGAAACACGCGGCGAGTTCGTGCTGGTCATCGGACCTCCGGCCGATGATGCCGGGGTGATGGACCAGGATGCGCTCGACGATCTGCTGCGGGCGCAGCTCGGCCGCGGCAGCGTCAAGGATGCGGTCGCCCATGCGGTCGAACTGTCGGGCCGGCCGCGCCGCGAGGTCTACGCCCGTGCCCTCGAGCTTGCGAAGATCATCGGGGACGGCAATGGCGAAGACTGACAGCGCCTCGCCTGAGCGCGTCGCGGCGTTCCGGACCGGCATCTCGGCGGAGAGCCGCGCCGCAGCGCTTCTGATCGCCAAGGGCTATCGCATCCTGGCACGACGCTTCCGTACCCCCTTTGGCGAGATCGACCTGGTGGTGCGCCGGCGCAATCTGCTGGCCTTCGTCGAGGTCAAGGCCCGTGCCAACCTCGACGACGCCGCCTATGCGGTGACGCCGCGGCAGCAGCTGCGCATCATCAATGCCGCCCAGGCCTGGCTGATGGCGCATCCCGAACATGCCGAATTCGAGCTCAGATTCGACGCCGTGCTGATTGCGCCGAAGAGCCTGCCGCGCCATTTGTTAGCGGCATTCGATGCAAGCCCTTAACGTTATCCTCAGACCTCGCGGAACATGTCTATGAAATTGAAGATCGCCGTCCAGATGGATCCCATCGCGCGCATCAATATTCGCGGCGATTCGACCTTTGCGCTGCTGCTCGAGGCGCAAAAGCGCGGCCACGGCATTTCCTACTACACGCCCGACAAGCTGTCGCTGCGCGGCGAGGAGCTGGTGGCGCCGGTGCAGCCTCTCACCGTGCGCGACGAGGTCGGCAATCACTTCACGCTGGGCGAGCCGAAGCGCGAGGCGCTCAACGGCTTCGACGTCGTGCTGCTGCGCCAGGATCCGCCGTTCGACCTCGCCTACATCACCTCGACCCATTTCCTCGAGCGCATCCATCCGAAGACCTTGGTCGTCAACGACCCGGCCAGCGTGCGCAACGCGCCGGAAAAGCTGTTCGTGATGAACTTCCCGCAGCTGATGCCGCCAACCCTGATCTCGCGCGATCTCGACGAGATCAACGCATTCCGAGACCAGCATGGCGCCGTCGTCATGAAACCGTTGCACGGCCATGGCGGCGCCGCCGTCTTCCGCGTGATGCCGCAGGACATGAACTTCGGCTCGCTGTTCGACATGTTCTCGGTCACGTTCAAGGAGCCCTGGGTGATCCAGCGCTTCCTCCCCGAGGTGAAGCATGGTGACAAGCGCATCATCCTGGTCGACGGCGAGTTCGCCGGCGCCGTCAACCGCGTGCCGGCGGCGGACGATCTGCGCTCCAACATGGTCCGTGGCGGCGCAGCCACGGCGACCGAACTCTCGGATCGCGAGCGCGAAATCTGCGCCACGCTCGGACCGGCGCTGCGCGAACGCGGCCTACTGTTCGTCGGCATCGACGTGATCGACGGCAACCTGACCGAGATCAACGTCACCTCGCCGACCGGCATCCGCGCAATCCAACGGCTCAATGGCCCCAACGTCGCGGCGATGATCTGGGATACCATCGAGAAGAAGCGCGCCGCGAAATAATCCTCCCTTGTGCGCCGCACAGCTGGCTGAAATTTTAGCCAGCGTTCGATCGCGCATGCGTTCTCCTTATTCTTCTTGCCAGCTTGCGCGGGCGAGGGCAGCATCCGCTTGCCTGCGTCAGGTCAAGCAGCGGGTCAACGCGCGGGCACAACGCGAAAATCTTATAAAAATTCTGGAGGAAGACGTTATGACGCTCAATGTCTCACGACGATCCTTGCTCGCGCTCGGTGCCGGTCTCGGCGCCAGCACCCTGCTCGGGGGCACCGCACAGGCACGCGCGCCGAAGCTCGGCACGCAGACACCCTACTGGCACCGCTTCATGCTCGGCGAAGCCGAAGTGACCGTCGTATCCGACGGGCCGCTTCCGCTCGGCGACCCCTCCGGCACCTTCACCGGTGTGCCGAAGGAGGAGGTGAAGAAGATGCTCTCCGACAACTTCCTCTCGCCCGACAACGTCGTGCTCGAGCAGAATTCGCCGATCGTCAACACCGGCGACAAGCTGATCCTGTTCGACACCGGCATGGGCACGTCGCAACTGTTCGGCAAGACCACCGGGCGGCAGCAGAAGAGCATGCAGGAAGCCGGCATCAAGCCGGAGGACATCGACGCCGTCGTGCTGTCGCACGCGCATATCGATCATATCGGCGGCATCGTCGGCGCCAACGACAAGCCGTTGTTCCCGAATGCGCAATACTACATCGCGCAGAGCGATCTCGAGTTCTGGACCGACGAAGGCAAGATGGGCAGCCCGTTGAAGGATTTCATCGTGCATGCCCGCAAGAACCTGCTGCCGGTGCGCGACCGCATCGTGTTCTTCAAGGACGGCCAGGAATTCCTGCCCGGCGTGACGGCAATCGCAGCGCCCGGCCACACCGTGGGCCACACCATCTTCATGGTGAGCTCGGGCGGCAAATCCTTCGCCTTCCTCGGCGACCTCTCGCATCACGCGGTGCTGCTGCTGGAGCGTCCGCGGATGGAGTTCTCCTACGACACCGATCCGAAGCAGGCGGCGGCGTCGCGGGTCAAGCTGCTGGAAATGCTGGCCGCGAACAAGACGGCCGTGATGTCCTATCACTTCGCCTGGCCGGGCTACGGCCACGTCGCCAAGGTCGGCGAAGGCTTCCACTATTATCCGGAGCCGATGCAGATGAACCTGTGACGGACTGATTGCGAAGACGGACTGCCTCGGGAGCGGCCGCCGCCGCTCCCGAATGCATTTGCCGCCCGGTTTAAGAAGCCCACGGGGCGCCCGGCCTATTCCGCCGGCGCAAGGCGGCTCTCGGGGCGTGTGCGCATCGTCTCTCGCGCGCCAATCCGCGCACGACGTTTGCGCCACCAGATCACGACGCCCGTCACCGACAGCGCCGCAACCACCAATCCCATCAGCGAGATCAGGATGCGCCCGGGCAAGCCGGCGATCCGGCCGGAATGCAACGGAAACTGCATCTGCACGAACACGTCGGCCGCGGTGCCGACCCATGGCAGCCGCTCGCCGAGCGGACGGCCGTCCTCGCTGTCGTAGTAAAGCTGCGCCGGCCCGACGCCCGCGGCGCCATGTTCGTCGCCCGGCCCGAAGAATGCGACCGCATAGACGCCATGGGCCGGACCATAATTGATCGAACCGATCGGCGTGGTCCAGCCGCGCGCCTTGCCGTCGGCCGCGGCCCGCGCGGCGATCTCCGCATAGGTCATCCTCGGCTCGATCGGATCGTCAAGATGACGGTATGGCCGCTGTTCGTAGGGTGTCGGCGTGTAGTTGGACACGGTCTTCATCAACGGCGAGAACACCTCGAAATAGAGGTTCAGCGAGAATGCCGTGAATGCGATCACGAACAGCAAGGACCAGGTCCACAGGCTGAAGGCGCGATGAATGTCGAAATTGATTCGATAGGCGCTGCCTGAGGTCTTGATCTTCCAGGCCGGCGCCCAGCGGGTCCAGAAACCCTTGCCGCGCGGGCCTGATATCGCCGACGCCCGCTGCGCCCTTGCGCGCCGCCGCGACGGCAGGGTCAGGTAGAAGCCGACGAAACAATCGATCGTCCAGATGACGGCGATGACACCGAGGAAGCGCATGCCCCAGCGATCGCTGCCCCAGAATTCGGGGATGTGCATCGTGTAATGCAGCTTGTAGAGGAACGAGACGAAGTTTTCGCGGGTCACCGGCCAGACCGCGCCCCAATAGCGGCGTCCGAGCTCGGCGCCGGTGTTGGGATCGAGGAAGACCTGGTTGTAGTCGAGCGCGTAACGCTTGCCGGTCGCCGGATCGATCCGCGGCAGCACGAAGAACCACAGCGACTCGCCTTTCTCCGCCGTCATGAACATGTGGATGACGCGGGCGCGATGATCGCGCTGCTCGATCAGCCGGGCGAGCTCGACCGACGGGATCGCCGGTCCGGAGCTCGTCACCTCGAACAGCTTCCTGTTGAGCACATCGTCGATCTCGTGGTCCCACGAGATGATCGCGCCGGTGATGCCCGAGAAGAACAGGAAGGCCGCGGTGACAAGACCCGCCCAGCGATGCAGTCGTCCGAAGATGGGTCTCATGGGGATTTCAGCAAGTTGTGGGGTGATCACCAGCGATAGGTCAGCTTCGCGATCGCCTTGCGGCCCTCCGCGTAGAAGCAGCTGGTGTTGCCGTAGCAGGCTGCCACGTAGCGCGTATCGGCGAGGTTGGTGACGTTGAGCGAGAGGCGATAATTGTCCCTGGTATAGGCGACGAGCGCATCGACGACCGTCGACGCCGGCACCTTGAAGGTGTTGGCGTCGTCACCGAACGTCGATCCGACATAGCGGACGCCGGCCCCGAACTGGACGCCGGCGAGCGGGCCGCCCTGAACGGTGTAATCGCCCCACAGCGAGAAACGGTTGAGCGGCACCGTGGTCGGCGCCTTGCCGACATTGACGGGATCCTTGGTGACTTCAGCGTCGACATAGGCGTAGCCGCCGCGGATGTTGACGCCCTCGACCAGCGTCGCGGTGCCTTCGAGCTCAACGCCGCGCGACCTGACTTCGCCGGTCTGCTCGGCGAAATAGAACGGCGGGGCGTAGGTGACGACGTTGGATCGGGTCAGATCGAACGCAGCCAGCGTGATCAGTGCATTGATGCCGACCGGCTGGTACTTGACGCCGACTTCGTACTGCACGCCGGACTCCGGCTTCAGCAGCTCGCCGGCGGCGTTGACGCTCAGCACCGGCAGGAATGATTCCGAATAGCTGAAATAGGGCGCGATGCCGTTGTCGAAATTGTACATGACGGCGGCGCGGCCGGTGAATGCCGAGGCATCGGTCGAGGTCGACGTTTTCGCGAGATTGTTGTCGAGGTCGGTGGTGACGAAATCCTGCCGCCCGCCAAGCAGGAACGACAGCCGGCCGAGCCTGATCTGGTCCTGCAGATAGAGGCCGGCCTGCGACTGCTTGATGCCGGTGTCGTCATACGGTCCGTTGTTGGTCCAGCTGTTGGTATAGACCGGCGCAAAGACGTTGAGCTTACCGGTGCTGTAGCTCGAGGCCATGTCGCGGAACGAGGTGTTGCGGTAATCGACGCCGAACAGCGTCGTGTGGCTCAGCATGCCGGTGACGAACTTGCCCTGCAGCTGGTTGTCGACCGCGAAGGAATCGATCGTCGAGCTGCCGCCGGCGCCGCCGCGCGACAGCAGGCCCGCGGCCTCGTCGGCCGCCGACGCATAGCCGGTGCCGTAGAAGCTCTTCTGCTCGTTGTGCATCCACGAATAACGCAGGTTCTGGCGGAAGGTCAGCGCGTCGTTGATGTCGTGCGACAGCATGTAGCCGACCGAGGATTGCTCGGTGTCGAACTGGTTGAAGCCGGGCTCGCCGACGAAGCGCGTGTTCGGAATGTAGCGGCCGTTATTGGCCCAGACGGTGCCGGACGGCGGCAGGAATTGCAGGCCCCAGCCGGTGCGTTCCTTCTGGTAGTTCGCGAGGAAGGTGATCGTGGTGCCCTCGTTCGGCTTCACGGTGACGGCGGGTGCGATGAATACGCGATTGTCATTGGTGTAGTCGACCTGGGTCTCACCATCGCGCGCGACGCCGGTCAGGCGCCACAGCACCGTTCCTTCCTTGTTGGCGCGGCCGCCGATGTCGAACTCGCCCTGATAGCGGTTGAAGCTGCCGCCGGACAGCGACACTTCCCCGAACTCGCGCGCGGTCGGCAGCTTGCTGACATAGTTGAGGATGCCGCCGGTGCCGCTGCCGCCGAACATCGCCGAGGATGGCCCCTTCAGGACCTCGAGGCGCTCGGCTCCGTACGGATCGAGCCCGAGGAAGTGCACATAGTTGCTGCTCGGCAGCCGCAGGCCGTCGAGATAGAGGCCCGGCATCGTCATGTCGAAGCCGCGGATCTGCAGGCCGCCGAAGCGGGTGTCCGAGCCGCCATTCACGTCGCCGCTGACGCCTACGGTGTAGCGCAATGCCGCGCCCACCGATTCCGCACCCTGGTTCCTGATCTGGTCCGTCGTGACGACCGAGATCGATTGCGGGATTTCGATCAGCGGCGTGTCGGTCTTGGTCGCCGTGCCCGAACGCGTGGCAACGAACCCGACCACCGGACCGCCGGCTCGCTCGCCGGCGCCGGCACCGGATCGTGCCGCCGCTTGCGGCGTCGCCTGCTGGGATCGAGCCACGCGGTTGGCGCGGCTCGCGCGTGCGGTCACCGGACGACGAACCGGTTTTGCATTCGCAGTGATCGCGCGCTGCTGAGGCGCGTCCACGCTCACCGGCGGCAGTTCCGATTGCGCGTCGGCGCGTTCGGTCGCGACTCCGGCGGCAAGGACGGCGGCGGTACACAGACCGATCGTTCGCAGCGCTGGATGTTGACGGGTGGAATGCGAAACAAGTCGATCGATCACGCGAAGGCGCCCCTGATATCAGCCTGGATGGATTTGTGATCCGGCTCTACAGCGCGGGGCTCGCGAGTACAGACCTCGGCAGTTGGAATAGATCGAGACTGCGCGCGCGATCAGTGTGCGATCACTGAAGCAGCAAGGAAATCGACGACGCGCTGCGACAATAAGCGCGCGATGCTCGTCGTGCTGGAATGATTCTTGAAAATGATTCCTGCAGTTGTCGACGACGCGAGCTGTGTTCGATCGCGCGAGGCGCGCGTCATCGCGAGTGACGCCTGACGCTTCCGCACCGGCGGAAGCGGATGCGCCGCGCGGTGAATTGGCGCCGCGAATGTTCCTGTAATGTTCTTGCACTCGTCGCGCGGTTCCGCTACCCTCGATTGCGGAAGATAGGGGCAGCATGGTTCAGCGCGTTTCCACCGTCGCATTCGAGGGGATCGAGGCCCGCGCGGTCGACGTGCAGGTCCAGGTTGCGCCGGGATTGCCCGCATTCGCGATCGTCGGCCTGCCCGACAAGGCGGTGTCGGAAGCCCGCGAACGCGTGCGTTCGGCGCTGATCGCCTCCGGCCTCGCGCTTCCCGCCCGCCGCATCACCGTCAACCTCGCACCCGCCGACCTGCCCAAGGAGGGGAGCCATTACGACCTGCCGATCGCGCTCGGCCTGATGGCGGCGATCGGCGCGATCCCGCCGGATGCGCTGAACGGCTTCACCGTGCTCGGCGAGCTCGGGCTCGACGGCTCGCTCGCGCCGGTGGCGGGCGTGCTGCCCGCGGCAATCGGCGCCAATTCGCGCGACGAGGGATTGATCTGCCCGGCCGCCTGCGGTTCGGAAGCCGCCTGGGCCAGTCCGGACATCCAGATCATCGCGGCACAATCGCTGATCCAGATCGCCAACCACTTCAAGGGCACGCAGGTGCTGTCGCGCCCGCAGCCGAAGGTGCACGAGCGCGAGGAAGCGCTGCTCGACCTGCGCGACATCAAGGGCCAGGAGAGCGCGAAACGTGCGCTCGAAATCGCCGCTGCCGGCGGTCATCATCTGCTGATGATCGGCTCGCCCGGCGCCGGCAAATCGATGCTGGCGGCGCGACTGCCCTCGATCCTGCCGCCGCTGTCGCCGTCGGAGCTGCTCGAAGTCTCGATGATCGCCTCGGTTGCCGGCGAGATCCGCGACGGCGCCTTGACCGCGCGACGCCCGTTCCGCAGCCCGCATCATTCCGCCAGCATGGCCGCGCTGACCGGCGGCGGCATGCGCGCCAAGCCGGGCGAGATCTCGCTGGCGCATCAGGGCGTGCTGTTCCTCGACGAATTGCCGGAGTTCGATCCGCGCGTGCTGGATTCGCTGCGCCAGCCACTGGAGAACGGCGAGGTATCGGTGAGCCGGGCCAACCACCGCGTCACCTATCCGGCGCGCTTCATGCTGGTGGCGGCCATGAACCCGTGCCGTTGCGGCCATGCCTATGAGCCCGGCTATTCCTGCAAGCGCGGCCGGCTCGACCGCTGCACCGCCGACTACCAGATGCGGATCTCCGGTCCGCTGATGGATCGCATCGACCTGCGGATCGAGGTGCCCGCCGTGACCGCGGCCGATCTGATCCTGCCGCCGCCGGCAGAGGGATCGGCCGAGGTCGCCGCACGCGTTGCGGCCGCGCGCGACATCCAGCTCGCGCGCTATGCGGCGGCCGGCATGCCGCATGTCCGCACCAATGCGGAAGCGCCGAGCTCGCTGCTCGAGACCATCGCGCAGCCCGACGCGCATGGGCAGAAGCTGCTGCGCGAGGCCGCCGACACCATGCACCTCACCGCGCGCGGCTATCACCGCGTGCTGCGGGTGGCGCGCACGCTTGCCGATCTCGACGGCGCCGAGACGATCGGCCGGCTGCACCTTGCCGAAGCGCTGTCCTATCGTGCATTGGCCGACGATCTGCGCCGCGCCGCGTGATCCGAACCGCAGCCATGACCCGATTCGTGCCGCGATGCCCCGCGTCAACGCGGCGGTAACGAGTTTTGTTTACGCTCCGCAAACCATAAGCACCGCGATCGGCGGCAAGCTTGGGTCGAGCGAGTTGTGTCATGTTGCGTTTGAAGATTTTGACCTCGGTGGTCCCTCTTGCCGTGGCCGCGGTCCTTGCCCGCGCCGAGTTCCTGCCGGGCCCGCGGCCCTGCATCGAGGTGGGTGGCGCCACGATGCAGATCGCATCGATCCCCTGGCTGGCGCAGCGTCACGTCAGCTTCACTGACGACCCCAGCCAGGCCACCGTCCGGGTCCAGATCGCCGACAGCGCCGACGCCGCCGACTTCACCGTGATCGACGACATCGACGATGCCGAGGCCGGCGCCTGCGAGCGCAGCGCGGCGGCGCAGCTGATCGGGATTTCCGGCGATGCCTCGGCAACCGGCCCCGTCATCTATCTGACGCGTGATGCTGGCCCGTCCGACTACCGTGTCTTCGTGCAATCGAAGACGTTCTCGGTGCGGGATGCCGCGGCCTTGATCGTCAGCGCCCGCGGCGGACACCGCCGACTTGAAGCCGCATCGCCCGCAGCTGACACGCGCGTCCCGAACCGGGTCATGGCGGAGTTAACCCCCCGCTAACCCTGTTCTGAGGGCAGCGCGAAATGGCCACCAATTTCAAGCACTTTGCAAGCTGGCCGACGCATCGTCAGCGCCAGATCAAGCTGTTTCAGGGTCACCATTGATGGGGCGTTTCTTCCGGATCAAGTTGCGCCTTCGCCGCTTCCTCCGGCGCCATTCCTGGGTCGCGACGATCGTCCGTTCGTTCACGATCTTCTCTGTCGCGTTCGGCAGCGCCTTCGGGTTCATTTCGGGCGCGCTCTCGCAACAGAGCGGCTACGATCCCAATGCATTCGCGATCGGGGTCAGCTTCCTGTTCGCGATCGCCTGCCTTTGGATCGTGACGCTCGGCATCCGCCTGCGGCTGATGCGCAAGCGGCTGCGCACCATCGCCATGCACAATGAAGCGATGGCCGACCGCAACTGGGAACTGCAGGAGGCCGAGCAGCGCGCCTCCACCCTGTTCGAGGCGCAAGACGATCTGATCGTGCTGCGCGACCTCGACGGCCTCATCACCTATGCCAACGATGCCTATTGCGAGCTGGCGCAGAGGCCCCGCAGCGAATTGATCGGCAGCACCGCGACGCTGAAGGTGCTCGAACAAGGCGACACCGCGCTCGAATCCAACGGCACGCGGGTCTACGACCAGAAGATCGAGGGACCGCTCGGACCGCGCTGGATCGCGTGGCGTGAAGGCCTCGTGCGCAACGATGCCGGCGCGCCTGCAGAGATGCAGAGCGTCGGCCGCGACGTCACCGACCGCACCGAGAGCGAGCACGCGCTCGCCGAAGCGCGCGATCAGGCCGACGCCGCCAACCGCGCCAAGTCGCGCTTCCTTGCGATGGCGAGCCACGAGATCCGCACTCCGCTCAACGGAATCATCGGCATGAGTGGATTGCTGATGGATACGCAGCTGACGTTGGAGCAGATGACCTACGTCAAGGCGGTCAAGACATCGGGCGACGCGCTGCTCGCGCTGATCGAGGAGCTGCTCGACTATTCCAAGATCGAGGCCGGCAAGATCGATCTCGAACACCGCGCGTTCGCGCTGTCCGGCCTGATCGAGGACATCACCGAGCTGCTGGCGCCGCGCGCGCAGACCAAGGGCATCGAGATCGCCGCCTATGTCGACGAACGGCTGCCGATGCAGGTGACCGGCGACGCCGCGCGGCTGCGTCAGGTGCTGCTCAATCTCGCCGGCAACGCCATCAAGTTCACCGCGACCGGTGGCGTGGCGCTGATCGTCGAGCCCGGCATCTGGCCGAACGAGATCAGCTTCCTGGTTCGCGACACCGGTATCGGCATCGCACCGGAAGCGCAGCAGCGCATTTTCCGGGAGTTCGAGCAGGCCGACGACCGGATCGCGCGCAGCTATGGCGGCACCGGCCTCGGCCTTTCGATCAGCGACCGCATCGTCAAGCGGATGGGCGGCCGCATCACGCTCGCAAGCACGCCGGGCGCCGGATCGACCTTCGAGGTTTCGATCCCGCTCTCCGCCGCCGATGCCGGCGAGGCCAGCGGCTTCGCCGCGCCCGACTTGACGGAGCAGTCGATCATGCTGGTGGCGCCGCACAGCATCGAGGTCTCGCTGATCTCGCGGCGGTTGCAGCGCTGGGGCGCACAGACCTGCATCGTGTCGGATGCCAACGTCGCCGAGGCGCTGCTGCCGGAGCGGAGCTGGCATGCGGTGCTGATCGATCACACGCTCGGCACGCCGGCGATGGAGACGTTTGCCGACGCCGCCCGCCTCCATGCAACCCATCGCATCGTGATGTTCACGCCGGCGACGCGGCAGGACCTTTCGGCTTCCGAGTCAGCCATGTTCACCGGCTACCTGGTGAAGCCATTGCGCGCGTCGTCGCTCGCCGCGCGCCTGACCGCGTCTCCGGAAATCGCTGCGCCGAGCCTCGCGATCGAGGCGGCCGCCGAGTCCGCGCCCGCTGCGCCTGCATCCGCGCTGCCGGACAAGGGGCTCTCGATCCTGGTCGCCGAGGACAATGAGATCAACGCGCTGTTGATGCGCTCGCTGCTCACCCGGCTCGGCCATAACGTGGTCATCACCACCAACGGCGAGCAGGCGATGGAGTCCTGGCTGTCGGCGACCTCGGCCGGCACGCCCTATGATCTCGTGCTGATGGACATCCAGATGCCGCGCCTCAACGGCATCGAGACCACCAAGCAGATCCGCGCCCATGAAGCGGCACAATCCGTCCGCCGGACCCCGATCCTGGCACTGACGGCAAATACGCTGGTGGAGGACCGCTATGCCTGCTTCGAAGCCGGCATGGACGGCTTTCTGATCAAGCCGCTCGACCGCGAGAAGCTGGAAGAAGCACTCGCGGGCCTCGCCGCCGCACGGCACATTCCGGCGTAGCAGCGAAAAACTCCGCGTCGTCCCGGCGAAGGCCGGGACCCATAACCACGACTGCAAATTGGTGAACAAACGTCTCGCCGCCTGCCCTTTGCAGGGGCCGCGGAGTATGGGTCCCGGCCTACGCCGGGACGACGCCGTTGATGTGGTCCGCTTTAACGGGTCAGAACTTACAGCCGGCGCAGCGCGACCGACTGCACCACGTGGTCGGCGCCCTTCTTCAGGATCAGCGTCGCGCGCGGGCGGGTCGGCAGGATGTTGTCCTCGAGATTGGCGAGGTTGGTGCGCTCCCAGATCGCGATCGCGGTCGCCGTTGCTTCCTCGTCCGACAGCGGCGCGTAGCGGTGGAAGTAGGACCTCGGATCGGTGAACGCGGTGTCGCGCAGCGCCAGGAAGCGCTTGATGTACCACTCCCGCAGCACGGCCTCGTCGGCGTCGATATAGACCGAGAAGTCGAAGAAGTCGGAGACGAACGGCACCGCCTTGCCATCGCGCGGCAGCCGCCCGGTCTGCAACACGTTGACGCCCTCGACGATCAGGATGTCAGGCTGGTCGATCTCGACCCATTTGTTCGGCACGATGTCGTAGGTCAGATGCGAATAGACCGGCGCGCGCACGCGGCGCCGTCCGGCCTTGATGTCGCTGAGGAACGACAGCAGCGTCGGCAGGTCGTAGCTTTCCGGGAAGCCCTTCTTCTGCATGATGCCCTGCCGCTCGAGCACCGCGTTCGGAAACAGGAAACCGTCGGTCGTGATCAGGTCGACCTTCGGCCGCGGCGACCAGCGCGCCAGCAGCGCCTGCAGCACGCGTGCCGTGGTCGACTTGCCGACCGCGACGGATCCGGCGACGCCGACGATGTAGGGCATCTTGCGGTCGCGGATGTTGAGGAACTGGCGCTGCGAGTAATACAGCCGCTGCGTCGCATCGACATAGATCGAGAGCAGCCGCGACAGCGGCAGGTAGATGTCCTCGACCTCCTGCAAATCGAGGCGGTC
Source organism: Bradyrhizobium australafricanum (assembly GCF_020329495.1). Taxonomy (NCBI): domain Bacteria; kingdom Pseudomonadati; phylum Pseudomonadota; class Alphaproteobacteria; order Hyphomicrobiales; family Nitrobacteraceae; genus Bradyrhizobium; species Bradyrhizobium australafricanum. The sequence continues at coordinate 280,487 of NZ_JAGKJL010000003.1, read as the reverse complement.
GTGCATCGAACGCAGGCGATCGAACTCGCCCGGCTCGAGCGTCATCGGCGTGTCGTCACGCAGATGCGACCATTGCTGGCGCGTGAAGATGCGGTAGGGGTTGTATTGTTGATCTGGTGCCCGGATGTCCATGAGGCCGCCCCTCTCGATGCGCTCGATCATTTGCGCTAGTCGCGCTTGCGCGACGCCTTCTCTTCCAGTCCCGACATCGAGGTGCGCTTCTCCAGCGCGGCCTCGACGTCCTCCAGCTTCACGCCGCGGGATTTCAACAGAACCAGCAGGTGAAACACGAGATCGGCACTTTCCGCGATGAGGTGATCGCGGTCATTCTCGACCGCGGCGATCACGGTCTCGACCGCTTCCTCGCCCAATTTCTTGGCGCAATGCTCCGCGCCCTTGTCGAGCAGCTTGCGGGTGTAGGACGCCTCACCGCCCGATGCAGCGCGGGCGTCGATGGTGGCGGCCAGATCGTGGACCGTGAAACGCGACATCAACTCAACTCAAGCATGCACAGCGGCACCGCACGGGTGCCACCCCTTAGGTGGGGACTTAGCATTTTTGTGACAAGGAGTCCCAGCTCTCCCTGTTTGAGCGTGGTCTTCACGGAAAACCGGATTCCACTTTTCCTGACCACGCCCACGCTAGGGATCGAGCCGCATCGGCAGGCCGGCGCGCGCCATGTGATCCTTGGCCTGGCGGATGGTGAATTCCCCGAAGTGGAAGATCGACGCGGCCAGCACGCCGGTGGCGTGACCCTCGCGGACGCCGTCGACCAGGTGGTCGAGATTGCCGACACCACCGGACGCGATGACCGGTACGGGGACACTGTCCGCGATCGCCCGGGTCAGCGGCAGGTCAAAGCCCTGCCTGGTGCCGTCCCGGTCCATCGAGGTCAGCAGGATTTCGCCGGCGCCGAGCGAGACGACCTCCTGGGCGTACTCGATGGCGTCGATCCCGGTGGCATTCCGTCCACCATGGGTGAAGATCTCCCAGCGGTCCGAGCCGCCGGCGCGCTTGACCCGCTTGGCGTCGATCGCGACCACGATGCATTGCTCGCCGTATTTCTCGGCCGCTTCCTTGACGAATTCGCGCCGGCTGACGGCCGCCGAATTGATCGAGACCTTGTCGGCGCCGGAGCGCAGCAGGGTCTTGATATCGTCGACGGTGCGGACGCCGCCGCCCACGGTCAGCGGCATGAAGCAGGCTTCCGCCGTCCGCCGCACCACATCCAGCATGATGCCGCGGTTTTCATGGGTGGCAGTGATGTCGAGGAAGGTGAGCTCGTCGGCGCCGGCGGCGTCATAGGCGATCGCCGCCTCGACCGGGTCGCCGGCGTCGCGCAGATCGACGAAGTTGACGCCCTTGACCACGCGGCCGTCCTTGACGTCGAGGCAGGGGATCACGCGAACCTTGAACATGATCTCCTCCTACGCGCCGCGGATCAGCTGAAGGGCGGCGGCCGGATCGAGCCGTCCGTCATAGAGCGCACGGCCGACGATCGCGCCGGCCAGCTTCTTCGCACGCGGCTCCAGCAGCGCCTTGACGTCGTCGATCGAGGCAAAGCCGCCGGAGGCAATCACCGGAATCGAGATGCGGTCGGCGAGCGCGATGGTGGCGTCGAGATTGAGGCCCTTGAGCAGACCGTCGCGGGCGATGTCGGTGAAGATGATCGCGGCGACGCCGGCATCCTCGAAGCGCTGCGCGATCTCGAGCGCGGTCACGTGCGAGGTCTCGGCCCAGCCCTCGACCGCGACCTTGCCGTCGCGCGCATCGAGGCCCACGGCGACACGGCCGGGGAATGTCTTCGCCGCGCCCTTCACGAGCTCAGGATCGCGCACCGCGGCGGTACCGATGATGACGCGCGTGATGCCCTTGTCGAGCCAGGCCTCGATGGTCTTGAGGTCGCGGATGCCGCCGCCGAGCTGCACCGGCATGGTGACGGCCTTCAGCATCGCCTCCACCGCATGCGCATTCATCGGCTTGCCGGCGAAGGCGCCGTCGAGATCGACAACGTGGAGATATTCGAAGCCCTGCGCGGCAAAGCTCGCCGCCTGCGCCGCCGGATCGAGATTGAACACGGTGGCGCGCGCCATGTCGCCCTGCTCGAGGCGCACGCACTGGCCGTTCTTCAGATCAATCGCTGGAAAGAGAATCACGGCTTCCACTTCAAGAAATTGGCGATCAAAGCGAGGCCGAAGCGCTGGCTCTTCTCGGGGTGAAACTGGGTGCCGATCGCGGTGTCCTTGCCGACGATCGCGGTCACCGGCCCGCCATAGTCGGCGCGCGCGAGCACGTCCGCCTCATTGGCGGCGTTGAGGTGATAGGAGTGCACGAAATAGGCGTGACGTCCCTTGGGCCCGAGCGGCAGCCGCTCTAGCACCGGATGCTCGCGCACCATGTCGAGCGTGTTCCAGCCCATATGCGGGACCTTCAGGCTCTCGTCGCGCGGCTCGATCTTCTCGACATCGCCGCCGATCCAGTTGAAGCCCTCGGTGATCACGTGCTCCTTGCCGCGCGTCGCCATCAGCTGCATGCCGACGCAGATGCCGAAGAACGGCCGCGCCTTGACCCGCACCGCCTCGGTGAGGGCCTCCAGCATGCCGTCGACCGCGTCGACGCCGCGGCGGCAATCGGCGAAGGCGCCGACGCCGGGCAGCACGATGCGATCGGCGCGATACACGGCATCGGGATCGCGCGTCACCTTGATGGCTTGCGGATCCTCCATGCTGCGTGCGGCGCGCTCAAAGGCCTTGGCCGCCGAATGCAGATTGCCGGAGCCGTAATCGATGATTGCAACGGTCATCGCGATCCTCCTGGCTCTGGAAACAATCCGATGATGCCGCCCTGCGGCATCGGTGGGGGTTTTGAGAACGACTGACCTGGAACGTCGCGGGTCGGTGGCGGTCCGCCGCGGTCCACGGACCGCTGGTCGTTGACAGCGCCGCGATGCCGCGCGGTCCAGCGCGCGAAGAAACGGCGCTCGGCGGCCTCCACGTCGTCACCCACGACGATGTCGATCTGGCGCCATCTGCGCCGCGACAGCGTCCAGCGTTGCAAGGTCGCGGCCTCGAGCCCGAGCAACACCATCAGCACCAGGTCGACGAAGAAGATCGCACTACGGCCGACGCCAAGCTTGGCCAGCGCGTAGTCGATCACGAAAGTAAGAACGAGCCAGCCGATCAGCGCCAGCCAGAGCCGATGCCAGGCCAGCCAGATCGCGCCCGCAACTGCGGCCCAGAAATGGAAGCCGTCGCGCACGAAGACGAACCTGTCGGTCGCCGCGAGATCGGCGCCATTGGCCACGGGGGCATGCACTGTATAGACCGGCATAGAACGCTCCGCCGAGGATGGACTCTTATTTTTAAAGCATGATCTTTCGGAAAACCGGCATCCACTTTTCCGGATCATGCTCCAGAGATCAGCCGCCGAGCTGACCCTTGGTCGAGGGCACTTCGCCCTGAGCACGCGGATCGATCGCAATTGCCGTCCGCAGCGCCCTCGCCAGACCCTTGAAACAGGATTCGGCGATATGATGGCTGTTCTCGCCATATAGGGTCTCGACGTGCAGAGTCACGCCGGCATTCATCGCGAAGGCGTTGAACCACTCGCGCACCAGCTCGGTGTCGAACTCACCGATCTTGTCGCGCGGGAATTCGGCCTTGAACACCAGCACGGGGCGGCCGGAAATGTCGATCACGACGCGCGACAGCGTCTCGTCCATCGGCATGTGGATCGAGGCGTAGCGGGTGATGCCGGCCATGTTGCCGAGCGCCTGCTTCACGGCCTGCCCGAGCGCGATCCCGACGTCTTCGGTGGTGTGGTGGTAATCGACATGGAGATCGCCATCCGCCTTCACCGTGATGTCGATGCGCGAATGCCGGGCCAGGAGGTCGAGCATATGGTCGAAGAAGCCGATCCCGGTCGAAACCGTGGATACGCCTGCTCCGTCGAGGTTGACCGTCACCTCGATGTCGGTCTCCTTGGTCTTGCGCTTGATGGTTGCGGTGCGCATGAAAATTAAGCTTTCCCGTGCCGAAAACGCCGGTCTTTTAACAGGCTGATGTCACCTTCGCTACTGCGGGATGACCTCGAAACGCCCCAACTTCCGGCCATGGTGACCGGAATTCGTTGTCGATCTGGTTCTGCCGCGTTTTCTTCACGCGAACCGGTGCCACCTCGCCTGAAAACGCTCCGATTTCGTCCCGATTGTAACCCCCTGCCCGACCGCCTAAATCTGCCCGGAAGAGAGGTAACCTATGCAAGCATCCCCAAATGAGCTGCCGGTCTGGCATGGCACCACGATCTGCACGGTCCGCAAGGGCGGCAAGGTAGTGATCGGCGGCGACGGGCAGGTCTCGATCGGCCAGACCGTGATCAAGGCCAATGCCAGGAAGGTCCGCCGGATCGGCAAGGGCGACGTGATCGGCGGCTTTGCCGGCGCCACCGCCGACGCCTTCACCCTGTTCGAGCGGCTGGAAAGCAAGCTGGAGCAATATCCGGGGCAGCTGACCCGGGCGGCCGTCGAGCTCGCCAAGGACTGGCGGACCGACCGCTACCTGCGCCGGCTGGAGGCCATGATGATCGTGGCCGACAAGGACGTGTCCCTGGTGCTGACCGGCACCGGCGACGTTTTGGAGCCCGAATCCGGGGTCATGGCGATCGGTTCCGGCGGCAATTACGCCCTCGCCGCGGCCCGCGCACTGGTCGATACCGACAAGGACGCCGAGACCATCGTCCGCCGCGCGCTGGATATCGCCGCCGATATCTGCGTCTACACCAACCGGAACGTGACGATCGAGACGATCGGCGGCTGAGCATGGCCTGCCCCTATCATTTCCGCCCGATGACGCCGGCCGACCTGCCGCAGATCAAGCAGTGGCTGGCATTGCCGCATGTCCGGGAATGGTGGGGGGACCCGGCCGAGCAATATGCGCTGGTCAGCGGCGACCTTGACGAGCCGGCCATGGACCAGTTCATCGTCGCGGCCGATGGCGGCAACCTCGGCTATATCCAGTGCTACGACATGACGGCGTGGAATTCCGGCTTCGGGGCCCAGCCGGAGGGCACGCGCGGGATCGACCTTTTCATCGGCGAGCCCAACATGATGGCAGGTGGCCATGGCTCGGCGCTGATCCGCGCCTTTGTCGACGACCGGCTGGCGCAGGGCGTGCCACGCATCGTCACCGATCCCGATCCGGCCAATGCGCGCGCGATCCGCGCCTATGAGAAGGCGGGTTTTCGGAAGATGGGTATGGTCGATACGCCGGACGGGCCGGCCCTGCTGATGGCGCGCGACGCATGACGATCGCGCACAAGCCCATCACCGGCGTTTCAGCGTGGCATTGGCTGGCGATCGCGGCAGCGCTGCTCGTGCTGCAGGCGGCGCTGCTTTATGCGATGGGCCGTCTGCCGATCTGCGCCTGCGGCTACGTCAAGCTCTGGCATGGCTCGGTTCAGAGCTCGGAGAACTCGCAGCACATCGCCGATTGGTACACGCTGTCGCATGTGCTGCACGGCCTGCTGTTCTACGGTCTGACCTTCCTCCTGTTGCCGCGCCTCGCCTGGCCCGGGCGGCTGATTGTCGCGATGCTGATCGAAGGCAGCTGGGAGCTCGTCGAAAATTCCAACTGGATCATCGAGCGCTACCGCGCCGGCACGATCTCGCTCGATTATTACGGCGACACCATCGTCAATTCGGTGTCGGACACCCTTGCGATGGTTGTCGGCTTCCTGCTGGCGCGCAAGCTGCCGATCGCGGCGACCGTCGCGCTCGGCGTGTTGTTCGAAACCGTGCTGCTGCTTCACATTCGCGACAATCTGACACTGAACATCATCATGCTGATCCACCCGTTCGAGGCGATCAGGCAGTGGCAGGCCGGGCCGCCGATTCTTTAGAGGACGATGCCTTGGAGGACTGCCGCTTGCCGAGACCGCGATTCCAACCTAGCTAGAGCCAATGACTCACTTCTCTCCCCGTGAAATCGTTTCTGAACTCGACCGCTTCATCGTCGGCCAGACCGACGCCAAGCGCGCCGTCTCGATCGCGCTGCGCAACCGCTGGCGGCGGCTGCAGCTCGCCGGTTCCCTGCGCGAGGAGGTTCTGCCCAAGAACATCCTGATGATCGGGCCGACCGGCGTCGGCAAGACCGAGATCGCGCGGCGGCTGGCCAAGCTCGCCGGCGCGCCGTTCCTCAAGGTCGAGGCCACCAAGTTCACCGAGGTCGGCTATGTCGGCCGCGACGTCGAGCAGATCGTCCGCGACCTCGTCGAGGTCGCAATCGCGCAGACCCGCGAGCGCAAGCGCAAGGACGTTCAGGCCCGCGCCCAGCTTGCCGCCGAGGAACGCGTGCTGGACGCGCTGGTCGGCCCGGGATCGAGCCCGGCGACGCGCGAGTCGTTCCGCAAGAAGCTGCGCGCCGGCGAGCTCAACGACAAGGAAATCGAGATCGAGACGCAGTCGGGCAGCAGCGGCATGCCGATGTTTGAGATCCCCGGAATGCCCGGCGCCCAGATGGGCGCGATCTCGCTCGGCGACATCTTCGGCAAGATGGGCGGACGCAGCAAGACCCGCCGCCTGACGGTGGAGGGCTCGCACGAAATCCTCGTCAACGAGGAATCCGACAAGCTGCTCGACACCGATCAGCTGGTGCAGGAGGCGATCAACGCGGTCGAAAACAACGGCATCGTGTTCCTCGACGAGATCGACAAGATCTGCGTGCGCGAAAACCGCGCCGGCGGCGACGTCTCCCGCGAGGGCGTGCAGCGCGACCTGCTGCCGCTGATCGAGGGCACCACGGTCTCGACCAAGCACGGCGCCGTCAAGACCGACCACATCCTGTTCATCGCCTCGGGTGCGTTCCATATCGCCAAGCCGTCGGACCTTTTGCCGGAGCTGCAGGGCCGCCTGCCGATCCGCGTCGAGCTGCAGGCGCTGACCCGCGACGACATGCGCCGGATCCTGACCGAGCCGGAGGCGTCGCTGATCAAGCAATATGTCGCGCTGATGAAGACCGAGGGCGTCACGCTCGACATCACCGACAACGCCATCGACGCGCTGGCCGATGTCGCCGTGGCGGTGAATTCCACGGTCGAGAACATCGGCGCAAGGCGGCTGCAGACCGTGATGGAGCGGGTGCTGGACGAGATCTCCTTCACCGCGCCCGATCGCCACGGCGAGACCATCCAGGTCGACGCCGACTACGTCACCAAGCATGTCGGCGACCTCGCCAAGAACGCCGACCTGAGCCGGTTTATTTTGTAGGCGGCCACCATAGTCGTCCCGGCGAAAGCCGGGACCCATAACCCCGACAGTCCGCGGTGACAAAGACTCGGGCCGACATTCCTTCTAGAACTACCTTCGGTGGTTATGGGTCCCGGGTCGCGCTTCGCTTGCCCGGGACGACAAGAGTGGGCGATCGATGAATCTGCGGGTGTGGCAAAACCCCTGGCGCCTGATGCTGGCCGTCAATGCGGCCGTGCTGGTCGGCGTGTTCCTGCACAAGATCGCTCTGCCGCCCTTCGTTCCCTACATCCATCTGCTGGTCGACTATCATTACGGCTTCACCAAGCGCGCGCTGGTCGGGGCGATCGTCTCGCTGTTCACCGACAAGGTGCCCGTCTGGCTGGTGTTCGCGCTGGCCGGCGCGATCTGGCTGCTGACGCTCGGACTGTTCATCAAACTGTTCCGCCGCACATTCGGCTTCAACGACGCGCATTGGCCGTTGTTCGTCTTCATCGCGGGCTCGCCGTTCTTCCTGAAGAACTTCATGCACACGCTCGGCCATTTCGACATTTATGGCTGTGCGCTGACGATCGTGCTGCTGCTGATCCCGGCGCGCTCAATGGTGTATGTGCTGATCGCCGCGCTGTTCTCGATCCTGCTGATCCTGGTCCATCACATCTTCGTCTTGATGTATGTGCCGACCATCGCGGCGATCGTGGTGCTGCGCTTTTATCTGGTGCAGGGCGTGACGCCGCGGAACGCCGTCTTCGGCATCGCGGCGCTCGCCGCGGTCGGCATCCTGTTCCTGGTCGCGCAGTTCGCCGGCACGGTCGACGTGCCCTATGACGAATTCATCCGTCATCTGCAGAGCCGGATGGCCGATCCGGCACGCACCGACCTGCTTCAGTTCGGCTACATCTGGTACCAGCCGCTGTCGAAGGAGTTCGCCGACACCTGGGCGCGCATGCCATCGAACATCCTGGGCGTTCCGGTGTTTGCGCTGCTGATCTGGCTGCACACGCCGCTTTGGCGCTATTTCGCGCGTCTGATCGGCGCGCTCGCGAGTGACCTGCATCGGAGGATCGTGCTCGGCGCGCTCGTCATGATCAGCGCCGGCTATTTCGTGATGTTCGTGACCGTGTTCGACTATTCGCGCTGGATCTCGAACTGGGCGGTCTGCATGTTCCTGATGCTGCATGCCACCAGGATGCTGCCGGCGTCGAAGGATGTGCCGGCGATCCCGTCGGACGACCGCAAGACGACGATATCAGGCTGGATCGTGACGCTGATCCCGCGCGTCGGGATCGTCCGCCCGTTTTAGCTTTAGGCTCGCGCGCGCCGGACACGCACGTAAAGCGCGCCCTCGCCGCCATGGCCGATATGCGCTTCCTCGAAGCCGACGACCAGCGAACGGAATTCCGGCAGGCTGAGCCATTCCGGAACCTGGCGGCGCAGCACGCCGCGTTCGGAATCGAGCCCGCCGACCTTGCCCTTGCCGGTGATGACGAGCACGAAAGTGAGCCCATCGCTGTGCGCGCGCTGCAGGAAGGTGAACAGCACGCGATGCGCGCGCAGCTGGGTCATGCCGTGCAGATCGAGCCGCGCATCGATCTCCTGCCGGCCGCGCGAGAGCTTTGCACGTTCGCGACGGCCGATCGGCGCCAGCGGCGGCACGTGCGGGCGTTGCGCCGGCGCGGCCTTGACCGCTGCCACCGGCTTGACCGGGATGGGTTTGGCAATCGCGTGATGGGTGGCCTGATCAGAGGCGACGGCGTGGGCCTTCGCGGCGGCCGGCCGCTTGCGCAGTGGCTTGACCTGCTTTGCCACACTCTCCCAGAGCGCGCGCTCCTCTTCGCTCAGCGCGCGCTTGCGCCGCGACGGAGCGGACAGATCGGGAATCGGCGCGGGTCGTTTCATTGATCGCGGTAATGGCGATAGCGCCGGAAGCGCCGCTTCTCCGGTTGCGGAATATCGGGCCGGGCGACCGGCAACGGCACCGGTTCTGCCACAGGTGCGGCCTGCGCGACAGGGGTCGTTGCTGCGGGCGCGACATCCTTCGCGGCCGGGTTCCTGGCGGCGCTGGTGCCTGAGTCCTTCGCCGCGCTTTTGGCCATGCCGGCGGTCGGCACATCCGCAGCCTTCGCCGCCGGCTTGTCCTTCGGCGGCTCGGTCTGCGGAAACAGCTTTGCGATCTTGGCCGAAGGCCGCTCATCCGGAACCGGCAGCTTGTGGCCACGCGCGACGGGGTCGAGACCCCTCGGCACCAGCATGACGAACTGCATGTTGTGCCGCAGCCGGCCCGAGACCTTTCCGGCCTCCGCACCGGCGCCGAAATAAAGATCGGCGCGCGCCGGGCCGACGATCGCCGACCCGGTGTCTTGCGCGATCATCAGCCGGTGGAACGGCGTCTTCGATTGTTCGGATTCGATCGGCAGTTCGCCGGCGATGAAGAACGGCGTGCCGTAGACATGCAGCGCCTTGTCGACCGCGATCGAGCGGCCCGGCGTCAGCGGCACGCCCTGCGCGCCGACGGCCTCGTCCTTGTCGGACAGCGGAACCTCGCGGAAGAAGACGAAGGAGCGGTTCTGCCGGCGCAGGTCCTTGGCGCCGTCAGGGTTCTGCTCCATCCACTCCCTGATCTTCTGCATCGACATCTGATCCTTCGGGATGATGCCGCGGTCGATCAGGACGCGTCCGACCGGCGTATAGGGATAACCATTATGCGCGTCGTAATTGATGCGCAGGGTGGTGCCGTCCTCGAGCTTGATCCGCGCCGAGCCCTGGATCTGCGCGAACAGGAGATCGGTCTGGCTCTTCAGCCAGCAGATCTCGAGCCCGCGGCCGGCGATCGCGCCGTCCTCGATCTGGCCGCGGTCGTAATAGGGCACGAGCTTGCGGCGGCCGATCTTGCGATACACCGCGCCGCCATTGGGCAGGCCGACCGAATTCTGCGTCTTGCCGCGCACGAACAGGTTGGACGGACGGCGATAGACCGGCACGTTGTAGACGTCGGTCTGGGTCCGCGATCCATCGAGCACCGGCTCGTAGTAACCTGTGACGAAGCCGGCGTCCTCGCCGAGCCGCGAGATGCGCAACGGCACGAAATTCTGCTCGAAGAAGTCCTTCGCCTTGACGCCGTCGCTCAGCGTGAGCCCCTTGGCGATCCGGCAGGGGTCGCGCAGCGAGCTTCCAAGCGCTTTCGAATCGGCAGGCGCGCCCTGCTGGGCCGCGATCGGCTTGCAGCTGGTACGAAACGCCTGGTAGGCCGCGAGATGATCGTCGGCGCTCCAGCCGGCGACGTTGGACCAGGCGAGCGGCTCATACTGGCTGCCGCTGACCTGCAGCGGCATTTCCAGATTGGGATAGGGGATCGGGTGGCTATGCTCGTGTCGCGGCGGAGGGTGCCGGCTTGATCTGTAGCGCGCGGCGATCGCTGCGGTGGAGCACAGCACCGCGAGCGCGCAGCACGCGACCGCGAGCCGCCCGTAGCTGAGATGCTTAGTGAGCGCTTCCAGTGCCAACCAGCTTCCAATTCGGATCGCGGGAAGTCGAGTCGCGGGCGAATGTCCAGATATCGGTGATGTCGGCGACCTTGTCCGGGCTGCCGTCGACGATGGTGCCGGCCTTATCGCGCGTGACCGAGATCATCTGCGACACGAAGCGGACGGTGAGCTGGGTCGAGCGGTCGCGCGTCTCCGCGCTGACGATCTCGGCCTTGTCGATCGAGACGAACCGCGTCTCGGTCTTCTGCTCGTGCTTCTCGCGATCCTTGATTGCGGCCTCGAAGCTTTCATAGACCTCGGTCGACAGCAGGTCGCGCAGCGCGCGGCGATCGCCATTGGCGAACGCCAGCACGATCATTTCATAGGCCGAGCGGGCACCTGAGAGGAAATGCCGCGGATCGAACGAGGAATCCTGGACGGCCACCGCGTCGAGACCCTGCGCCAGCGCCGTACCGGGCTCGGCGATGCCCTTCCAGCGTTCCGTGGGCTCGACCGGCTCGGCGGGCGCCGCCGAGGCCGGCTGGTCGATTACCGATCCCGGGATCGGAACGACGTTGTTGTCCTGACCGCGCTGCACGACGTTGGGCGCGGCGCGATCATAAGGCGGCCGCTCGCTTCCCGTGCGCTGTCCGAGAACGCTGCGCAGGCGCAGGAAGATAAACACGGCCAGCGCCAGGAAGATGATGGTGTAAATATCCACGTCGAATCCGCTTTCTGGTCTCTGCCGGCAACGGGCCGGCCGTCAAAGCGTTCCCGGTCGGGAACAGCAGAGATCACATCACCGATAGAGTCCGAAGATGTAGGCACGAAACTATGCCCGGCCAATGGCGCTTTTTGGCACGGGTAGTGTAGCGCGTTTTGACCCCCGGGGGAAACCGTTCCTTTTCAGGAAATCGCGCATCTTCAATAATTTAGGAAGCTGTTAAGAGATTGGGCAGGCTCGCGCGCGCTGTCCTTTGCCGGGAGAATTTGCCGCCGGCCCGCCCTTTCGTCGTCCTTGTGGACCGAGCCGGGCCTATGATAGCCACTCGCCCGGCATCGGCATTCTCAACACCTTAACGCGTGCCGTCGGACATTCTGTCCATCGAGCGCTGCTCCAGGAGACATTTTCATGACCAATGGCAACGGCGCCCCCGTCGAACAACCCGCTCCCCAGCTCAACGTATTGGCGCAGTACACCAAGGACCTGTCGTTCGAGAACCCGAATGCGCCGGCTTCGCTCGGCCAGCAGCAACAGCAGCCGGCGATCAACATCCAGATCAACGTCTCCGCCAACAACCTGTCGGAGAACGAGTACGAGGTGATCCTCTCGATCGAGGGCAAGGCCGAGACCGCAGGCAAGGTGATGTTCAGCTTCGACCTCGCCTATGCCGGCGTCTTCCGGATCGTGAATGTGCCGAAGGAGAACCTGCACCCGCTGGTCATGATCGAGTGCCCGCGGCTGCTGTTCCCGTTCGCACGCGAGATCGTCGCGACCGCGGTCCGCGACGGCGGCTTCCCGCCCTTGTTGCTCGACCCCGTCGATTTCCTCGGTCTCTACCGCCAGAACATGGAGCGGCAGGCGGCCGCCCAGGCCGCTCCCGGCGTCAAGCCGAGCTGAGTTCTAAACTCGAGAAAATGTAACACGCGCGGAAGTGTGATCCGTCATCCTGAGGAGCCCGCGCTTGCGGGCGTCTCGAAGGATCGACGGCCGCCAGCCGGGCCGTGCATCCTTCGAGGCTTGCAAGAGCTCGCACCTCAGGATGACGGAACTGCGCCCCGACCTATCTTGAATCAAGCCGCCGGTGCTGCAGCAGGCGCTGGCGGCGGCAGGTAATCGTTCCAGATCGGCTGGTCGCCGAGCGTGGCAATGAAGGCCCTGTGGGCCTCCCGATCGGCGTCACTGACCCGCGCCAGTAGCGGGGTCTCGCGCTGCCGCCGCGGCGTGTCACCACTATGGCCGCCCGCGCGCGCATCCGACGTTTCTGATGCCAGGATCAGCTGCGACTGCCGCGCGCCGATCAGGTCGATATAGACCTCGGCCAGCAGCTCGGCGTCGAGCAAGGCGCCGTGCTTGGTGCGGCGGGAATTGTCGATCTGATAACGCGAGCAGAGATCGTCGAGCCGGTTCGACACGCCGGGATGCTTGCGCCGAGCCAGCAGCAGCGTATCGACCAGCTGGTCCTTCGGAATTGCCTTCCGTTTGATGCGGTCGAGCTCGGCGTTGATGAAGCTGATGTCGAACGACGCGTTGTGGATCACCAGCGGCGTATCGCCGATGAAGGCCAGGAACTCGTCGACCACTTCAGTGAACAGCGGCTTGGAAGCCAGGAACTCGGTCGACAGCCCGTGCACGGCGAAAGCTTCCGCCGGCATGTCGCGCTCGGGATTGATGTAGACGTGATAGGTCTGCCCCGTCGGCATACGGTTGAAAATCTCGACGCAGCCGATCTCAACCAGCCGGTCGCCGCGCAGCGGGTCGAGGCCAGTGGTTTCGGTATCGAGAACGATTTCGCGCATGACGTGATGGAATCCGAAAAGGCGGGCGAATCAGGCGCGCCGCTTCGGCATCTTAACAACCTCGGCCAGAATGTCGCGGATACGCGCCCGCACCGGATCTAGGCCGTGCGAGGTATCCACTATGAAATCCGCGCGTTTGCGCTTTTCCTCGTCCGGCATCTGCTTGGCGATGATGGCGTCGAGCTTGGCCGCATCCATCGTGCCGCGGGCCAGCACCCGCTCGCGTTGCAGTTCCGGCGACGTGCTGACGACAACGACGGCATCGACACGCTTCTCGCCGCCGGTCTCGAACAATAGCGGTACGTCGACAACCACGATCGGGTTACCGGCGGCTTCCGCATCGGCGAAGAATTTCTGGCGCGACGCGCCGAGCATCGGATGCACGATCTGCTCGAGCTGCTTCATCGCGGCAGGATCGTGCACCACGCGCGCCGACAGTTTCGCGCGATCGACCTTGCCGCCGGCGGTGGTGCCGGGAAAGGCGGCCTCGATCGCCGGCGCGGCTTCACCTTCGTAGAGCTGATGCACGGCCGCATCGGCGTCATAGACCGGCACGCCGGCCTCCATGAACAGTTTGGCCGTGGTGGATTTCCCCATCCCGATCGAGCCGGTCAGTCCAACAATCAGCATCGCATCAACATCGGTTCAGCATCTCTCCCGTCGCCACGCCTCACACCGCGAGCAGCTTCTCGCCGCGCAGGAACGCCAGCAGCGACAATAGCGGCAGGCCGAGGATGGTGAAATGGTCACCTTCGATCCGCTCGAACAGATGCACGCCGAGGCCCTCGAGCTGGTAGGCGCCGACGCTGGTCGTCACCGCCTCCCCGGCATGGTCGAGATAGCTCTCGATCTCGCCGGCAGCGAGCCGTCGCATCGTCATGCGGGCCACGCTCACATCGCTGAACAGGACCTTTCCATCGCGTGCGACCGAGACGGCGGAATGCAGCTCATGGGTCCGTCCGGCGAGCAGAGCGAGTTGCTCGGCAGCCTGCGTGCGGCCGGCGGGCTTGCTGAACATGCGCTGCCCCAGCGCCAGCGTCTGGTCGGCGCCGACGACATATTGACCAGGCCTCTGCCTGGACACGAACAGCGCCTTCTCGCGCGCCAGGAGCGATGCGATCTCGCCCGGGGCCGAAAGGCCGGAATTCTTCTGCACCGCGCGTTCGTCGATGTCGGCCGGCAGCGCCTCGAAATCGAGGCCGGCATTTTCAAGCAGCATCTTTCGCGTCCGGCTCTGCGACGCGAGGATCAGCTTCTGTGGGCCGCGCCAGATGCTCATGACGCGAGAATCACTCCGACGGCCGCGCGCGCTGGCGGTCGTTGAAGAGTTTCATCACCGCGGCCGCGGTCTCCTCGATCGAACGCCGTGTGACGTCGAGCAGCGCCCAGTTGAATTTCGCGCTGAGGCGCCGGGCAAAGGCAACCTCGTCGGCTACCGACTGCTTGTCGATGTAGGTGTCATTGTCGCGGTCGCCCATGGTGAGCAGCCGGTTCTGCCGGACCTGGATCAGGCGCTCGGGCGTCGCATGCAGGCTGACCACCAGCGGCTTCTTCAAGGTCTCGAGCTGGTGCGGCAGCGGGATGCCCGGCACCAGCGGCACATTCGCCGTTCGGATGCCGCGGTTGGCGAGATAGATCGAGGTCGGTGTCTTCGAGGTGCGGGATACCCCGACCAGCACGACATCCGCCTCCTCGAGGCCTTCGACATGCTGACCATCGTCATGCATCATCGTGTAGTTCAGCGCATCGATGCGGCGGAAATATTCCGCGTTCAGCACGTGCTGCGCGCCGACGCGCCCGGTCGTCGCGGCACCCAGATACGCCTCGAACAACTGCATCACAGGCCCGATGATCGACAGGCTCGGAACGTTGATCTCCTTGCACTTGCCCTCGAGCCGGCCGACCAGATCCTTCTCCAGCAGCGTGAACAGGACGATGCCGGGCGATTCCTCGATCTCGTCGAGCACGCGATCGAGCTGCTTCTGGCTGCGCACCAGGGGATAGACGTGCTCGACCGCGGTCACATTGGCGTATTGCGCGGCGACCGCGCGCGCCACGGTGATCAGCGTCTCGCCGGTCGAGTCCGACACCAGATGCAGGTGGAAATAATTGGAAGTCGTCGGCACCAGAGCCCCTGTCTATCCTGTGAATCCCTGTGGAGGTCGAGGAGAAGAATCCGGGTCCATGACCAGGCCCCTGTATATCTCGCCCCATTCTTCACAGCACGTCGCAAAAGGATAAGTCGACGTCATGGCGGGGATGATAGTGAAGCAGTGTGGATTTGTCTCTTCATAAGCTGGCCACAGAGGCGCGCAACCAACTGAGTCCTGCGACAGATTCCGGATATCCGCCGCCGCCGACCGGAATGTTGAGGGATGTGAACAAGCGCGCAGCAACCGCTGGACCGGATTGCATGAGTCAAATTCACTGCCATTAAGACTCAAACCTTAGATTCTAAAATTAATTAGGTTTAGGAGAGCCGTGTGTGCGGATATGTATCCGTCCCTCGCCGGCGAAGCCTTGCGCGCAGCGCTGAGCCCTCCCGAACTGTTCCCCGAAAGGCATCACTGCGATGTTCGACTGGATCAACGCCCTGCCGATCTATGCCTGGGTCAAGGCTCTGCACATCGTCGCCGTGATCTCGTGGATGGCCGGCATGCTCTATCTGCCGCGGCTGTTCGTCTATCATTGCGAGGCCGAGGTCGGCTCCAGGCAGTCCGAGACCTTCAAGGTCATGGAGCGGCGGCTTTTGAAGGGGATCATCAACCCCGCGATGATCGTGACCTGGCTGGCCGGGCTTTTCCTGGTCTGGGCCGGACACTGGTACCTATCCGGCTGGTTTCACGTCAAATTTGCGCTGGTGCTCGCCATGTCGGGTATCCACGGCTTTTTGTCCCGCTGTGTGAAGGATTTCGCCGCCGACCGGAATCAGCGTAGTCAGAAATTCTATCGTATTATCAACGAGGTGCCGACAGTTCTGATGATCCTGATCGTGATCATGGTGGTGGTGAAGCCGTTCTAGACATCACGATGCTCAAGACGCATGCTTCAGTCCTTCTTGCGAAGGACGAATCGATTTTCTATATAGGATTTATCCCACCCCACGCAGGCGGATGTGGTCGCGTTCCGGTTCTTTTCGGACCGGCGCCGCATCAGGTTTGAAAGCCCAAACGGCACTTTCCTGGCTGAGACCTGCGGACCTTCCTTTGGCGTCCGCTTTTTCCAGAGCCACCTCGCACCCCTTCCCTACCTACTTCCTCACAGGACGACCCCAATGCGGGAAATCAAACTCCAGGACCTCAAATCGAAAACGCCGGCCGAGCTCGTCTCGTTTGCGGAAGAGAATGGGGTCGAGAATGCCAGCACGATGCGCAAGCAGGAGCTGATGTTCGCAATTCTCAAGCAGCTCGCGATCGCCGAGACCGACATTATCGGTGAGGGCGTTGTCGAGGTGCTGTCCGACGGCTTCGGCTTCCTTCGTTCGCCCGACGCGAACTACCTGCCCGGCCCCGACGACATCTACGTTTCGCCGTCGCAGATCCGCCGTTTCGGCCTGCGCACCGGCGACACCATCGAAGGCCATATCCGCAGCCCGAAGGAAGGCGAACGCTATTTCGCGCTGCTGAAGGTCAACACGCTCAATTTCGAAGATCCGGAAAAGTCGAAGCACAAGGTCAATTTCGACAACCTCACGCCGCTGTTTCCCAATCAGCGTTTCCGCATGGAGCTTGAGGATTCCACCAAGAAGGACCTTTCCGCCCGCGTGATCGATATCGTCGCGCCGATCGGCAAGGGCCAGCGCGCGCTGATCGTGGCGCCGCCGCGCACCGGCAAGACGGTGCTGATGCAGAACATCGCGCACTCCATCACCGCCAATCATCCCGACTGCTATCTGATCGTGCTTCTGATCGACGAGCGTCCGGAAGAAGTCACGGACATGCAGCGCTCGGTGAAGGGCGAGGTGGTGTCGTCGACCTTCGACGAGCCTGCGGTGCGTCACGTCCAGGTCGCCGAGATGGTGATCGAGAAGGCCAAGCGCCTCGTCGAGCACGGCCGCGACGTCGTGATCCTGCTCGATTCGATCACGCGCCTCGGCCGCGCCTACAACACCGTCGTGCCGTCATCCGGCAAGGTGCTGACCGGCGGTGTCGACGCCAACGCGCTGCAGCGTCCGAAGCGCTTCTTCGGTGCCGCGCGCAACATCGAGGAGGGCGGTTCGCTGACCATCATCGCGACCGCGCTGGTCGATACCGGCAGCCGCATGGACGAAGTCATTTTCGAAGAGTTCAAGGGCACCGGTAACTCCGAACTGATCCTCGACCGCAAGGTTTCGGACAAGCGGACCTTCCCGGCGATCGATATTGCCCGTTCCGGCACCCGCAAGGAGGAGCTGATCACTGATCCGCAGGTGCTGAAGAAGATGTACGTCCTGCGCCGCATCCTCAATCCGATGGGCACCATGGACGCCATCGACTTCCTGCTCGACAAGCTCCGCAATACGAAGAGCAACTCGGAATTCTTCGATTCCATGAACACCTGAGGCCACGGCCGAAAAGAACAGGGCGCTCCGCACAACGGGGCGCCTTTTTCATGCTGCGGATTTGCTGCGGCTAAGTGCAGCATAAAAGGAGCCGTTCTCCGCGCTGTGTTTCCATTTAACTATCTGATATTATTTATATTTCTATCATAGCTTGGTGATCTAGCTGACGACACCGCAGCAAAATTGCTGCGCGGCTGCTGCAGTGAAATCAGATCATGCTGCATCGCAGCATTTTGCGGTATGGAGTGCGAAATCGAAGCGGCATTGCCTTTGCCGATTTGCTGGAAGAAATAGGCGATGCATCCACGCGACCAGACTATTTTCGCGTTATCCTCGGGGCGGCCGCCGAGTGCGATCGCCGTTGTCAGGCTGTCTGGCCCAATGGCCGAGTCGGTCATTGCAGGACTGGCGGGCAAGACGCCGGTGCCGCGGTTGGCGACCCGCGCGCTGCTCCGCGATTCGAACCATCAACCGATCGATGACGGGGTCGTGCTGTGGTTTCCAGGCCCGGCCAGTGCCACCGGCGAAGACGTCGCCGAATTTCATGTCCATGGCGGACGCGCCGTCTTGGCGGCGATGTTCGATGCGATCGCGGCATTCGACAACGTGCGGCCGGCCGAGCCGGGCGAGTTCACCCGGCGGGCCTTCGAGAACGGCAAGCTCGACCTGACCGAGGCCGAGGGCCTGGACGACCTGATCCACGCCGATACCGACCGTCAAAGGCGCCAGGCGCTGCGCCAGCTGAAGGGGCTGCTCGGCGACCGGGCGCGGGACTGGCGCGAGCGGATCATAGCGGCGTCGGCGCTGATTGAGGCCGGCATCGATTTCTCAGATGAAGGCGATGTGCCGGCCGATCTGATCGGGCCGGCGCTCGAGAAGATCCGCGCGCTGCATGATGAGATCAAGCAAGTCCTTGCAGGGCAGGGGCTTGGCGAGCGGTTGCGCGACGGCCTGGTGGTCGCGATCGCCGGTCCGCCGAATGTCGGCAAATCAACCCTGATCAATCAGCTCGCCAAGCGCGAGGTCGCGATCGTCTCGCCGCATGCCGGCACGACCCGCGATGTGATCGAGGTGCAGCTCGACCTCGATGGCTATCCGGTGACGGTCATCGACACCGCCGGCATTCGCGAGACCGACGACCCGGTGGAGCAGGAGGGCGTCCGACGCGCCCGCGCCCGCGCCGCGGAGGCGGACCTGGTGCTGTGGCTGGCCGACAGCGGCGATGCAAGGGCGGGACATGGCGGAACGACGCCGACCTGGCTGGTGCGGAACAAGATCGACCTGGTCAGGACCATGACGGGCGAGGGTGGCAGTTACCCCGAATTCAGGATCTCGGCTGCTCGTGGCGATGGGTTGTCAGAGCTGATCGCCGCGCTGGTCGGGTTCGCTCAGGACTATTTTGGAACCAGCGAAGGCGGCTTGATCAGTCGGACGCGGCAGCGCGGATTGTTGCAGGAGACCGTCGAATCCCTTCAGCGCAGCATGGACGTGGTCGGGCAGGGCGAGGAACTGGCGGCGGAGGAACTCCGGCGGGCCGCTTACTCACTCGGTCGTCTGCTCGGCCGGGTGGACGTTGAAGACATCCTGGATGTCATCTTCCGCGAATTCTGCGTCGGGAAGTAGCGGGTGCCCCCTCTGTTTCACGTGAAACATGGTTTCGATCTGGTTAAGGAACCCTCATCCTGTTTCACGTGAAACAGTTGCCGATCATACAGCCGCACTGTTTCACGTGAAACGGTCCCATCCGTCATTGCGGGCGAAGCGAAGCAGTCCATATTTGCCTCGGGCTTCGGTCTCAGAGCGGCGATCCCAACTTCGTTCTTCCGGCTTTCATGACTCCACGATAGAAGTCCCGGCATGACTTCCAGGGCAGACTCATTTGACGTCATCGTCATCGGCGGCGGCCATGCCGGCTGCGAGGCCGCGAGCGCTTCTGCCCGGATGGGCGCAAAGACCGCCTTGGTGACCCATCGTTTCGCGACGATCGGCGCGATGTCGTGCAATCCCGCCATCGGCGGGCTCGGCAAGGGCCATCTGGTCCGCGAAGTCGATGCCTTGGACGGTTTGATGGGCCGGGTGGCCGATGCCGGTGGCATCCAGTTTCGCATGCTCAATCGCCGGAAAGGTCCGGCGGTTCGTGGCCCCCGGGCGCAGGCCGACCGCAAGCTCTATGCGGCCGCGATGCAGGCCGCGATCACCGAGACCGCGAACCTCAGCGTCATCGAAGGCGAGGCGGATGAATTGGTCGTCGTCGATGGTCGCGTGACCGGCATTTGCCTGGGCGATGGCCGCCGGCTATCGGCGGGGGCGGTTGTCATCACGACCGGGACCTTCCTGCGTGGTCTGATCCATCTCGGCGAGAAGAACTGGCCGGCGGGCCGGGTCGGCGAGGCGCCGGCCATAGGCCTGTCGGCTTCCTTTGAACGTGCAGGGTTTGTGCTCGGCCGGCTCAAGACCGGGACGCCGCCGCGCCTCGACGGCACCACGATCGACTGGTCCGCGGTCGAAATGCAGCCCGGAGACGAGCCTCCGGAGCCGTTTTCGGTCATGACTGACCGGATTACGACCCCGCAGATCCAGTGCGGCATTACCCGGACCACGCCGGCGACCCATGAGGTGATCCGGGCCAATGTGCATCGCTCACCGATGTATTCCGGCCAGATCAAGAGCTCCGGACCGCGCTACTGCCCCTCGATCGAGGACAAGATCGTCCGCTTCGGCGACCGCGACGGCCATCAGATCTTTCTGGAGCCGGAAGGGCTCGACGACACCACGGTCTATCCGAACGGCATCTCGACCTCGCTGCCGGAAGAGGTCCAGCTCGCGATCCTCGCCAGCATTCCAGGCCTCGAGCGGGTGAAGATGGTCCGGCCGGGCTACGCGATCGAATACGACCACGTGGATCCGCGGGAGCTCGATCCGACCCTGCAGACCAAGCGTCTGCGCGGGCTTTTCCTGGCCGGCCAAATCAATGGCACCACGGGCTATGAGGAGGCGGCGGGGCAGGGCGTTGTCGCCGGGCTCAATGCCGCGCTCGCTGCCGGCGATGCCGATCCGATCGTGTTCGACCGCGCCGACGGCTATCTCGGGGTGATGATCGACGATCTCGTGACCCGCGGGATCACCGAGCCGTATCGCATGTTCACCTCGCGCGCCGAATATCGGCTGACGCTGCGTGCCGACAACGCCGACCAGCGCCTGACCGACAAGGGCATTGCGCTCGGATGCGTCGGGACCCCGCGCGCGAACCGTCACCGGGCCAAGATGGCGGCGCTGGAGGCGGCCAAGCGGCTGGCGAAGTCGCTCGCGATCACGCCGAATGAAGCCGCCAAGCACGGGCTTGCCCTCAATCGTGACGGCAATCGCCGCTCCGCCTTCGAGCTTCTGGCTTATCCGGAGATCGAATGGCCGGCAGTCCAGGCGATCTGGCCGGAGCTGTCGGCCATTGACCCTGCGATCGCGGTGCATCTCGAGATCGATGCCAAATACGATGTCTATCTGAAACGCCAGACCGCCGATGTCGATGCCTTCCGGCGTGACGAGGGTCTGGTTCTGACCGACGTCGACTACGCCGATGTGCCGGGTCTCTCGAACGAAGCGCGCGCCAAGCTGCAGAAGGCGCAGCCGCGGACGGTCGGGCAGGCGGGCCGGATCGACGGCATGACGCCGGCGGCGCTGGGTATTCTGGCGGCCTATCTCCGGCGGGAAGCCCGGCGGAAGACTGCGAAGGCATCTGCCTGACGTTTCACGTGAAACGGGGGACGGTCCCGTCATTGCGAGGAGCGGAAGCGACGAAGCAATCCATCGCTTCCTCACGCGGTACTATGGATTGCTTCGCTTCGCTCGCAACGACGAGCTCGACTGGCATTCCAGAGAATGGCTTCAATTTCGCGATCCGCCGAACTCAGCGTCTCCGCCAAGGACAAGGCCGCGGCGCTCGCGCTGACGCCTGTTTCACGTGAAACAGAGGCGCGGCTCGACCGCTACGTCGCCATCCTCCTGGCGTGGCAGGCCAAGACCAATCTGGTCGCGCCATCGACGCTGCCGACCCTCTGGACCCGCCACGTCTCCGATTCGCTGCAGCTTCTGAGCCTCGCGCCGACGGCCAAGTCGTGGGTCGATCTCGGCAGCGGCGGCGGATTCCCCGGTGTCGTGCTGGCCTGCGCGCTGGCCGAGACTCCGGGCGCGTCGATTCATTTGGTTGAGCGAATCGCCAAGAAGGCGGCATTCTTGCGCGAGGCGATACGGGTGACGGGCTCGCCGGGGGCGGTGCATCTGGCTGATATCGGGGATACTGTGGATAGAATCCTGGGGCCCATCGATTGCGTCACCGCGCGGGCGCTGGCTCCGTTACATCAACTCATCGGCTTTGCGGAGCCGTGGGTCAAAAAGGGCGCCAAGGCGCTGTTTTTGAAGGGTCAAGATGTAGAGGCCGAATTGACCGAGGCCACTAAATATTGGATTATTGAGCCAAAGCTACACTCCAGCCGGACCGGCGGACAGGGCTGGATCGTCGAACTCGGGTCAATCGAGCGGCGCTAGGGGAACTCCGCGAGAACAAATGGTATTTTGGTATGACTGTGATGGACGAGGTTTATCAAGAGGATAAGGCGTCCCAGCCGCCTGGCCATCCGCGCATCCTGTCGCTCGCCAATCAGAAGGGCGGCGTCGGCAAGACCACCACAGCGATCAATCTTGGCACCGCACTCGCTGCGATTGGCGAGCGTGTCCTGATCGTCGATCTCGATCCGCAGGGCAACGCCTCGACCGGCCTCGGCATCGATCGCCGCAACCGCAGCTGTTCGACCTATGATGTGCTGATAGGCGAGGCGCCGCTGCGCGATGCGGTGGTCGCGACCGCGGTGCCGCGGCTACATATCGCCGCTTCCACCATGGACCTCTCCGGCCTCGAGCTCGAGCTCGGCACCACGCCGGGCCGCGCGTTCCGGCTGCGTGATGCGATCGCAGGGCTGAACAACAACGTCTCGCCGGAAGCCGACTACACCTACGTGCTGATCGACTGCCCGCCTTCGCTCAATTTGCTCACGGTGAATGCGATGGCGGCGTCGGACGCGATCCTGGTGCCGCTGCAATGCGAGTTCTTCGCGCTCGAAGGTCTGTCGCAATTGCTGCAGACCGTGGAGCAGGTGCGCTCGACGCTCAATCCGAGCCTGTCGATCCACGGCATCGTGCTGACCATGTTCGACTCGCGCAACAACCTCTCCAACCAGGTGGTTGCCGACGTGCGCCAGTTCATGGGCGACAAGGTCTACGACACCATGATCCCGCGCAACGTGCGCATCTCGGAAGCACCCTCCTACGGCAAGCCGGTCCTGGTCTACGATCTCAAATGCGCCGGCAGCGATGCGTATCTCAAGCTCGCCACCGAGGTGATCCAGCGCGAGCGCGAGCTGCGCACGCATTGACGTTGCGTAGGATGGGTAGAGCGAAGCGAAACCCATCACTCTCATTGCGAGCCGCGATGGGTTTCGCTTCGCTCTACCCATCCTACGTTTCTTTTGAAATTCAAGTCCGGAGTACTGCGTGTGAATCCAAGGGAGCTCGCAACAATGGCCGATGAAGCGCGTTCGCGACTGGGGCGCGGGCTGGCAAGCCTGATCGGAGATGTCGGCGGCGAGGCGGCCGCGCATGTCGAGCGGCCGCGCAACCAGCGCAAGGTGCCGATCGAATTCCTCAAGGCCAACCCGCGTAACCCGCGGCGCACCTTCGCCGACACCGAGCTCGGCGAGCTTGCCGATTCGATCAGGCAGCGCGGCGTGATCCAGCCGATCGTGGTGCGTGCGATCAAGGGCGCGCAGGACCGCTACGAGATCATCGCCGGCGAGCGCCGCTGGCGCGCCTCGCAACTCGCCGGCCTGCACGAAGTGCCGATCGTGCCGGTCGAGGTCTCTGATTCCGACGCGCTCGAGATCATGATCATCGAGAACGTCCAGCGCGAAGACCTCAATGCGATGGAAGAGGCGCAGGGCTATCACGCGCTCGCCGACGAGTTCAAACGCAGCCAGGAAGACATCGCCAAGATCGTCGGCAAGAGCCGCAGCCATGTCGCCAACATGATGCGGCTGACCAAGCTGCCGGCCGAGGTGCAGGCGCTGATCTCGAAGGGCGATCTCTCCGCCGGCCACGCCCGCGCGCTGATCGGCGTGCCGGATCCGCTCGCTGCAGCGAAGCGCATCGTCGCCGAGGGTCTCAACGTCCGCCAGGCCGAGGCGCTGGCGCATGAGGAGGGCGTGCCGGAGCGCAAGCCGCAGAAAGCGCGCAGCGGCAGCGCGGCCAAGGTCGACAAGGATGCCGATACGCTGGCGCTCGAGAAGCGCGTCAGCGATGCGCTCGGCCTTGCCGTCACCGTCAGCCATCGCGATCCCGGCGGCACCGTCCAGATCAGCTACCGCAACCTCGAGCAGCTCGACGAGGTGGTGCGGCGGCTCGAGGGCGGCTAGCGGTTTCGTCATTCCGGGGCGCGCGTCAGCGCGAACCCGGAATCTCTTTTTCAACATCTCTGGATTCCGGGTTCATGCTTCGCATGCCCCGGAATGACTTCTTCAATTTACCCCCGCCGCTTCGCATTCGCCGCGATCGAGAGCAGCGCGCGCTGCGCGATCACGGCGGCGAGTGAGGCCTGCTTGCGCATGTCGAGCGCCGCGGTCGCGAGCTGATCGATCACCGTCACCAGCCGCGGCGGCGTGAAGTTGCGCAGCGCGATCTCGACCGCGGGCTTGCGCGAGAAGTGCAGCCGCGGAAATCCGCCTTCCAGCACGGCTGACGCCGGCGTGCCGTCCGCGATCGCCAGCGCCGATTTGTGCAGCCATGCCGCCTGGCGCTGCGCGGCCGAGATGATCACGCCGGGATAGGTGCCGGCGACCATTGCTTTCGTGAACTCGCTTTCGACCAGCGCGGCGTTGCCGGCGAAGGCGCCGTCGACGATCGGATCGAGCTTCAGCTCGGAGGCGTCGGACACCACGGTCATGACGTCCTCGAGCGTGATCTCGCCCTTGCCGTGCGCGAACAGCGCCAGCTTGCGCAGCTCGTTGCGCGAGGCCATGCGGTCGCCGCCGAGCAGCGACATCAGCACCGCGCGCGCATCCTGCGCGAGCCGCAGATTCGATACGCGCAGCTCGTCCTCGATCAGCTTCGTCAGATCGCGCTCGGTGTCGGGATAGCAGCCGATCGCCACTGCATTCTTGGCGCGCTCGCAGACCTTGCGCAGCGGTGATTCCGGCCTGAGCTCGCCGGCCTCGATCACGATGCGGCAATCCCTGAGCGCGGTGGTCTCGGTCAGCGTCTCGACGCCACTCGAGAAGTTGCGCGAGCCGGCGCGGACGCGGATGGCGCGGCGGCCGCCGAACAGCGGCACCGTCATGGCCTCGTCGACCAGCCGCGACGGTTCGGCGGCGAGTTCGTCGCCATCGAGCCGCACCAGCGAGAATGGATCGTTGGGATCGTCGACCGCGGAGGCCATCAGCGCGTCGGCACGCTCGCGCACCAGCCCGAGGTCCGGGCCGTACAGCAGGATGATCGGACGACCGGCGTCAGGCCGGGCGAGGAAGCTGTCGATCTCTTTTCCGCGAAGCGCGACCAATGCGGCGATCAGGTTCCGGTGGAGAAGAAGGAGGCGAGCCGGGTCTGGATGTTGTCGGCGATCTCCTGCGCGGCGCGGTCCTCGGCGTCGCGGAAGGCGCGGGCGCGGGCGAAGCGCTGGTACGAGCCAGGCATGTCGTAGGACACGCGCGAGAACGTGGTGCCGGTCATCACAGACTTGTTCGACGCGATCTCGATCAGGTTGAACTGGGCGTCGATGCCGTAGTTCTCGCTGGTCGGCAGCGCCGTGGCCTGGTCGATCATCAGCGAGGAGCGGCTGGTGGTGAAGCGTAGCACCAGCCGATGCGTCGGCGGTGCGCCGGTGGCGGTGCCGTAGAGCTTGAAGGCGAGGGCGTTGCGGACCTCGACGCCGACCCGGGCCTCGCGAGAGGCGTTGGGCTTGTCGACCGGCGGAACCTCGACGCCCAGCAGCTTTTCGCGCAGGGCGGACGACTGGCCGTCGAGGGTGCGCTCGGCATACATCGGCTGGAAGCATCCGGCCGTCAGCGCGGCCAAGGAGGCCACGGCCACGAGCCGGGCGGCGATCCTGATCCTAGCCGACAACATTGACGATCCTCATGGGCACCACGATCACCTTGCGGACGGGATTGCCGCCCAAGGCGGCTTTTACCGCATCGAGCGCCAAAACGGCAGCCTCTATATCCGCATTTTGGGCCGCCCGTGGCACGGTAACATCACCTCGTTTTTTACCGTTGACCTGGACGACCAGGGTCACGCTGTCTTCGACCAGCAAATCGCGCTCGATTTGCGGCCAATCGGCCTCGGAAACCAGCCCGGTCTGGCCCAGAACCACCCAGCACTCCTCGGCCAGATGCGGCATCATCGGCGAAAACAGCTGCACCAGGATGGTCGCCGCCTCCTTGACGGCCCAAGAAACATCTGGAGCTAGGTCCGGTGCCGGCTTGTCGCCTTTCGCCAGCACCTCGGACAGCGCATTGGCGAACTCGCGGATATGCGCGAGACACACGTTGAAATGCAGCCGCTCGATGCCGGACGACACCTTGTCGAGCGCGCCATGGGCGGCCTTGCGCAGCGCCAGCGCCTCGGGCCCGAACGTGGCCGGCCGGGCCGCCGGCGCCGTCCTGGCGATTTCGGCCGATTCGCTCACCAGCCGCCACAGCCGCTGCACGAAGCGTGAGGCACCCTGCACGCGCTCGTCGCTCCAGATCACGTCGCGGTCCGGCGGCGAGTCCGACAGCATGAACCAGCGGGCGACGTCGGCGCCGTAGCTCGCGATGATGTCGTCGGGATCGACGGTGTTCTTCTTCGACTTCGACATCTTCTCGATCGGGCCGATCGCGATGTCCTCGCCGGTCGCCATCAGCACCGCGCGGCGGCCGTTGCCGCCAACCTCGATCTTCACCTCGGCCGGCGTGACCCAGCTGCCGTCGGCCTTCTGGTAGGTCTCGTGCACCACCATGCCCTGGGTGAACATGCCGGCGAACGGCTCGCTCATGTCGACGTGGCCGGTGGCCTTCATCGCGCGGGTGAAGAAGCGGCTGTAGAGCAGATGCAGGATCGCGTGCTCGACGCCGCCGATATACTGATCGACCGGCATCATCCGGTTGGCGACCGCAGGCGTGGTCGGCGCGTCCTCGTTCCACGGATCGGTGAAGCGCGCGAAATACCAGGACGAGTCCACGAAGGTGTCCATCGTGTCGGTCTCGCGCACCGCCTTGCCGCCGCACTTCGGGCAGCTGACGTGCTTCCAGGTCGGATGATGGTCGAGCGCGTTGCCCGGCTTGTCGAAGCTGACATCCTCCGGCAGCGTCACCGGCAACTGGTCGTCGGGCACCGGCACCACGTCACAGGTCGGGCAGTGGATCACCGGGATCGGGCAGCCCCAATAGCGCTGGCGTGAAATGCCCCAGTCGCGCAGCCGGAAATTCACCTGCCGTTCGCCGACCGGCGCATTGCCGCGGACTTCGCTTTCCAGCCGCTTGGCGACCTCTTCCTTCGCCGCGTCGATCGTCATGCCGTCGAGGAAGCGCGAATTGATCATGCGGCCGTCACCGTCATAGGCGACGTCGGTGATGACGAACGTCTTCGGGTCCTGGCCCTCGGGGCAGACCACCGGCACATTGCCGAGATTGTACTTGTTGACGAAGTCGAGGTCGCGCTGGTCGTGCGCCGGGCAGCCGAAGATCGCGCCGGTGCCGTATTCCATCAGCACGAAGTTCGCGACATAGACCGGCAGCTTCCAGCTCGGATCGAACGGATGCACCGCCTTGATGCCGGTGTCGAAACCCTGCTTTTCTGCGGTGTCGATGATCGACTGCGCGGTGCCGATCTTCTTGATGTCGGCGATGAACTCCGCGAGCTTCGGGTTCTTCGCGGCAGCCGCCTGCGCCAGCGGATGATCCGCCGAGATCGCCATGAACTTGGCGCCGAACAGCGTGTCGGGCCGCGTGGTGAATATCTTCAGCTCGCTCTCGCCGGCCGGTGTCGTCGCCGCATCCAGCGCGAAGCGGATCAACAGGCCCTCGGAGCGGCCGATCCAGTTGCGCTGCATCAGCCGCACCTTGTCGGGCCAGCGGTCGAGACCATCCAGCGCTTCCAGGAGCTCCTGCGAGTACTTCGTGATCTTGAAGACCCACTGGCTCATCTCGCGCTGCTCGACGACGGCGCCCGAGCGCCAGCCGCGGCCGTCGATCACCTGCTCGTTGGCGAGCACGGTCATGTCGACCGGATCCCAGTTCAGCTTGCGCTTCTCGCGCTCGGCGAGGCCGGCGCGCAGCATGTCCAAAAACATCTTCTGCTGATGCTTGTAGTAGCTGGGGTCGCAGGTCGCGAACTCGCGCGACCAGTCGAGCGACAGGCCGATCGACCGCAGCTGCTTCTTCATCGCGGCGATGTTGTCGTAGGTCCAGGCCTTCGGCGCCACCTTGCGCTCGATCGCCGCGTTCTCGGCCGGCAGGCCGAACGCGTCCCAGCCCATCGGGTGCAGCACGTTGTAGCCCCTGGCGCGCATGAAGCGGGCCAGCACGTCGCCGAGCGTGTAGTTGCGGACATGGCCGATATGGATGCGCCCCGACGGGTACGGGAACATCTCGAGCACGTAGTATTTCGGCCGCGGATCGTCGTTCTTGGAGGCGAAGATCGCCTTTTCGTCCCACAGGCGCTGCCAGCGGGGTTCGGATTCACGGGCGTTATAGCGTTCGGCGGTCATGAAATCGCAGGGATTTTGGGTGGCTCTGGGTGATTTTCGGGCCCCGTCCGGGGACGGCGGACTAGGCCACAAAAGCGCCTGCGCGGTCAACGGCTTGGGGCCTCCAAACGTCCCATCCCCTCGCGCAGCCGCCCTGCCGCTGTCGCAGGGGCGCCGTCTGCAGCCTCCTCGTCGCCGATGGTCATGGTTCCGCGCTCATCGTGACGCTCGATCACGCACGATCTCAACTCGCCAGCGCCATCCCGGCTTCGTCCAGCGTCTGCAGGAAGCCGTGCTCGATCACGGCGTTCCTGCCGCGGCGCTTGGCGGCGTAGAGGGCGGCGTCGGCGGCTTCGATCAGGTCGCCGGGGCGCAGGGTCTCGTTCGGCCTGGTCGTGGCGACGCCGACGCTGACGGTGACGACGCAATGGCTCGAGGATGCATGCGGCACGGCGAGGCCGAGCACGGCGGTGCGCACGGTCTCGCCAATCGCGAGCGCATGCGCGGCGTCGGTGTTCGGCAGCAAGAGGCAGAACTCCTCGCCGCCATAGCGGCCGGCGAAGCCCATGGTGTCGGCGGCGATCCCGGACAGCACTTCGCCGATTCGGGTCAGGCAGGCATCGCCTTCGGGATGGCCGTAGGTGTCGTTGTAGAGCTTGAAATGATCAACATCGATCATCATCAGCGACAGCTCGCATTCATATTGCTGCGCCCGCATCCATTCGAAGTCGAGCCGGCTCTGGAAGCCGCGGCGGTTGGCGAGGCCAGACAGCGCGTCGATCGAGGCCATCACGGTGAGACGATCGTTGGAGGCGACGAGCTCGCGCTCGCGCTGGCTGAGCTGCGCCGCCATGGCGTTGAAGGCGCGCGCCAGCGGCACGAATTCCGCCGGCAGCTTGTGCTTGGCGACGCGCGCCGACCAGTCGCCCTCGCCGAACCGTCGCGCCATGCCGGTCATCAGCTCGATCGGATGGATGACGAGCCGCTCGGCGCCGACCAGCGCACCCAACAAGACGAACAGGCAGACGAATCCGAGCTGCAGATAGGCGGTGCGGATCTCGCGGTTGATCGCCGCCGTCACCTTGGCCTCGTCCATGCTCACGATCAGTCGGGATTGCGTGCCGGCGATGCGCGCGAAGCTCAGCGTGCGCTGTGCGCCGTCGGACGCCGTGAACGACACCGAGCCGGACGGCTCGTCATAGCTCAGCGCCTTCTCGGCGATCGCCGCCATCAGCGGGATGGTGTCGAGCGAGCGGCCGATCAGGCTCGCGTGATCCGCAGGCGCGGCGATCACGACGCCGGTAGAGTCGACCAGCACGGCCGACATGCCGGGCTGACCGCCGAGATTGGCCATGATCTGCGACAGCCAGTCGATATTGATGCCGGCGACGACGACGGCATCCTGCTCCGGATTGATCGCGGCGACCGGATACGCGGCCATCATCATCGGGCGGCCATTGGTCCTGCCGCGCAGATAGTCGCTGAACACGAAGCCGCGGTTGTCCTGCGCCTTCTTGAAATATTCGCGGTCGCCGACATTGAGGCCGACCTGGACGTTGAGGGTCGAGCACTGCACCAGCCCGTCCCTGGAGACGAACATGATGCTGCGGATCCAGGGCAGCACGGTCGGCAGGCTGGCGCGCAGCACCTCGCAGCTCTGCGCGATGCCGCCGGAAGCGCGGATGTAGGCTGCGGACTTCAGCATGGTCTCGACCGAGGAGACCACCTCGCGCTGGGTTTCCGCGGCATGCGCGGTGAGGCTGGCATAGCCGGCCGCGGCCTGCGCGACCTGCTTGCTGCGGGAATCCTCCAGCGTGCGGACGCGGTCCAGCATCAGGGGCGCGACCAGCATCAGCGCAAGCAAGGCCAGCCGGGCACGAATTCCCAGAACCTTCTTGAGCCTGACCCGGTTGCGGTTGAAAGTGACGCCCGACATTCTATTCCCTTGCCCGTGCGCAAGTTAGAATGCAGGGCTTCAAAAAGCCTTTCCCGAATTTGGTAAAATTCGAGCCAACCCCCGCACCTGTCAGAGAACGGCACAAGCATGACGCAAAGCCCGACCACGCCGTTACCGGCCGATTCACCACATGGTCTCGCCGCCGTCGAACGCGAGATCGCCCTTGCCTGCAAGGAAGCGCGGCGCGACCGCGCGTCGGTGACCTTGATCGCGGTGTCGAAGACGTTCGCGGCCGACGCAATTTTGCCGATTATCGGCGCCGGACAGCGCGTATTTGGCGAAAATCGCGTCCAGGAGGCCAAGGGCAAGTGGCCGGCGCTAGCCCAGGCTCATCCGGGATTGCAACTGCATCTGATCGGGCCTTTGCAGTCGAATAAGGCCAAGGAGGCGGTCGCGCTGTTCGATGCGATCCATTCGGTCGATCGCACCAGCATTTGCGAAGCGTTAGCCAAGGAAATCAAAAATCAAGGGAAGCACCCAGAACTGTTCGTCCAGATCAATACCGGTGAGGAGCCGCAGAAGGCCGGCGTCGCGCCGCAGGACGCGGATACCTTCATCGCCGCGTGCCGGGACACCTACGGCCTGCAGATATCAGGACTGATGTGCATCCCGCCGGTCGACCAGGCGCCGGCGCCGCACTTCGCGCTCTGCGCCAAGATCGCCGCGCGCAACGGGCTGACGAATCTCTCGATGGGCATGAGCGCGGATTTCCCGGTGGCGATCCAGATGGGCGCCACCCATGTGCGGGTGGGCTCGGCGATCTTCGGGACGCGGACGGTGCCGCATAACTAGTGTCGTCCTGGCGAAAGCCAGGACCCATACTCCGCGGCCATTGCAAGGGACACGCGGCCAGATCGGCGGACAACAATTCACTTCGGTGGTTATGGGTCCCTGCTTTCGCACTAGGGCATTTACACATCTCTTCGAGGCTAGAAAACCGACTCATCATCAAGGGGTTAGCTACTAGGCGAGAGCCGAAATCGGCGGGCGCAACCCTAGTGCAGATGAGTAAGTTCTCTGCGGTTTTCGGCCAACTCTTTGAGAAGACTCCGGAAAGACTGCGGAGGATATGTATATACGCTAGTGCGAAAGCAGGGACGACAGCGGTGTGTGTGGCGCGTGCGCGGCCTACACGAACCGCACCGACACTTTTCCGATCGCGCCAAAATCGGCTCCGAACGCATCGCCAGCCTGAATCGGCAGCGGCGGGTGGCAGGTGCCGGTGGTGACGACCTCGCCTGCCCGCAAGGTCAACCCGAGCGCGGAGAGTTCGTTGGCGCACCAGGCGAGCGCTGCGCGGGGATCGCCGAGCACGTTCTTGCCATGGCCGATATAGCGCTCGCCGTGCAGCGTGATGGTCGGGCGGTCCTCGACCAGGTCGATCGCGCGCCAGTCGGCCGAGGTTGCGGGTCCGAGCACAAACAGATGCGCGCAGGCATTGTCGGCGATCAGCTGCGCCTCGCCGGCGGAGGCGAAATCGGCGAAACGCGAATCCGGAATCTCGATCGCCGGATGCAACGTGCCGACGGCCTCCAGCACCTCCTGCACGCTGTAAGGCGTTGTGCGCGGCGCGAGATCGCGCGCCATGCGGAAGGCGTATTCCGGCTCGCCGACGCGCATCTCGTTGCCCTGCATCGACGCGGTGCCGCCATCCGGTATCACCGTCTCGGCAAGGATGCGCCCGGCGAGCGGTCCGGCGACATTGATGTGCTTCTGGCCGGCCGCGCTGGTCGCCGCGATCTTCCAGCCAAACAGTTTTTCGCGCGAAGTCTTTTCCAGCTGAGCCTGCACCGCGTAGCCCTCGGCGCGATCGCGCGGCCGAATTGCGCCATCGAGCGCGCCGAGTTTTGTTCCCGCGTGCCAGTGATCGTGCAGGACTTTTGCGGCGGCCGCGATTTTTTCGTTGTCGAGCATGCTTTTTCACTCCCGCGGGAATTATTTTCTGTTGTGTGCAATCTCAGCACAAACGCGTCGCGCCTGTCGCGTGGGAAAACCGATGCTGAGCTACTCCACCACCCTACCCAATAACGATCCGGGTCTGCGGCGACATCCGCCGCAACAACCGCAGCATCGAGGTCTTCGTCATCGAGACGCAGCCCGCGGTCGGCGAAAAGTTCGGCCGCGCCAGATGCAGGAACACCGCGCTGCCGCGACCGGCGACGCGCGGCGCGGCGTTGTGATCGATCTCGATAATGAAGTCGTAGAGATGATCCTCGCGAGTCAGGCGGTCGCCGCCCTGCTCGCGATCGAGCCGGATCGGCTGGTTGTAGTGACGGTCGGCGGGGTCCTCGCACCAGGCGTCCTCGCGACGGATCGGCCGGGTCGGCAGGAAAGTCGTCGGACGCTGGTGCCGGTCGGCGCGCCACCAGAGCTGGCGCGGATGGAAGACGCCGCGCGGCGTGCCGCCGTCGCCCTCGCGCTTGTTGGCGAGGATTCCGCCGCGCCCGAGCGCCACCGGCACGGTCCAGGCGTCGGCCGACAGCCAACCCCGGCGAGGGTCGCCGGCGGCTGCTCGGACCTCGATAATGGAGAGCGGGCGATCACGTTTGACTGTCATATAAGTGATTGAAATAGCTGACCTTCCCTTAAGAATCGTTCCAAACTGAGCTTGCCTTGGAGGTTCAGAACATCCTATCTCCCGGCATTACAGGACATTCACGTCCTGCCCCGCCGGATTTGAGGTAGACTGCGTTGCCTTGTGAATCGGTAACAATCGCCTACCTGAACACATATCTAGCCGATGTTACGGCCATAAGCGTCCTCTGCTTCTGACCGCCCGCCCCCGAAGGATTGTACCTATGGCCAATGCCCGCAAGATCTTGATCGTGGATGACGATACCGATCTGCGCGATACGCTGGTCGAGCAGCTGTCGCTGCACGAGGAATTCGAAGCCTCCGCAGTCGACACCGGCGCCAAGGGCGCCACTGCCGCCAAAGCCAATTCCCCCGATCTGGTCCTGATGGACGTCGGCCTGCCCGACACTGACGGCCGCGAAGTGGTCCGCTCGCTCCGCAAGGGCGGCTTCAAGGCCCCGATCATCATGCTGACCGGCCACGACACCGATTCCGATACGATCCTGGGGCTCGAATCCGGCGCCAACGACTATGTGGCGAAGCCATTCCGCTTCGCGGTGCTGCTGGCCCGGATCCGGGCGCAGCTCCGCCAGCACGAGGCCAGCGAGGACGCGGTGTTCTCGGTCGGTCCGTACTCGTTCCGGCCCGGCTCGAAGATGCTGACCGGCGCCAATGCCAGGAAGGTGCGGCTGACCGAGAAGGAAACCGCGATCCTCCGCTTCCTCTACCGCGCCGGCCAGATGCCGGTGTCGCGCGAGACCCTGCTCCAGGAAGTCTGGGGCTACAATTCCGGTGTCACCACCCACACGCTGGAAACCCACATCTACCGCCTCCGCCAGAAGATCGAGAAGGACGCCGCCAACCCGGAAATCCTGGTGACGGAAGCCGGTGGCTACAAGCTGGTGCCGTGATACGCTTTGCGCTCAACGATTCGTGAAATCGAGGCGCGCCGCGGTTACCGGACCTGAATGTCGATCGATGATGACGTAGCCCTGCTCGAGCGGGTCCCGACAATGCGTCTGTTGGGCGAAAGCTCCTTGCGCATGCTGGCGATCGGCTCCGAGCAACGTGATTTCAACGCAGGCGACGTGCTGTTCAAGGCCGGCGACGCTGCGGACGCCGGCTATGTCGTGCAGCGCGGCACCTTCCGCGTCGAGGAAGGCGGCGCCGAGATCATCGCCGGCCCCGGCGCGCTGATCGGCGAGCTCGCCTTGATCGTCGCCATGAAGCGGCCGTCGACCGCCACCGCACTGGAGCGCGGCTCCGTGATCCGCGTCGCGCGCAGCTTGTTCCAGCGCGTGCTGGAAAGCGATCCCGCCGCGGCCCGCCGGCTGCGCGACGAGCTCGCGCTGCGCACCAGCCAGCTCGCAAGCGATATCCTGATGGCTGGCGGGAAGTTGAGCACGTGATCCGTCACCCTGAGGTGCGAGCCTTGCGGCGCAATTGCGCCGCTGGGCGAGTCTCGAAGGGTCGACGGCCACCAGCCGGGCCGTGCACCCTTCGAGACGCGCGTTCCGCGCTCCTCAGGATGACGGGTCGAGGGTCGGCGGCGCCCTTAAACCTCCATCACCGCCGTCACCGGCACGTGGTCCGACGGGCGCTCCCAGCTGCGGGCGTCGCGGGTGATCTTGAAATCGCTGACCTGATCCTTCAGCGCGCGCGAGACCCAGATGTGATCGAGCCGTCGGCCGCGATCGCCGACGGTCCAGTCCGCCGCGCGGTAGCTCCACCAGGTGTAGACCTTTTCCGACATCGGGATCCGCTCGCGCGCGATGTCGAACCATTCGCCATGCGCCTGCGCGGCGAGCAGCTTCTCGGTCTCGACCGGCGTGTGCGAGACCACCTTGAGCAGCTGCTTGTGCGACCACACGTCGTTCTCATGCGGCGCGACGTTGAGGTCGCCGACCAGGATGTGGCGGTCGTCGCCGCGCGGATGCAGCGGCTCGCAGGCCTTCATCTCGTCGAGGAATTGCAGCTTGTGCTCGAATTTCGGATTGAGCGCGGGATCGGGAATGTCGCCGCCGGCCGGCACGTAGAAATTATGCAGCACCAGCGGCTTTGACAGCTGCGCCTTCTCGCCGAAGGACACCGAGATGTGTCGTGAATCGATCTTGTCGCAGAACGTCCTGATGTCGGTCGTCTCGAACGGCAGGCGCGAGACGATGGCGACGCCGTGATAGCCCTTCTGTCCGTTCAGCGCGACGTGCTCATAGCCGAGCCGCTTGAAGCGCTTGAGCGGAAACGCATCGTCGATGCATTTGGTCTCTTGCAGGCACAGCACATCCGGCCGCGCGCTCTTGATGAACTTGGCGACGGTGTCGATGCGCAGGCGCACCGAATTGATGTTCCAGGTGGTGACGGAGAACCGCATGAGAGGTGCCTCTTAGCACGGTTCTCGGTGCGATTGTCCACAGGGAGGCTCCCACCTCGCCCCGCTTGCGGGGAGAGGTCGGATCGCATGGGCGAAGCGCAATGTGATCCGGGTGAGGGGGACTCACCGCGTACTCGCGTCTTTCGGATTCCTGGAGGCAGCCCCTCACCCCAACCCTCTCCCCGCAAGAGCGGGGCGAGGGAGAAGGAAAGGCGGTCAGCCCGGCGAGGTGCCGGGATAGGTCGTGAAGTCGATCTTGAACAGCGCCGGATCGGGCTTCTGCGTCGCGTCGAGATTGTAGACCGCAACTGTCGTGTCGTAGCCCTGCGGGTCGGTAACGGTCCACTGCTTGAGCTTGCCGTCCTTGGCGCCGATCATCAGCAGGAAGCGGCTGGTGCCGACCAGCGCCTGCTTTTCCTCGATCGTGATGCTGACGAACACGTCGTCGGCGGTGACGCTGATGACGTTGGTGTCCTTCATCAGGTCGATACGGTCCGACAGCAGATAGCGCAGCGGGGTCTGCGATAGCGGATAGACGTCCTGGGTGGCGAGCCTGCGGTCGCGCACCGCGACCGAGGAGCCGTCGGCGATCACCTCGATCGGGCTCGGGTCGTCATATTCGAAGCGCAGCTTGCCAGGTTTCTGGATATAGAAATCGCCCTTGGTCTTGGTGCCGTCGGGGCCGACCTGGACGAAATTTCCGACCAGCGTTTGCAGCGACGAGAGATAGGCTGAGACCTTGGCGGCCTGCGCCTTCTGGTTGGCGTCGAAGGTCTGGAAGATGTTGGCGGGCACGTTGCGGCGCGGATCGGGAATCACCGGGTTCGGCGGTGCCTGGGTGGCGCCCGTCGTCGTCGGACCCTTGTCCGCATTGGTCTGCGCGCCGGCGTCCTTCTTTGGCGCAGCCTTGGGTGCGGGCTTCGGGGGCGGCGCATTCTGCGCAGTCGCAGCGCTGGCGATCGCGGCGGTGACGAGAAGAGCCAGCGCGGTGCGCGTGCCGCGGTCAATGAGGTGTTTTGCCATCAGATATGTCAGGTCTCTGTTCGACGCTCGTCCCGCTGCGCCGGATTTTATCCCGCCTCTTCCGAGGGAGATATGGTTTTTCCGTGATGATCGCCCCCGATCAGAACTGGCCTTCTTCCTCCCCGACCAGGATTTCGCGCTTTCCGGCGTGATTCGCCGGGCCGACGATGCCCTCAAGTTCCATCCGCTCCATCAGCGAGGCCGCGCGGTTATAGCCGATCTGCAGTCGGCGCTGAATGTATGAGGTCGACGCCTTGCGGTCGCGCTTGACGATCGCAACCGCCTGCGTGAACAGATCGCCGCCGCCGTCGCCGCCCATGCCGGTGGCATCGAACACGGCGCCGTCCTCGTCGGTCGGCTCTTCCGCGGTGACGGCTTCGAGATATTCCGGTGCGCCTTGCGTCTTGAGGTGACGCACGACCTTCTCGACTTCCTCGTCCGAGGCGAACGGGCCGTGCACGCGGCTGATGCGGCCGCCGCCCGCCATGTAGAGCATGTCGCCCTGGCCGAGCAGCTGCTCGGCGCCCATCTCGCCAAGGATGGTGCGGCTGTCGATCTTCGACGTCACCTGGAAGGCGATCCGGGTCGGGAAGTTCGCCTTGATCGTGCCGGTGATGACGTCGACCGACGGACGCTGCGTGGCGAGGATGACATGCAGGCCGGCGGCGCGTGCCATCTGTGCGAGGCGCTGCACCGCGCCTTCGATATCCTTGCCGGCGACCATCATCAGGTCGGCCATCTCGTCGACGATGATGACGATGTAGGGCAGCGGCTCGAGGTCGAGCTTCTCTTCCTCGTAGATCGCCTTGCCGGTCTCCTTGTCGAAGCCGGTGTGGACGGTGCGCGTCAGCTCTTCGCCCTTGGCCTTGGCTTCGACGAGGCGCGCATTGTAGCCGTCGATGTTGCGCACGCCGAGCTTGGCCATCCGCTTGTAGCGCTCTTCCATCTCGCGCACGGCCCATTTCAGCGCCACCACCGCCTTCTTCGGATCAGTGACGACGGGCGTCAGCAAATGCGGGATACCGTCATAGACGGAGAGTTCGAGCATCTTCGGATCCACCATGATCAGGCGGCACTGATCCGGCCGCAGCCGGTAGACCAGGCTCAGGATCATGGTGTTGATCGCGACCGATTTGCCGGAGCCGGTGGTGCCGGCGATCAGCATATGCGGCGTGCGCGCCAGATCGATGATGACGGGGTCGCCGCCGATCGTCTTGCCGAGGCACAGCGGCAGCTTCGCAACCGAATCGACGCTTTCCTTGGCGACCAGAAGCTCGCGCAGATAGACCTTCTCGCGATGCGCGTTGGGCAGCTCGATGCCGATCGCGTTACGGCCGGCGACGACCGCGACGCGGGCCGACAGCGCGCTCATCGAGCGCGCGATGTCGTCGGACAACCCGATCACGCGCGACGACTTGATGCCGGGCGCCGGCTCGAGCTCGTACAGCGTGACCACCGGGCCGGGATTGGCCTTGACGATCTCGCCGCGCACGCCGAAGTCCTGCAGCACGCCCTCGAGCGAGCGCGAATTGGCTTCGAGCTCGGCCTTGCTCAGCGGCTGTCGATCGCTGGCCTTCGGCGCACTGAGCACGGAGACCGAGGGCAGCTCGAACTTGTCGGAATTCTTTTTCTTCGGCTTCGGCTCGGCCTTCTTGCGCGGGGCGCGGGCGGCGGGAGCTTCTTCCTCCTCGTCCTCCTCTTCCTCCTCGTCGTCGAAAGCCTCAGCCTCGTCCTCATCATGGTCTTCATGCGCCGGTGCGATCGAGGGCGCCGAGCGGCCGCCGCCGATATTCGGCTCCTGGCGCTCGAACGCGGCGCTGCGGCCCTGGGCTCCGCTCGAGACCAGCGATTTGTAGGCGGTGGTCAGCAGCCAGCCGAGCCGCGCTTTGGCGCTCATCAGCGCATGGAACAGCCAGCCCAGCGAGACCGAGCTGCGATCGTTGTCTTCGTCCTCGACGAACGGCTCGTCATCGTCGGAGATCGGCGTCAGCTCGTCGTCCTGCTCCTTGGCGCCCCAGCCGCAGGCGAACAGGAAGCTTGCCGCCATCGCGACGAACAGGATCAGGCCGAGCACGACGCGATAGATGAAGCCGGGCGGGCCGAACACGACGGCCGGCGCACGCAGCAGCGCGTCGCCGACCACGCCGCCGAGCCCGGTCGGCAGCGGCCATGCGGTGTTGTGCGGCCAGCAACTGGCGAAGCCCGCCGCGATCACCGTGCACAGGATCCAGCAGCCGAGCCGCAGCGCCTCGCGGTCGAACGGGCGATGCGTCAGCATCCGCCAGCCCCACACAGCGACCGGCAGCACCAGCATGATCGCGCCAAGGCCCAGAATCTGCATCAGGAGGTCGGCGCCGATCGCGCCGGGATAGCCGAGCACGTTGCGGATCGCGCGCGAGGTGGCGTGGCTCAGCGACGGATCCTGCACCGACCAGGTCATCAGCGCCGCCGTGATGGCGCCGGACAGCGCGATCAGGCCGAGCCCGGTGAGTTCGCGCAGCCGTCGCGCCAGCGCCTCGCGGAGCGAGAGCGGCAGATGGCCGACCAAGGGGATGACACGTTCGATCGCTGGCATACTCAATCTTCGCGCTTCGCGATTAACCCAGGGTTTCGACCAGGCGATGCATCGCCTCGGCCGTCGATTCACTGTCGGAGACGAGCGCAAGGCGGATATAGCCCGCGCCCGGATTGGAACCGTCGGTCTGCTGGCGCGCCAGATAGCTGCCGGGAATCACGCGCACGCCGGCGTCGCGATAGAGCCTGACCGCCGCAGCCTCGTCGCCGCCGCGCTCGGAGACGTCGAGCCAGACGCAGAAGCCGCCGGCGGGACGCTTGTAGCCGTAGCGGTTGCCGAGGATCTGGTCGGCGAAATCGAACTTGATGCGATAGAGCCTGCGGTTCTCCTCGACATGCGCCTCGTCGCTATAGGCGGCGACCGCCACATGCTGCAACGGCACCGGCACCTGTGGTGCGGCGACATTGCGCAGCTCGTGGAATGCGGCCAGAAACTTTCGATCGCCCGCGGCGAAGCCGACCCGCATGCCCGGCAGGTTCGAGCGCTTCGACAGCGACTGGAACGCCACGACATTGCTGAAGTCGGGACCGGCGCATTCCAGAATGCTGCCCGGCGCCTCGCGGGTGTAGATCTCCGAGTAGCACTCGTCGCTCAGGATGATGAAGCCGAAGCGATCGGCGAGCTGCTTCAGCCGCGTGAAATAGGCGCGCGAGGCGACCGAGCCCTGCGGATTGGCGGGCGAGGCGATGAAGAACGCCACGGTGCGCGCCAGCGTCGCCTCGTCGATCGAATCGAGGTCGGGCAGGAAACCGTTAGCGAGCGTGGTCGGCAGGTAGATCTGCTCGCAGCCGGCCGCGCGGGCGCCGGCGCCATAGGCCGGATAGAACGGGTTCGGCATCAGGATCGCCGGCCGGCCCTTGCGCGGCGCGACGTAGCGCGAGGCTGATATCGCGGCAAAGAACAGCCCCTCGCGGCTGCCGTTCAGCACCATCACCTCGCTCTCCGGATCGACCGGCCGCGGCAACTGGAACCGGCTCGAGAGCCAGGTCGCGACGGCGCGGCGGAACGGTTCAATGCCCTTGGCGATCGGGTAGCGGCCGAATTCGGCGGTATGCTTTGCCAGCACCGGTCCGACGAAATCGGGCACCGGGTGCTGCGGCTCGCCTAATGACAGCGTAATCAAGGGTTTGGCGGGCTGATAGGGCGCCAGCAGCTCGGTCGTGCGCAGGAAAGGGGAACGCTCGGCCTGGCCGGCGGATGCGACATCGCCAGCGCCCTGCGCCAAGCCGGATGAGGCGGTCATTGCCATGATTGAAATGCCAGCACTTTCACTGCGGTCGGAGGGTAGGGGCGCCGACCGTAAACCGATCAAGTCACCATAGATAGGGCGAGGTTAAGACGCGATTAACCATCGGTGCGCGGCACGATCTGCCGGCGCGTGATATCAGCGCTCACGCCAGAAAACCGCATCGAAATTGCTCCGAAACATGATCCATCGCCGCGCCGTCCGGGCGCTCATTATCACCGGCGAGCGCGAAGTCCTGCTGATGCGGATTCGCCCGCCGCAGGGCGGCGACTGCTTCTGGATCGCGCCGGGCGGCGGCGTCGAGGGCGACGAGACGGCGGAAGCGACGCTGCAGCGGGAACTGGCCGAGGAGTTGGGGCTGATCGATTTCGAGCCCGGGCCCGCCGTCTGGCGGCGACACCACACCTTCAACTGGGGCGGCAGGCGGATTTCCCAGAAAGAGGAATACCGGATCGTTCACGCGGATCGCTTCGCGCCCGTGATGGCCGACGAGGCCGAGGCAAAGGTGCTCGATTGCTTCCGCTGGTGGCCGATCGCCGATCTATCCGGTGCGAGCGAGCGCCTCACGCCGCTGTCGCTTGCCGACATCCTCGAACGCTATTTGCGCGACGGTGCACCGAGCGAGCTGCCGGATGAGGAAGTTTTGATCGACTGACGCGGCTCGATGGCTCCAACCTCCCCTTGAAAAGGGGAGGTCGCTTTGCTCGGAGAGCAAAGCGGGTGGGGATCTATTCTCTCCGCAGACAGCAGAGTGCGCGGCTAACCCCCATCCCGACCTTCCCCCTTTCAGGGGGAAGGAGAAAACAGACAGCAGGCCGGGCTACGCGCGCGATACGTGGCGGCTACCGCGCCGGCAGCTTCTCGAACGACGGCTTGCCTTCGGGCAGGTGGTGGAAGGTCTGCTTGTCGCAGGTGTAGATCGTCATCTGCGGGGTGAACACCGAGGGGTCGTCGAAGGTGCCGACCTTCAGGATGGTGGCGGGCAGGCCCGGCACCTTGGTCACGAGATGCGTGCCGCATTCCGGGCAGAACTCGCGCGTCACGGCGCGGTCGAGATCCTTGCGGGTGAACTGCTTGGGCTCGCTGGCGGTGTATTTGAAGCCGGTGGTCGGCATTGCCATGAACATGTTCGGTCCGCCGCCCGTGATGTACTGGCATTCCCGGCACAGGCACTGCGCCGCCATCATCGGCTCGCCTTCGGCCTCATAGCGCACATTGCCGCAATAGCATCTGCCCTGCACCTTCATGACGTCCTCCCGTTTTCGTTGTTTGTGGCCTGTCATTCCACAATGGCAGGCAATTCCGACAATATTTTCTCAAGCCGCGGAAAAAAGAAAGGGGCCCCAGCTTGCGCTGGAGCCCCTCAACGGTCCGGACATTGCCGGGTATGTGCCCGAACCGTAGTTCTGGACCCGGCCCCGGAGGGAGCCAGAGTCCCGGGAGAACTCACATGTTGTAGGCGCGCTCCGTGTGCTCGGTGATGTCGAGGCCTTCACGCTCGGTCTCGACGTTGGCGCGCAGGCCGACGATCACGTCGACGATCTTGTAGAGGATCGCCGAACCGATGCCCGACCACACCAGCGTGGTGCAGACGCCCCAAACCTGCGAGATCATCTGCGCCGCGAAGTCGTAATCGGCGACCTTCGGCGGGATCGCGGTGTAGTCGATGATGCCTGCACCGCCGAGCGCCGGGTTGACCAGGATGCCGGTGCCGAGCGCGCCGACGATGCCGCCGACGCAGTGGACGCCGAACACGTCGAGCGAGTCGTCATAGCCGAGCGCGTTCTTCACGACCGTGCAGAAGAACAAGCAGACCACGCCGACCACGAGGCCGAGCACGATGGCGCCCATCGGACCGGCATAGCCGGCCGCCGGGGTCACCGCGACGAGGCCCGCGACCGCGCCCGAGAGCGCGCCGAGCAGCGAGGGATGGCCCTTGATGATCCATTCCGCGAACATCCAGGCCAGCGCCGCCGCGGCAGTGGCCACGAAGGAGTTGGTCATGGCGAGCGCAGCGCCGCCATTGGCTTCGAGGTTGGAGCCGGCGTTGAAACCGAACCAGCCGACCCAGAGCAGCGAGGCGCCGATCATGGTCATGGTCAGCGAGTGCGGAGCCATCAGCTCCTTGCCGTAGCCGGTCCGCTTGCCGATCAGCAGCGCGCCGACCAGGCCGGCGATACCCGCGTTGATGTGCACGACGGTGCCGCCCGCGAAGTCGATCGCGCCCTTCTTGAAGATCCAGCCGGCATCGGCGTTGATCTCGTCGAGCTTGGCCTGCGCCGCGGTCTTGGCCGCGCCGTCAGCCGCAGCGGCGAGCGCCTTGGCGGCATCCTGGATCGCGTCCGGGCCCGGCCAGTACCAGACCATGTGCGCGATCGGGAAATAGATCAGCGTCACCCAGAGCGGGATGAACAGCGCGATCGCCGCGAACTTCATGCGTTCGGCGAAGGCGCCGACGATGAGGGCCGGCGTGATCGCCGCGAACGTCATCTGGAAGCACATATAGATGAGTTCCGAGATGTTGGCGTCGACCGAGAAGGTCGCCGCCTTCGAGTCCGGCGTGACGCCCATCAGGAAGGCCTTGGAGAAGCCGCCGATGAAGTCGGAACCGCCGGTGAAAGCGAGGCTGTAGCCGTAGAGGGCCCAGAGCACGGTGACGAGGCAGACCGTGTAGAACACCTGCGCCAGCACCGAGAGCATGTTCTTGGAGCGGACCAGGCCGCCGTAGAACAGCGCGAGGCCCGGGATGGTCATCAAAAGCACCAGCACCGTCGAGGTCAGCATCCAGGCGTTGTCGCCCTTGTTGACTGTCGGCTCGGCGTAGGCGGCGGTCGCGGCGAACAGGCCGACTGCAAGGGCCGCCAGTCCCGCGCCATAGGGACGCTTGAACGTCATGTTATTTCACTCCTGAGGTCTTAAGGTTTGAGCGCGAAATCAGAGGGCCGCGGCATCGGCCTCGCCGGTGCGGATGCGCACGGCGTGTTCGAGGCTGATGACGAAGATCTTGCCGTCGCCGATCTGGCCGGTCTTGGCGGCGGAGGTGATGGCGTCGATGGTCTTGTCGACCTGATCGGAATTGACCGCGACCTCGATCTTGATCTTCGGCAGGAAGCTCACGGCATATTCGGCGCCGCGATAGATTTCCGTGTGGCCTTTCTGGCGGCCGTAGCCTTTGACTTCCGTCACCGTGAGACCGTGAACGCCAATGGCGGTCAGGGCGTCACGGACCTCTTCGAGTTTGAATGGCTTAATGATCGCCATAACAATTTTCATGAGTCCTATCCCCGCTTGGGCCCGGTGCGAATGAACACCGGGAGTTTCGACTGAGGTTCACCACGCGGAGGACATCCACTACGCGGGCACAGCCTGGACCCTTAGAATCAAATGCCGTGCCAAACGGCCGGAGTTCGCTAATGGATTATGAATCCGGACCTTTTCCCGCTTTACGGGTGGGAGGTGCCCCTGCGCTATTCCGCCGCGCCTAAAATATGGTCAGGCCTGTCTAGAACGCAGGCACGGCTAACTCCGGACACAATTCTGCTCAGCCGCGGGGCAGTAGGCGGTATCCGGCGAGCGCTTCTGGATCCGCCCCACGGTCCGCGAACACCCTCTCGATCATTTCGCCATTCGCGTCTGTCGGACGATTGCGCGATAGGAATTTGATGTTGGGTTTCATCGGCTTGTTTGGGTTCCCACCCCGAACCGGGACCGGCGCGAGGACAGTTGCGGCAGCCTCGCCGCGTCGTTCTGCGCGAAGCGGACAAGGGCTCGCATCAGGTACGCCCGCCAGGACAGCAAATGCTGGACTTTTGCCGGCGCTCGTTACCGATCGTTAGCTGTCTGTAACATTGTCGTTCCGGCGTTAACGCCACGGTTGCCGTCGTTGCGCTATTGCCGCCGCATAAGAACTTCAATGACAGGTGGGGCAACCAATGATTGATCGTATCCGCGCGCTGCTCGAGCAGCAGCCGATGATTTCGCTGGATTTCAACACAATCACCGACGACACGAATCTCTATGACGCAGGGCTGACATCCTTCGCCACGGTGCAGGTGATGCTGGCGCTTGAGGAAGAGTTCAACATCGAATTTCCCGAGGCGATGCTCACGCGACGGACCTTCTCGTCGCTCGCCAACGTCGCCGACGCCGTTTCACGGCTGACACAGCGGGCGGCGTAAAACCATGATCGTGGTGAGAAAGATAGAGCCCGTGCCGGCCTCTGCCGCCACGCCGGCCGAGCGCATGCGTTTGGTCGCCAAGGTCGCGGCGCAGCAGGTCGATGCGGTAGACCGTGAGGGCCGCTTCCCGGCCGATACCATCGAAGCATTGAAGCGCGAGCGCCTGCTCGGCGTTGCGATTCCCGTCGAGCATGGCGGGGAGGCATTGGG
This sequence comes from Bradyrhizobium australafricanum, assembly GCF_020329495.1. Taxonomy (NCBI): domain Bacteria; kingdom Pseudomonadati; phylum Pseudomonadota; class Alphaproteobacteria; order Hyphomicrobiales; family Nitrobacteraceae; genus Bradyrhizobium; species Bradyrhizobium australafricanum. The sequence goes on along the minus strand of NZ_JAGKJL010000003.1, from coordinate 235,821 downwards.
CACGATGGAGATCGCGGAGCTGATCGTTCAGCTCGCCCAGGCCTGCGGCTCGAGCGCCATGATCTACGCCATGCACCAGATCAAGACGTCGAGCTTCGTCAGCCATGGCGGCGCCAGCGACTGGCATCTGGCCTATATGCGCCGCATTGCGGCGGAGCAGTTGCTGATGGCCTCGGCGACCACGGAAGCCGGCATCGGCGGCAATCTGCGCAATTCGATCTGTGCGGTCGAAGTGGCGGACGGCCGCTTCTCGCTGACAAAGGAAGCAACCGTTATTTCCTACGGCCGCCACGCCGACGCGATTCTTGCCACGGCGCGGCGCGCTCCCGACGCGGCAAGCTCCGATCAGGTGATGGTTGTCATTCCCGCGGACCTGAACCGCACGCTGGAGCGCACCTCCGTATGGGATACGCTCGGAATGCGCGGCACCTGTTCGGACGGTTTCCATCTCGTCGCGCATGGTGACGCGGCGCAGATTTTCCCCAAGCCGTTCTCGGAGATCGCGGCACAGTCGATGCTGGCGAGCTCGCATATCTTCTGGGCGGCGACCTGGTTCGGTATCGCCACCGATGCCTTCAATCGCGCGCAAGCATTCGTCAAGGCTGCGGCGCGCAAGCAGGCGGATGGAAGTCTGCCGCCGGGTGCGCTTCGGCTCGCCGAGGCAGCCGCCCTGCTTCAGGAGATGAAGGGTCATCTCACGGCTGCCATTGACCGCTTCGATGCGGCCAAGGGCAATGACGACGCGCTCTCCTCGATTGGCTTTACCGCCGAGATCAACGCGTTGAAGGTCGCTGCGAGCGAGAAGGCTGGGGCGATCGTGCGGCTCGCCATGCTGATCAACGGCATCGTCGGCTACAAGAACGGCACGCCGTTCAGCGTCGGCAGGCATCTGCGCGATGTGAGCTCAGCGCCGCTGATGATTTCGAACGACCGTATTCTTTCCAACACCGCGACGCTCCTGCTGATGAGCCGCTTTGACACCAGCCTGAGAGGTTGAGATGGACGCCAAGACGTTCGATGCCAAGAGCCTGCTCGACACCCTGTTCGACAAGAGCATCCTGTTCAAGACCGGAGTAGACGGGCTTTATGGCCGCTCCGGCGTTTTCGAAGACGTGATCGAGCGCTTTGAGCGGCTCGTGACCAGCATCGGAGCGCCAGACAAGGCAACCCGCATCCACTTCCCGCCGGGCATGAGCCGCGCCACGCTTGAAGGCAGTGGCTATATGAAAAGCTTCCCCCAGCTTGCAGGCTGCGTGCATTCCTTCATGGGCGGCGAGCGCGAGCATGCGCAGCTTCTCGGCATGATGGCTGCGGGAGAGGACTGGACCGAACTGCAGCAAGCGACCAACGTCGTGCTGACGCCAGCCGCCTGCTATCCGCTCTATCCGACCGTTGCCGCGCGCGGTCCGGTGCCCGATGACGGTGTGCTGTTCGAGCTTTCCTCTTACTGCTTCCGTCATGAGCCTTCCAAGGATCCCGCGCGCATGCAGCTGTTCCGCATGCGCGAATTCGTCCGCATCGGTACGGCCGAGCAGGTGTGCGCCTTCCGCGAAAGCTGGCTGGAGCGCGGCAAGGCGATGATCGAATCCCTCGACCTGCCCTGCGAGGTTGATCTCGCCAACGATCCGTTCTTCGGTCGCGGCGGCAAGATGATGGCCAACAACCAGCGCGACGAGGGACTCAAGTTCGAGCTGCTGATCCCGGTAACCAGCATCGAGAAACCGACGGCCTGCTTGTCCTTCAACTATCATCGCGACCATTTTGGCCAGACCTGGGGCCTCAAATTCGCGGATGGCAGCCTGTGCCACTCAGCCTGCGTCGGCTTCGGGCTGGAGCGCGTGGCGCTCGCGCTGTTCCGCCATCACGGCCCTGACGTCGAGGCATGGCCGGCTTCCGTGCGTGACACGCTTTGGGGCAACTGAAATGCAGAGTGCCATCGCCGGGCTCGATCCGGCCGACTACAAGCCGCACCTGCTACACGACGCGGAGCGGCGATGGCCGCAGACCAACTGCTATGTCGATCTTCTGATCGAAGTCATGCATGCGAACGGGAATGACCCGGTCGCTGCGCTCGGCTTCACCGTGGCGCAGGATTTCGAAGGCGACCAGTTCACGTTCTTCAAGTTCCCGACGGCCGACCTGCAGCGATTGGCCGGCCTGGATATCCAGGAACTGTCCGTGTTCGATCGTCTGGAGGCGCACGTTCTCAATCAGATCGAGCGCGGGCGGCTGCCGCTGGTCGAGGTCGATGCCTTCTACCTGCCCGACACGAAGGGCATCACCTATCGCAGTGGCCATTCCAAGACGACGATCGGCGTCAACGTGCTCGTTCCCGGGCGCCGCCACATGGCCTACTTCCACAACGACGGCTACTTCGCCCTGGACGGCGAGGACTATGACGGCATTTTCGGGCAGCGCAACGACGCGCCGGCCGGCGGCCTGCCGCTGTTTCCCTATGCCGAGTTCGTCAAGTTCGACACCATGCGCCCCTCGCGCGATCCGGTCAGTGCGGCCACGGAAATCCTCGCGCAGCATCTGCGGCGGAGGCCGAAGCGCAATCCGCTCGATGCCTACGCGGCCGTGTTCGGCAGCCATGCCGAGGCACTGGCCGCCCGGTCACCGGAGTATTTTCACGTCTACGCCTTCAACACGTTGCGGCAGGTGGGCGCCAATTTCGAACTCCTCTCCAGTCATCTGGAATGGCTGGGACGGCACGGCGAGGCCGGTCTGGCCGAGGCGATCGAAGCCGCCGCGGCAATCGCCGAGGGCGCCAAGGTCATGCAATTCAAGCTCGCCCGCGCCATGGCCCGGCATCGGTTCGATGGGCTCGCGGACGCCATCGGGCCGATGGCCAAGGCCTGGCAAACGGTGATGGACGCTCTGGACGGTCGCATGGCGGATCTCGCCAGCAAGGCAGCGTAGGACCGGCCTGCCGGTCATGGGAATGCATGTGTATGGACGCTTTGGTGTCGACGACCGACACGGCCGAGCCTCTGGACAGCGGCTGGTGCATGGTCGTCTCGCCAGCCGGCGCGTGGGCGTCTCCGGCGGCGATCGACGGCAGCGCCGAATGGCTGGAGGCGGCGTGCCCCGGCACGGCCGCTGCTGCGCTGGAGCGGCTTGGCCGCTGGGACCGCAACCATCCTACTCCGCTGCACGACCAGGACGTCTGGTATCGTCGCCGGCTCGATGTCACCGGCCCGGCCCGTCTCGTATTTGACGGCTTGGCGACGGTTGCAGAGGTCTGGCTCGACGATCGCCTCGTGCTGTCCTCGACCTCGATGTTCGAGCGCCATGATGTGGCCCTGACGCTTGCCGGCGGCGAGCAACTGGCCATCGCATTCCGCAGCCTCGACCGCCATCTGGAAACCCTGACCGGTCCGCGTGCGCGCTGGCGGCCGCGCATGATCGACGATCAGCGGCTGAGGCTCGTACGGACCACGCTGATCGGCCATATGCCGGGTTGGTGCCCCGGCTTCGATATCGTCGGACCATGGCGACCGATCAAGCTGATCCGCGATACCAACCGGCAAGGCGTGCGCGATGTGCAAATGCAGGCCGACCTCGTCGGCACAACAGGGCATCTTTCCATCGCGATCACGCTGGTCGAGCCGTTTGATGACGCGCCGGCCACGGTCGCCTGTGCGGGCGCTGTCGCCGCATTGACTTCAGAGACAGCGACGCGGCTGACGGCGAAACTGGATATTGCGAACGTTGCGCCATGGTGGCCGAGCAGCCATGGCGATCCGGCGTTGCACGAGGTTGTCGTCACGCTCGGCTCGATGCGAGTAACGCTCGGCCGCGTCGGCTTCCGGCATATCGAGATCGATCGCGGCACCGACGGACGCGGCTTTCGGCTGGTCGTCAACGGCGTATCCGTCTTTTGTCGCGGCGCGGTGTGGACGCCGTCCGACCCGGTGCGGCTGCCGTCCTCACGCGAAGAGATCGCGCGCGACCTCGATCTTGCACGACGGGCGGGCGTCAACATGCTCAGGGTCGGCGGCACGTTCGTCTACGAGGGCGACGCGTTTCACGAGCTTTGCGACGAGATGGGCATCCTGGTCTGGCAGGACCTGATGCTCGCCAATTTCGACTATCCGGCGAAGGACGAGGCCTGGTGCGCGTCGCTCTCGCGCGAGGTCGAGGACCTGCTCACGCGGCTCAGGCATTCGCCATCACTCGCCGTTCTGTGCGGCGGCAGCGAGGTGGCACAGCAGGCGGCGATGATGGGCATGCCGATGTCGATGGATCCGACGCCCTGGTTCGACAAGGTGGTGCGCCCCATCGCCGAAGCGAAGCGGCCCGACCTGGTGCTTGTGACGTCATCGCCATCCGGCGGCAACCTGCCGTTCACGGCCGATGGCGGGCCGATGCATTATTACGGGGTCGGCGCCTATTGCCGGCCGCTGGATGACGCGCGCCGGGCCGAAGTGCGCTTCGCAAGCGAATGCCTTGCCTTTGCCAATGTGCCTGACCAGGCAACGCTGGATGCGCATCTGCCGGTGCCGCCGGTGCACGATCCGCGCTGGAAGGCGGGTGTGCCGCGCGACGTCGGCGCGTCGTGGGACTTCGAGGATGTGCGCGAGCACTATCTGGAAACGCTTTTTTCCGTCGACGCGCGCCGGCTGCGCATCGAAAATACCAGACGCTATCTCGAACTCTCCCGTGCGGTGACGACCGAGGTGGTGGAGCGCACCATCGACGAATGGCGCAGACCCTGTTCGCCGACGGCTGGAGCGCTGCTGTTCTTCTGGAAGGACTTGCGGCCGGGCGCGGGTTGGGGCGTGGTCGATTCGACCGGCCGGCCCAAGCCCGTCTGGCACGGGCTGAGGCGCGCATTTGCCCCGCTACGGCTGATCCTGAGCGACGAGGGCGTCAACGGACTGACCGTCCATGCCGTCAACGATACTGCGAAGACCGTTCGGGCGACATTATCGCTGACCTGTCTGCGGGATGGCGTCACGCCGGTGGTGTCAGCGCGCCAACCAATCAGCGTGCCGGCGCACGGCGGCCTGTCGCTTTCGGCCTTCTCGGTACTCGGCGCCTTTTTCGATATTTCCTACGCCTATCGCTTCGGGCCGCCCGGACATGAAGTCACCGTTGCAAGCCTGGAAGGCGACGACGGGAAGATCTTTGCCGAGGCCTTCCATGTGCTGCCGGGTGTCATGACCGCGCAGCGCGACGTCGGCCTGACTGTGAGTTTGGTGCGTCGGAAGGACGCGTGGCGGCTGCGGCTGGCCTGCAAACGCGCGGCCTACCACGTCTCCATCCAGGATGATCGGTTCGTTCCAACGGAGAACAATTTCCACCTGATGCCGGGCATCGAGCGGGAGGTCGGCCTTGACGGTCCGCCCCTGGCGACGCCTGGCGGCGCGGTGACGGCGCTCAATGCCGATCGCGACGCGAGCTACGAGGTGCCGAGAGCGGAAGAATTGGAAGTCGTGCGGACAAGGGAGTCCGCCGGGAGCATGACATGAAACCAGTTGTCTTTGCCGATACCATCGGCTGGCTGAACGTAGCGAAGGGGCGGCGGGGCGTTGTCATCGCCGGCGCGCATGGTCATGAGGATCTGTGCAGTCGCCGATTCCTGAAGCTGTTGTCCGACAGGGCGGCCGCGGCGGGCCTGCCTGTCCTGCTGTTTGACTATCCCGGCTGCGGCGACGCCGCCGGCGACGATTCGGCGCCGGGCCGGGTGATGGCCTGGACCGCAAGCATCGGCGCGGCGATCGACCGGTTGAAGCGGGATTGCGGCGTGGAGGATGTCATCCTCGCCGGCTTCCGTCTCGGCGCGCTGCTGGCCCCGCTCGCTGCGGCGGGGCGGGACGACGTCGCAGGCCTTGCGCTGCTTGCGCCACCGAGTTCCGGCAAAACCTATGTGCGCGAAATCACCGCGATGTCGCGCGTGATCGATGGGTCGCTCGCCAAGAGCGCCGCAAGCGACGCGACGTTCGCCGAGGGCCGCGAGGTCGTCGGCTTCCGGCTTTCGCATGAGACGCTCGCCGATCTGTCGAGGCTGGATTGGCGGCGGGCCGTCGCGGCCCTTCCGCCCCTGCCGATGCTTTTGCTCGCGAACGGAAAGCCGTTGGCAGGCTCTGAAATCCGCGACGGTCGAACTTCTTTCGAAGGCGCGACAATCGCGGAGTTCAAGGACTATCACCTGCTCGTGTGCGACCCGACCGCGAACCGGATCCCGGCCGACGTTGTCGATTGCTGGGCGGATTGGTTGTCCGACCGGGCCGTCGCCGGCGTAGCTCGGGGCGTCGAATCCTTGACCGGCCGCGAGCTATTGGAGGGATCGCACTACACGGAAGAACCGGTTGTGATCAGGCAGGCGCCATTGATCTGTGGCGTGCTGACCCGGCCACGTGACGGCCATGCGGCCGATCCGGTCATCTTCCTCAACTCCGGCGGGGTGCCGCATGTCGGTTGGGCGCGCGGCACGGTCGAGGCGGCGCGCGAGCTTGCCGCCGCCGGCGTGGCGTCGCTTCGCATTGACCTGCCGGGCCTCGGCCTGAGCGACGATGCCGGGAGCAATCGTCTGTTCCTCTATGATTCCCGCACCCGCTTCGACGTCAGCGCGGCGATTGACTGGATGCAGCGGGCGGGCTTTGCCAAAGTCGAGCTTGTGGGCACATGCTCGGGCGCCTTCCAGGCCTTTCACACTGCGCGCGCGGACCGCCGCGTCCGCGCCCTGACCATGATCAACCCGCTCTGCTTTGCCTGGAACAGTTCCTACGCGCTGGAGCTTACGGCCTGGAAAGCATACGAAACCTCCAAGGCGAATCGCGGAAGCCAGCAACAGATCGGTCCGGCGGACGGGCCTGCGATGACGACCAGGTCCGCCTGGAAGCTGTCAGTGTCAGATAGCGCCAGGCGGCTGGTGCGGCGCGGATTGGAAGCCGTCAAGTCGACGCTATCGGCGATGCATCCGTCCGCCTTGCTTGGCCGTAACCGCGTCGAGCGCTGGATGCGCGAGCTTTGTAGCCGCGGCGTGCGCGTCCTCATGGTCACCTCGGACGGCGATCTCAGCCTGCAGGAGATCGCACGGCATTTCGGTCAGGACGGCAAACGGCTCACAAGCATCCCTGGAGTGACGCGGTTGACGCTGCCGAATGCCGACCATTCGCTGACGTCTCGTCATGCGCGGCGCGCTGTCGTCGCGCGCCTGATCGACCACCGCGGCGGCGGCAGGCGCGGAGGATCGAACCGTCCCGATACCGTGCGGGTCACGGTGCAGCATGCCGAGGTGAAGTCTAAATCGATGGCGCTGTCATGAACGGTTTGGCCGCTCCAGCGACGAAGATCAGCGCGGCACCGGATCATGCTTTTCGGCGGCGTCGCGTTCGGCGAAGACCTTGTCGATCAGTCCCCATTCGAGCGCCTGCTGCGCGGACATGAAGTGATCGCGATCCAGGGTCCGTTCCACGTCGGTTTCGGTGCGCCCGCAGTGCTGCGCATAGAGCCGGATGATGCGCCGCTTGGTCTCCTGCATCTCGGTGGCATGGATCAGGATGTCGGACGCCTGGCCCTGGAAGCCGCCGAGCGGCTGATGCACGTGGAGGCTCGCATTCGGCAGCGCGGCGCGGTGACCGGGCTCGCCGGCCATCAAGAGGAACGACCCCATCGAGCGCGCCGTGCCCATGCACAGCGTGTGCACCGGCGCCTTGATGAACTGCATGGTGTCGTACATCGCAAGCCCGCTGGTGATCACGCCGCCATAGGAGTTGATGTAGAGGTTGATCGGCTTGTTGGGGTTGTCGGCTTCGAGGAACAGCAACTGCGCGCAGACCAGTCCGGACATCGCATCATTGACCTCGCCGTTCAGGAAGATGATGCGCTCGCGCAGCAGCCTGGAATAGATGTCGAAGGAACGTTCGCCGCGGCTCGACTGTTCGACGACCATAGGGACGAGTTGCATCATGTCGCGCATCGGCGACCTCCATTGCTGCAGGTGATGAAGTCTCGGTAGGTGAGGTTGGGGATCAGGCCGCGCGCATCATTGTGCGGTTGTTGCTGTTGGCCGGTTGCGGCTGCTTTCCCCTGATGTCGCATGCTTGCTGGATGATGCGAAAGCGGGTGCCGCCGGCCTCGTTCGGCTCGATCCGGAAGGTGACATGGCTTTCGCGAAACGGCGGCTCGGACTCGCGCAGCCGGAAGCGCACCTCTTCGCCAGCGATCGATGACAGGGGTTCAGCGTCCGCGAGATCGCAATCCGGGAGCCAGCGTTCGCGCAGGGCCGGAATGGTCACCGCGCGCCATACTTTTTCAGGCGGTGCATCGAGCTCGTATTCGAGCACCAGGTCGGCGTCGTCATGATCAGGCTCAACTGTGTCGCTCATTGATCCATGTCCTTCAGCAGATCGGAGAGCGCTTCGATGCGCTTCGGCCAATAGGCGCGGTAGCGGGCGAGCCAGGTGCCGATGCTGGCGATGCCGTCCGGGTCGACCTCATAATTCACGAAGCGGCCCTGCCGCTGCTCGCGCACCAGCCCTGCCGCGCGCAGCACCGCCAGATGCTGCGACATCGCCGGTTGGCTGATCTCAAGTCCGTCGCGCAAGGCGCTGGCGTTCAGGCTGCCGCCGGCCAGCTTCTCAAAGACCTTGCGGCGGGTCGGATCGGCCAGCGCCTTGAAGATGTCGGTGTCGACCATGACGACACATAAGCATACACTTATGTGTCGTACAAGCCCGAACCTTGCTCGCGCCGTACTTCGTGACGTCGCGGCGCTCGGGTCCTTTGCATGGGGTTGTTTTACAAATTCGCCCTCGCGGTGGCCGGTGTCGTCGTCCTGGCCCGTGAGTCCGGCTGCCACCGCCGCCTCGGCTACTTACTGCAGCGCCTCGCCATGCTGGGAGATGTCGAGACCTTCGAGCTCCTGCTGCATCGAGACGCGCAGCGGGACGAAGGCGCTGACCAGCTTGAGCAGCACGAAGGTGACCCCGCCGCACCAGACAAAGGTGACCGCGACGCCGTAGAGCTGGATCAGCAGCTGCTTCGGATTGCCCTCGAGCAGGCCGGACGTGCCGCCGATTGCCGAGGCCGCGAATACGCCGGCAAGCAGCGTGCCGGTCAGGCCGCCGATGCCGTGCACGCCGAACACGTCGAGCGAGTCGTCATACTTGAAGCGATGCTTCAGCCAGGTGCAGGCCCAGAAGCAGACCAGGCCGGCAATGATGCCGATGACGACGCCGTGCCACGGCGCGACGAAGCCGGATGCCGGGGTGATGGTGCCGAGCCCCGCGACCGCGCCCGAGATCATGCCGAGCACCGACGGCTTGCGGCGCGTCGCCCATTCGATCGCGCCCCAGGTCAGCGCGCCGGCGCAGGCCGCAAGATGGGTGGCCGTGATCGCCATCACCGCGCGCGAATTGGCCGCGAGCGCCGAACCGCCGTTGAAGCCGAACCAGCCGACCCAGAGCAGGCCGGTGCCGACCACCGCGAGCGACAGATCGAACGGCGAAAGATTGTCATGGCCATAGCCGTGGCGGTTGCCCATCACCTTGGCCGCGACCAGGCCGCTGATGCCGGCGGAGAGATGCACCACAAGACCGCCGGCGAAATCCAGCACGCCCGCTGCAGCGAGGAAGCCGCCGCCCCACACCCAATGCGCCAGCGGCACATAGGCGAAGATGAACCAGCCGATCGAGAACAGCACATAGGCGGAGAACCGCATGCGGTCGGCGACCGAGCCTGCGACCAGCGCCACCGTGATGATCGCGAACGTCATCTGGTACAGCATGAACAGCGCTTCGGGGATGGTCTTCGCCGCCGGATTGATGCTGTCCATGGTGATGCCGGCCAGGAACCAGCGATCGAGCGAGCCGAGCCAAGGACCGTCGCCGACGAAGCTCAGCGAATAGCCGAAGGTGACCCAGAGGATCGAGACGAGCGCAACGGCGGTGAGGCTCTGCGCCATCGTCGCCAGCACGTTCTTCTTGCGCACCATGCCGGAGTAGAACAGCGCCAGTCCGGGGATCGTCATCATCAGCACCAGCGCGGTGGCGACGATCATCCAGGCGGTGTCGGCGGCGTTGACGCCGGAGCTGGATGCCGAGTCTTGCGCGAAGGCCGGCGTAGCCTGCGCGAGCAGGATTGCAGCAGTGATCGGCGCAGCTGATATCGCTGCACGAAGAGCTCGTGCCCCCATCATCATTCCCCGGCGGTCGTCGTTTCTTGGTGTGCGGTTGTGGCGTGCGCCGGCGTCGTTGCCGGCGATGATCTCGATCGTTTTGTTTGGGCATGATCTCCGCGCAAACGCTTTCCGCGTTTGTCGCGAGCGATCAGGCTCCAGGGTTCAGAGCGCGTCGTTGTCGGTCTCGCCGGTGCGGATGCGCAGCGCATGATCGATCGGCGTCACGAAGATCTTGCCGTCGCCGATCTGGCCGGTGCGGGCGTGCTCGGTGATGACGCTGACCGCCTTGTCGGCGAGCTCGGTATCGACGGCGATCTCGATCCGAAGCTTGGGCAGGAAGTTCACGACATATTCGGCGCCGCGATAGATCTCGGTGTGGCCCTTCTGGCGGCCATAGCCCTTCACCTCGGTCACCGTCATGCCGTGGACGCCGATCGCGGTCAGCGCTTGGCGCACCTCATCGAGCTTGAACGGTTTGATGATCGCGACGACGAGTTTCATGGTTCAGGCCTTCATTCCCTTGAGGTTTTCCGTGTGCGCCCGTCCCGGAGCGGCACTTGCCGTCCCGCGAGCCGGCACCTGCTGCCTCCCGGAGCGGCAATTTGCCATCCCCGAGCGGCACTTCGCGTCCGCCAAATCTGGCAGCTTTCTGGGCAAATGGCATAAAAAACTTGCAGGTTGAAGCGGAAAACATGCGCAGCGCGTGAGCTCCCTCACTGTACGGAATGGAAACGCTCGGCCACAATGTGGCTTTCCCGCCCCGGCCAGCGCTCTTGCTGGTTCGTTTCGCCTATCGCGTGTCCCTGCGCGCGCGCCCCGAGGAAACAAGAAATGTCGAACCGAAACTGGTTTTATGCATCCGAAGGCCAGCAAAAGGGCCCCCTGCCTGAAACCCAGCTCCGCGACCTGATCACCCGGGGCACGGTGGGGGCCGACACCCTGGTGTGGACTGAGGGCATGGCTGGCTGGCAGAAGGCCGGGGAGATTCCGGGCCTCGTCCCGAGCGCCGGCGCGCCGCCGGCATTTCCGCAGGCCGGCGGACCGCCGCCGGTGGTGGCGTCCGGAAGCTATAGCGGCGGCACGCTGTCCGCCGACTTCCCGATCTGGGGCCTGTTCGGCCGCAGCCTCTTGATGTTCATCGGCCAGATTCTCGTCATCCCGGCGCCGTGGACCGCGACCGGCCTCTACCGCTTTGCGATCCCCTATATCCGCGTGCCGGGCCGGCCGCATTTCGCCTTCACCGGACAGCCGCTCGACATCTGGTGGGTCTTCATCGTGCTCGGCCTTCTGACCTATGCCGGCGCGGCCAACAGCAACATCGTGACGCTGCTCTCGCTGCTGTTGCAGGGCTTCCTGAGCTGGATGATCGTGCGCTGGATCATCGGCCATCTCAGCTCGAGCGGCCAGGACCTGCCGATCTCGTTCAAGGGCAGCCCGGTCGCCTATGTCGGCTGGTACGTGGCGATGGTGGTCTCGGCCATCACCATCATCGGCTGGGCCTGGGTGCTGACCGCCTGGATGCGCTGGATCTGCCGCAACATCGACGGCACGCGCCGCGAGGTCAGCTTCAATGCGTCCGGCATCGAGGTGCTGTGGCGAACCATCGTGTTCACGATCGCCTGCGGCTTCCTGATCCCGATTCCATGGGTGCTGCGCTGGTACGGCAACTGGTTCGTCTCGCAATTCGCGCTGACCGAGCGCGGTGCCTACGCCGGCCAGTAAACGCGATCTCATCGTGCCGCCCGGCTCTGTTCGAGCGTGAGCTCTACGCCTTTCGCTCGCGCACCGATCCTTCTTGTGCGACGGACGCCACCAGCGTGCCGTCGGGCTTGAAGATCAGGCCGCGTGTCAGGCCGCGGCCCGACTGCGCGCTCGGCGAATCCTGCGCGTAGAGCAGCCATTCGTCGGCGCGGAACGGGCGGTGAAACCACATCGCGTGATCGAGGCTCGCAGGCATCATGCGCTTGTCGAACAGCGTGCGGCCGTAGCGCGCCATCACGGCATCGAGCAGCGAGAAATCCGACGCATAGGCGAGCGCGCACAGATGCAGCGCGGGATCGTCGGGCAGCTTGGCCGCGGTGCGGATCCAGACATGGATGCGGCCGTCGTCGATCTTCTGGCCGAAATAACGGCCGAGCTCGACCGGGCGCAGCTCGATCGGCCGGTCGCTCTCGTAATAGCGGCGGATGAACTCCGGCATCTCCTTGAACATCGGCTGCTTCGACACTTCCTCCGCGGTCAGCTTCTCCGGCGGCGGCACGTCGGGCATCTTCTCCTGATGATTGAAGTTGCTCTCTTCCTCGGCATGGAACGAGACCATGATGGAGAAGATTGCGTTGCCGTGCTGGATCGCGGTGACGCGGCGGGTGGTGTAGCTCTTGCCGTCGCGCAGCCGCTCGACCTGGTAGATGATCGGGATCTGAGGATCGCCAGGCAGAATGAAGTAGCAATGGATCGAGTGCGGCAGGCGGCCCTCGACGGTGCGGCAGGCCGCCACCATCGCCTGGCCGATCACCTGGCCGCCGAACACGCGCTGCCAGCTCGTCTTCGGGCTGTTGCCGCGGAACAAATTCACCTCGAGCTGCTCGAGATCGAGGATGGACAGCAGGTCGATCAGGCTCTTGGACATGGATAGGCCCCGGAATGACGATTGGGGCTGTTAGCCGCCCTTGTTTCTAAACTCTGTTTCGCCCAGCTAATATCAGGTAGCAAGTCTCCTTTGATGGCGTAATCGAGTAAGGATCGCATGCCGGCACAGCGAAGTATTGTCATCTGCGGGGGCGCATTTGCAGGGTTGGCGCTGGCGGTGGCGCTGCGCCAGGGGCTTGGGCCCGACATCCCGGTCATCGTGGCCGATCCGGCGCTGAGCCAGCGCCCGAGCCGCGATCCGCGCGCGACCGCGATCGTGGCGGCCTGCCGGCGGCTGTTCGAGACTCTCGGCGTCTGGGGCCAGGTGGCGCCGACGGCGCAGCCGATCACGGATATGGTCGTGACCGACTCCAGGCTGGAGGACGCGACGCGCCCGGTGTTCCTGACCTTCGCCGGCAATGTCGCGCCCGGCGAGCCGTTCGCCCATATGGTCGAGAACCGCTATTTGATCGATGCGCTCGCGAGCCGTGCCGAGGCGGAGGGCGTCGAGCTGCACGCCGCCGCGGTGTCGAGCTTCGCGTCGCGGCCCGACGGCGTCAGCGTTACGCTGGCCGACGGCACCGTGATCGATGCGAGCCTGCTGGTTGCCGCCGACGGCGCCCGCTCGAAGCTGCGCGAGCGCGCCGGGATTGCGACCCATGGCTGGGACTATAACCAGTCCGGCATCGTGGTCACGGTCGGGCACGAGCGCGAACATCACGGCCGCGCCGAGGAGCATTTCCTGCCCGCCGGGCCGTTCGCGATCCTGCCGCTGACCGGCAATCGCTCGTCGCTGGTGTGGACCGAGACTCGCAACGATGCCGCGCGCATTGTCGCCTTGAACGAAGAGCAATTCCACGCCGAGCTAGAGCAGCGCTTCGGCCTGCATCTCGGCGCGATCAAGCCGCTCGACAGGCCGCGCGCCTTCCCGCTCGGCTATTTCGTCGCGCGCTCGTTCATCGCCGAACGGCTGGCGCTGATCGGCGACGCCGCCCATGTGATCCATCCGATCGCGGGGCAGGGACTCAATATGGGCCTGAAGGATGTCGCGGCGCTCGCCGAGGTCGTGGTCGATGCGGCGCGGCTCGGCATGGACCTCGGCCAGGCCGACGTGCTCGAGCGCTACCAGCGCTGGCGCCGCTTCGATACGATGGCGATGGGTGTCGCCACCAACTCGCTGAACTTTCTGTTCTCCAACGAATCGACGCTGCTGCGCACCGTGCGCGACATTGGCCTCGGTCTCGTCGATCGCGCGCCGCCGTTGAAGGAGATGTTCATCCGGCAGGCGGCGGGACTATCAGGCGAGGTGCCGCGGCTGCTGAAGGGCGAGGCGCTTTAGCCCTCGTAGCCCGGATGAAGCGAAGCGAAATCCGGGGCCGGCCTTTCAGCGGTGCGACTTCCCCGGATTTCGCTGCGCTCGATCCGGGCTACGCGCTGACATCAATCGATCTTCCTCGCCTCTTCCGGCAGCATGATCGGAATGCCGTCGCGGATCGGGTAGGCGAGCTTGGCCGAGCGCGAGATCAGCTCCTGCCGCGCGGCGTCGAATTCCAGCGGCCCCTTGGTGATCGGGCACACCAGGATTTCCAGCAGCTTTGGGTCGGCCGTGCTCTCGAGGTGGTCGGTCGTGGAATTCATTGCGGGTCTCCGACTGGAGCGTTTTCGAGCGAAGTGGGCACCGGTTCGCGTGAAGAAAACGCGTCAGAATAAACTGGCCGTGATGTAGCACATCCAAATGTCAGCTGTCAGCGCTTCACCATCCGCAGCAGCTCATCGATCGCGGCCTGCTGACGCGGCTTCGGCAGCGCCTGCTCGGACAGCGCGTAGCCGATGAACGCCCAGTAGAAGATCTGCGCGCGGCCGCGCGCCACGTCGTCCGGGAATCCGGCCTGCCGCAGCAGGGTTTCGATATAGCCGATCCGGCGCTGGTCGACCTCGAGCACGGCGGCGCGCGCCGCGGCATCGGCGGTGGCCCAGCTGCGCACCGCGCGTTCCAGCGCCAGCCGCGCCGAGAAGGCACGGCGCAGCAACAGCGCCAGCGCGTCGCCGCCTTCCGGAATGGTCTCGAGCTCGGCGATCACCTGCTCGGCCGCGACCTCGCGCCAATGGGTGAGGATCGCCGCGCGGTAGGCGCCGATGTCGGCGAAATGCCAGTAGAAGCTGCCGCGCGAGACGCCCATGGCCTTGGCCAGCGGCTCGGCCTTGAGCGCCGTGAAGCCGCGCCGCGCCAGCGTCTTCAGGCCCTGATCGAGCCAGTCCTTGACCGAGAGCTGTTCCGTCATGGTTCCCCGTCCCGCCGCCACCATACACAAGTGTATTGACAGGCGCCAGCGGCCGGTATCATATCCATACAGTAGTGTATGGAGGCATCGCGATGCGTGATCTTCTGCTGCAGGGCGCCGGCGTCATCGCCATTCTGGTCAGCCTGATCCATGGCGTGCTCGGCGAGACCAGGATATTCGCGCGCGCCACCGTCGAGCCGCCGCGGCTGCGGCTCTTGCTTCGCCTGGTCTATCAGGCCGGTACCGTCGCCTGGATCGGCGGCGGCGTGCTGCTGATCGCCGCGCCCGCGATGGCCTCCGATGCCGCGCGGCACTGGATCGTGGCGACGCTCGGCGTCGTGTTCGGCATCGCGGCGCTCGCCAACGCGGTGGCGACCCGCTTCCGCCACTTCGGCTGGATGGCGATGAGCGCCGTGGTGGCGCTCGCCGCCGCCGGCTACTAGCGAGGGCGATCATGACGACTGATCGCATCAGCCTCAGCATCGCCGATGGCGTCGCGGACGTCAGGCTCAACCGCCCGGACAAGCTCAATGCGCTCGATCCGGCGATGTTCGCCGCGATCGCCGAGATCGGTGCGCAGCTTGCGGACAACCGCAAGCTCCGCGCTGTGGTGCTCTCGGGCGAAGGGCAGGCCTTCTGCGCAGGCCTCGACATGGAGCGGCTGGTCGCAACGACGGAGGGCGAGTCCATCCTGCCCTTTGCCGATCTCGGCCGGCGGACCCACGGCATTGCCAACTTTGCGCAGCATCTGGTGTGGCTCTGGCGCGAGCTGCCGGTGCCGGTGATCGCCGCCGTTCATGGCGTTGCGTTCGGCGGCGGCTTTCAGCTGATGCTCGGTGCCGACATCAGATATCTCGCACCCGGCACGCGCCTTGCGATCATCGAGGCCAAATGGGGGTTGGTGCCCGACATGGCCGGCACGCAGCTGATGCGCCATCTCGCGCGCGAGGATGTGGTCCGTGAACTCACCTACACCGCGCGCGTCTTTTCCGCGGACGATGCGTTTGGTCATGGCTTCGCCACCCGGATCGTCGAACAGCCGCGCGAGGCCGCGCTGGAGACGGCGCGCGTGATCGCGGACCGCAGCCCGGATGCGATCCGCGCCGCCAAGCGGCTGCTCAATCGTGCAGCCGATCGCGATGCGGCGACCGGACTCGCGGCCGAAACGGCCGAACAGGCGCTTCTGCTCGGCTCGCCCAATCACATCGAGGCCGTCAGGGCGAATCTCGAACGGCGGCCCCCGCAATGGAGCTTTACATGACGATTGGCCCGGGCTTCGATCTCGAACGTCTCGTTGCGACCAATGCGTCGGCGGCCTTCAATCGGCTTGCCGGCTTTGAGATCGTCTCCACCGGCACCGGCACGGTGGAACTGCGGATGCCCTGGCGCGACGATCTCACCCAATATGCGGGTCACCTCCATGCCGGCGTGATCGCGGCGCTGCTCGACACCGCCTGCGGCTTTGCCGCGGCGTCGATCGCAGGTTCCGTCACCGCATCGCATTTCTCGATGAATTGCCTGAAGCCCGCGCTGGGCCGCTGCTTCATCGCCAGAGGAACCACATTGCGTGCCGGACGCAGGCAGGTCTTCGCGCGCGCGGAACTTTTTGCGGAGAACGAGCAAGGTGAGACCTCGCTGGTTGCAACCGGTGAAACCGTGCTCGTTCCGCTGGCAGGCTGAGCCGCGCGGATCGCGCATCGTTGTGAAATTTATGGAGCCATCAATTTCGGTGCGGAATCGGCTTACGCGCGGATAACCATGCCACTGAAAGTTGCAGAATATTATCGAGAAGACAATTCAATCAGCCTAGCCTATGCGCACGGACAACCATGGACCGACGCATGTTTCGTGTTCTTACATGCCTTTCAGGTGAGCATGACTGGCGGCTCGTTCTGCTCGCCGGACTGGTCTGCTTCGTTGCTAGTATTGTGGCGGTCAATATTTTTCATCGTGCAATTGCATCGCAGGCGAGGACCCGGCTGATCTGGATTGCGATCGCGGGAGCCGCGATCGGCTACGGCATCTGGGCAACGCATTTCATCGCCATGCTGGCCTACGAGCCGGGAATCCCGACCGGTTACGGTATCGTCCTCACCGCGCTGTCGCTCGCCGCGGCGATGATGCTGACATCCGGCGGCCTCGGACTTGCCGCCAGCGACTCCAGCCGCTGGCGCGCGCCGGTCGGCGGCGCCGTGATCGGAGCCGGCATCGCCAGCATGCATTATCTCGGGATGTGGGCGCTGGAGGTGCCGGGCCACGTGGTCTGGTCGCTCGATCTCGTGGCGGCCTCCGTCGTGCTCGGCATGCTGTTCGGCTACGCCGCGCTGGCGATCGCGGTCCGCCGTCAGGACCGCTGGATGTCGCTCGTCGCGGCGCTGCTGCTGACGCTTGCGATCGTGTCGCATCATTTCACCGCGATGGGCGCGGTCGAGATCGTTCCGGATCCGTTGCAGGCTCCGGCGGCCCTGTCGCTCTCGCCTGCCTTCCTCGCCATCGTGATCGCCGGCGTGGCGCTGTCGGTGCTCGGGATGAGTCTGGTCGGGGTGCTCGCGGATCGCCGGCTGGCGCTTCGCACCCGCCGCTTCGAGGAGATCATCAGCCAGCTTTCGTCGGCGCGACAGCAGGTCGAGGCGTCGCAGAAGGAGCTGGAGGAGCAGAGGTTCCGGCTGGATACGGCGATCAACCACATGGGTGAGGGCCTCTGCATGTTCGATGCGGAGAAGCGCCTCGTCGTTTGCAATGATCGCTACGCCAAGATGTACCGGCTGCCGCCGGAATTGCTGCTGCCCGGCACGGCCCATCGCGAGATCATCAGGCATCGCATCGCCAACGGCATTCTCAAGGGCGAGACCAGCGACAGCGCCGCGACGCAGGTGCTCGCGACACTGAACGCGCTCCCGGCCGGCGAGATCAACAGCCGGGTCGACGAGCTCGCCGACGGTCGCCTGATCTGCGTGACGCGGCAGCCGATGCCCGGCGGCGGCTGGGTGGCGACGCATCGCGACGTCACCGAGCAGCGGCGCTCCGAGGCCAAGATCACTTATATGGCGCAGCACGACGCGCTGACCGATCTGCCGAATCGGGTGTTGCTCAAGGAATGGATGGAGCGCGCGCTCTCCGGTGCCCGGTGCGGCGGACCGAGCCTTGCGGTGCTGATGCTCGATCTCGACCGCTTCAAGGACGTCAACGACACGCTCGGGCACCCGGCTGGCGATGCGCTGCTGAAGTCGGTGGCCGCCCGCTTGCGCAGATCCGTCAGCGATACGACGCTGGTCGCGCGGCTCGGCGGCGACGAGTTCGCGGTGATCGACCATGTCAGCGATCCGGTCACGGAAGCGGGCTTGCTCGCCGAGAAGATCAGGAAGGCGCTCAGCGAGCCGATCGATCTCGGTGATCATCGGGTGACCACCACGACCAGCATCGGCATTGCGATCGCGCCGCGCGACGGCACCGATTCGGACGAGGTGCTGCGCAGCGCCGATCTCGCGCTTTATTCGGCCAAGAGCGGCGGGCGCGGCTCATTCCGCTTCTTCGAGCCGGAGCTCGATCGGCTGCTGCAGGCCCGGCGCAGCCTCGAGCGCGACATGCGCAGTGCGCTCGCCAATGGCGAGTTCGAGCTGCACTATCAGCCGTTCATCCACGTCGCGAGCGGGGAGACCTGCGGCTTCGAGGCGCTGCTTCGCTGGCACCATCCGCACCGCGGCATGGTATCTCCGGCGCAGTTCATTCCGCTGGCGGAAGAGACCGGCCTGATCGTGCCGCTGGGGGAATGGGTGCTGCGCACCGCGTGCGCGGAGGCCGCCAAATGGCCCGACGACCTCAAGATCGCGATCAACCTGTCGCCTGTGCAATTCAGGAGTCCGGAGTTGGTCCCGGTGATCGTGCACGCGCTGGCGAGTGCTGGAATTTCGCCGGAGCGCCTCGAGCTCGAGGTCACCGAAACGGCCATCATTCAGGACAGCGAAGCGGTGTTTACCGCGCTTAGCCAACTGCACGATCTCGGGGTGCGGATCGCGCTCGACGACTTCGGCACCGGCTACTCGTCGCTGAGCTTTCTGCAGAAGTTTCCGTTCGACAAGGTCAAGATCGACCGCAGTTTCGTGTCCGAGCTCTCGGGCGCGACCGACGAGTCGCGCCGGATCGCGCGCGCGATCGTGCGCTTTGCCGTCAGCCTCGGCAAGACCACGACGGCCGAAGGCGTCGAAACCAGGGAGCAGCTCGACATCCTCCGCGCCGATGCCTGCGTGGAAGTGCAGGGCTTCCACTTCAGCCCGCCGGTGCAGAGCGAGAAGGTCGCACAGATGATCGGCGGGCGAACCCCGGCAGCGGCCGAACGGCCTGCGGTCCGTCTCGCGATGGCGGGTGCCGCGTCCTGATCGATGGGCTGCGCCGGGCGGCCCCGATTCGCATGAGGCGTAAGGCCGCAGCACGCCTTCAAAACCGAACTGCGCGTAGAGCGCAAAGCGGTTTTGGCGACCGTTAGAATTCCTCTAAAGCCAGCCGTCGCGGCGCTTCCTTGACTTGGCAATCGCCTCAGCATTCTTCACGCATGTGCCCTGCGCGAAGGCGTTGTGGGTATGATTGTCAACGGAGGGGATATGCGCGTGAGAGTGATTTCGAGTGCTGCGCTTGCAGCATGCGTCCTTGGGAGCGTTCTTGGGCTGACCGGATCGGCGGCGTTCGCCGACGGCTACAAGAATTGCACCAAGCTCGACAAGGCGTCGTGGAAGCCGGCAAGCGAAGCCGAAGCCAAGGCCAAGGCGCTCGGCTACGAGGTGCGCCGGTCGAAAATCGAGGGCTCCTGCTACGAGGTGTACGGCGTCAAGGAAGGCAAGCTCTACGAGCTGTTCTACAGCCCGGAAGACCTCAGCCTGAAGCACACGATCGCGAAGTGAAGCAGGCGCGATGACGGAGGCGGCGCCGGGCGCCCGCGGCGCGACCAGCGTGCAGGTCTGGGACCTGCCGCTGCGGCTGTGGCACTGGGCGCTCGCCATCCTCGTCCTGGTCGCCTGGGTGACGCCCAGCACCCATGACCGGCTGCACCGGCTGGCGGGTTATTCGGTGATCGGGCTGCTGGCGTTCCGGCTGATCTGGGGCTTTGCCGGCACGCGCTACGCGCGTTTCGGCAGGCTCGGCGTTCGCCTGCGCGCCGCGCCGCGCTACATCTGGAATCTTCGCCGCGGCATCACCGGGCGCTATATCGGGCTCAACCCCGCGGGCACCGTGATGCTGGTGGCGCTGCTGTTCCTGCTTGCGATCTCGACAATCACGGGCGCGATGGAGGTCACCGTGACCTTCTTCGGTGTCTGGTGGGTCGAGGACACCCACGCCTATGCCTCGGATGCGGTCATCATCCTGGTCGCCCTGCACGTGCTCGGGGTCATCGTGATCGGCTTGCTGCAGCGTCAGAATCTGGTGCGCGCAATGTTCACCGGCCGCAAGCAACTGCGCAATCGCTGATGGGCGAGACGCTTTTTGGTCTGCCGCGCTTTCTTCACGCGAACCGGTAGCCGCTTCGCTCGAAAGCGCCTTACTGCACCGGCGGGTCGCCCGAGGTGCGCTTCTTTGCGAGGTCCATCTCGGTGACTGCGATCAGGATCTCGGCGCGGGTCTTCAGGTCCGGCGCCTCGAGCATCGCCTGCTTCTCGGCCGGACCATAGGGCGACATCATCGCCAGCGCATTGACCAGCGCCTCGTTGGGCGCGGACTCGATACCTTCCCAGTCGACCTTCAGATTGTTGGCTTCCAGGAAATCGGCCAGCACTTCGAGCAGCGCCTTGCGGTCGACGGCCTCCTCGCCCTTGCGCGCGGTGAAGTCGCCGACGAAGGAGAAGAAGTCGACCTTGCACTGCCGGTACGGCGTCTGCACGGTGAGCTCCTCGACCACCTTGAAGCGCGCGACGCCGGTCAGCTCCAGGATGTAGCGGCCGTCGCCGGATTCGGCGAGCTGGGTGATGCGGCCAACGCAGCCGATCCGGAACAGGGCCGGCTTCGCCTCTTTCTGCGAATGCGCCACGTCGGGCTGGATCATGCCGATCAGGCGATGGCCGTCGCGCAACGAGTCGTCGATCATCGCGAGATATCGCGGCTCGAAGATGTTGAGCGGCATCTGGCCGCGCGGCAGCAGCAACGCGCCGGGCAGCGGGAACACCGGGATCACCTCCGGGAGCTCGCCGGGTCCGCGATATTCGGCATTGATCGGCATCTGCGGTCCCGCTGCTGTGACGGGCGTGCTTTACGAGAACAGGATGGTCGACAACCGCTTGCGCCCCTCGACGGTTGCCTCATCGGTGCCGCCCCACGCCTCGAAGAACTGCACCAGCTGCTTGCGCGCGCCGTCGTCGTTCCACTTGCGGTCACGCCTGACGATGGCGAGCAATTGCTCGGTCGCTTCCGTGCGCTTGCCCATCGCATTGAGCGCGGTGGCGAGATCGAATCGGGCCTGATGATCGAGCGGGTTTGCGGCGACTTTCTGTTCCAGCTCCGCGACCGGGCCGACCGCTTCCGCCTGTTCGGCGAGATCGATCGCCGCCTGCACCGCCTTCACCGCGGCGTCGTTGCGCTTGGATTCCGGAACCATCGCCAGCGTCTGCTTGGCCTGCTCCATCGCACCCGACGTGACATAGCACTTGGCGAGGCCGGCGAGCGCCGCGATGTTGGTGGCGTCGTGCGCCAGCACCTCGGCATAGATCTGCGCGGCCTGGGCGGCGTCGCCCTCGGCAAGCACGGCGTCGGCCTCGGCCAGGATCTCGGTGAGGTTGGGCTCGCCGGCGGCCGGCACGCCCTTGGTGATCTTCTCGATGAAGGCGTTGACCTGGCTCTCCGGCACCGCGCCCATGAAGCCGTCGGCGGGCTGGCCGCCCACGAAGGCGATCACGGCCGGGATCGACTGGATGCCCATCTGGCCGGGGATCTGCGGATGCTCGTCGATGTTCATCTTGACCAGCTTGACCCGGCCCTTGGCGTTGCGAACCGCCTTTTCCAGGATCGGCGTGAGCTGGCGGCAGGGACCGCACCACGGCGCCCAGAAGTCGATCATGACCGGCTGACGGCGCGATTCCTCGATGACGTCCTTGACGAAGGTCTGGGTCGTCGTCTCCTTGATCAGATCGGGCGCTGCCTCGGGCGTGGGGCCGCCCTGCTCCATTATCGTCACGTTGTCCTCGCCTGCTTCTGAGGTCGGAAATCCGGTGGGCGTTCTAGCACGCCCGGAACGGCACGTTCAGCCGTTCTGTCAGCTAGAGCATGATCCCGGAAAAGTGGGAACCGGTTTCCGGGATCATGCTCCGTAAATGGCAGTCAGCCAGCAAAATTCAATCGCTTGGCCGCCTGTCCCGTTCCATCGGAGATCGGGTGGGTTGGTGCCGCGGAACGGCCGATGATGGCGATCCTTCATGACAGCAGGGGAGCGCCCGTGGCAAAGGCCTATTACAGCACGGTGTTCGAGCAGCCGGCCGGCGAGGTCTGGAAAATCATCCGCGATTTCAACAATTACCCGGTCTGGGTCCAGGGCGCGGGGGCGAGCGAGATCGAGGACGGCAAATCCGGCGATACCGTCGGGGCCGTGCGCAATGTGCTGTACCGGGAGCGGCGGATCCGGCAGCGGCTGCTCGCGCAGTCCGACGTCGAACGCTTCCAGACCTACGAATTCGTCGACACCCCGACCCTGCCGGTGGCGGATTTTAGCGCGACCCTGCGGGTAACCCCGGTGATCGACGGCGACCGGGCCTTTATCGAATGGTGGGCCGTGTTCGATTGCGACCCGACCCGCCGCGTCGAGCTGACGCAGACGCTGACCGGCTGGTTCGAGACCTGGCTCGAATCGCTCCGGGACGAGATGGCCCTGAGGCCGGTTCCGGCGGAAATCTAAAAAGAAATCGGCGGCACAGCCGGTTTCGGCCGATTCGGGGTCAATTTTTAGAGAAACCGTGCGATTTCGTGAGGTTCGGACCGCGCTCTTGTGTTGCATTCACAGACAGCTTTTGGCATAGGTCTGCCGTTGCCGGCGAGCGATCGCCGCCATTTCGGATGCGGGTGTAGCTCAGTGGTAGAGCACGACCTTGCCAAGGTCGGGGTCGAGGGTTCGAGCCCCTTCGCCCGCTCCAAAACTTCTCGCTGACCGAGCTGACAGTCTGATGAAGGCCCGCTGATGAGGCCAGCCCACTGGCGCGGGCTTTTTGCTGTCCGGCCCAAGGTCGCATCTCCAGGCCGCGATTGCGAGGTCAAGATGCCGCGGCCCCGCCGTGGCGGTTTCCGGCTTTTGTTAACCGGCAAACGTTGCATTCTCAAAACTGATAGAAATCTGTGGTTGTGTTGCCGTTGGAATGGCCGCCGCCGGTTTTGCCGGCGCGGCAAGCGCGTGAACGATGTCGATCAGTTGGAAGCCGGCTCCCGGATTAAATCGCCGCTCGGCTCGCGTAAACATTGCTGCGCTGGTCGTGCTCGTCGGCGTCTGGACATGTTCGGGCGCATCGGCGCAGCAATTGCCGAGCGACTCGGCGTATGCCCCGGCGCCCAGCTTCTCTCCCATGCCTGGCTTTGGGCCGGCGCCTGACTTCGAGCCGGCCGAACGGCCGCGAGCGCGCGTCTACATCACGGCGCGGTCGCTCCGGGGCGGCCAGCAAAATTTCTGCGTCAGGACCTGCGACGGCCGCTTCTTTCCGTTGCCGCGCGTCAGCGAGACGGCGGACGTCAAGGCATGCGAGGCGGCCTGTCCCGCCGCCGAGGTGAAGCTGTACTCCGGCTCCGATATCGACAGCGCCAGAACCGAAGCGGGCGAGACCTACAAGGCGCTCGCCAATGCATTCCGCTTCCAGCGCGAGATGGTGCCGCAATGCTCGTGCAGCGCCGGCGCGTCCACCGGCCTTTCGCCGATTGCGATCGAGGACGACATGACGCTTCGGACCGGCGACATCATCGCCGCCGATGACGGCTTCAAGATCGCGGCGATCACGAGCGGGCAGCGGCGCAGCGTGTTGTTCAGGCCGCTGTCGAAGGCCAAGGCGCAGGCGCTCGGTCTGGCGCGCCTGTCGTCGCGATAGAGGCGATCACGAGCGTTAGCTTCATTCGAATATCACGCTGCGGTGCAGAATGCCTTGTTATCAGGCAGGCTGCTCAGGAAAACTTCGTCTGAAATATCGTCTCAACTAGTTTTGACGCAGCGCACACCGGCGGACGCGCTTTTCAGCCTCGATGGATGTGCTACCATTTTGCCGTCTGACCTACCTCACAGACCGCCACCAGCATCTCTCAGGGCGTTCAAAATCAATAACAGGCAGGCTGCAACGGCTTGCGTAGGGGAGTGACGCGATGAAATCCGCTTTCAATCGATCAATACTTGCGTTCGCGGCGATCGCGCTGCTGGCGGGGACGACCTTCGCCAGTGCGCAGCAACAGACAGACAAGAATCGTGCGCTGAAGAAGTACGAATCGGGCACCAAGGAATTCTGGACCCATCCGCCGGATGACTGGTTCCTCGGCGACGAGACCGAAGCGCAGAAGGGCCTTGCCCCGCCGTCCGGTCCGCCGACCGGCGCGTCGGATTCCGAGCTCGCGACGATGATGAAGAAGATCAAGCTGCCGCCGGGCTTCAAGATCGAGGTCTATGCCTCGAACGTGCTCGCGGCGCGGCAGATGGCCTGGGGCGACAAGGGCACGCTGTTCGTCGGCTCGTTCGGGCTCGGCAACGTCTATGCGATCAAGGACAACAACGGCAAGAAAGAGGTCAAGACCATCCTCAAGGGCCTCAACATGCCGACCGGCCTCGCCTTCCGCGACGGCGCGCTCTACGTCATCGCGGTCGACAAGCTGATCAAGTACGACAATGCCGAAGCCAATCTCGACAATCTCGGCAGCGGCAAGGTGGTGTATGACGACATGCCGTCCTACGCGGCGCATGGCTGGAAATACATCGCCGTCGACAAGGAAGGCTGGTTCTACATTCCGTTCGGACCGCCCTTCAACATCGGCATTCCGCCGACCTCGGTGTCGCAGATCCGCCGCGTCGATCCGAAGACCGGCAACGCGGAAATCTGGGCGCTCGGCGTGCGCAACTCGGTCGGCGGCGACGTCGATCCGCGCACCGGCAAGTACTGGTTCACCGAGAATGCCCGCGACTGGATCAGCGACGATCTGCCGAGCGACAAGCTCAACATGATCTCGAAGATCGGCGAGCACTTCGGCTATCCCTACTGCCACCAGGGCAACCTGCCGGACACCAAGTTCGCGATGGGTCACAAGTGCTCGGAGTTCACCCCGCCGGTCTACAATCTCGGTGCGCACGTCGCGCCGCTCGGCATGAAGTTCTATACCGGCAGCCAATTCCCGGCCGAGTACAAGAACAGCATCCTGATCGCCGAGCACGGCTCCTGGAACCGGCATAAGTACCAGGGCGGCCGCATCGTGAAGATCACCGCGAGCCCTGACGGCAAGAACGCAAAGCAGGAGATCTTCGCCGACGGCTGGATCCAGGGTGACCAGGGGTATCTCGGCCGTCCCGCCGACATCCTGCTCGACAAGGATGGCTCGATCCTCGTCGCCGACGACTGGGCCGGTGCGATCTATCGCATCAGCTACAGCAAGAAGTAACGGTTGAAACAATGCGGGGCTGCGGTGGCCGATCAGGCACCCGCAGCCCCGTTTACGTGGTTCGGCAAGCCCAACGACGGAACAGATTCGTCATGCCCGGACTTGATCCGGGCATCCATCCAAACAAAAACCCTTCTGCAAGCCAGATGGATTGCCGGGCCAGGCCCGGCAATGACCCGTGGAGAAAACTGGCAATGCGTGTTGCGTTCTTTGCAATCCTGTTCGCGGCGGTGATCGCAGTTGCGTCGTCCGCCAACGCCGCCGATGTCGCCGCCGGCAAGGCGAAGGCCGAACTCTGCGCCGCTTGTCACGGCGACAACGGCATCTCGCAGACCGAGAACATTCCCTCGCTCGCCGGCCAGCTCGACCAGTACGTTCAATGGCAGCTGGTGTTCTTCCGCGCCGGCGCGCGCAAGAACGAGCAGATGCAGCCGATCGTCGAGCAGCTCAACAACGACGACATCCGAAATCTCGGTGCCTATTTCGCGTCGCTGACGCCGTTCAAGGGCGGCAAGGACGACAATCCGGACTTGTCCGAAAAGGGCAAGCAGGCCGCCGCCGGCCGCCGCTGCGCCTCATGCCATGGCGATACGTTTGCCGGTACCAAGGCGGTGGCCCGCATCGCCGGCCAGCGCGAGGAATATCTCGTCAAGGCGCTGCACGATTACAAGTCGGGCCAGCGCTCCGGCGGCGCCCAGGCCGCGATGGCCGATGTTGCCTATCCGCTGAGCGACGAAGAGATCACCGCGCTCGCGCATTATCTGGCGCATTTGTAGGTACGAAAAATGTGCGTAGCCCGGATGGAGCGCAGCGCAATCCGGGGCGCTCTATCTGCCGCGAGATGATTCCCGGATTTCGCTCCGCTCCATCCGGGCTACAAGATCACCCAGCCCGCTGCTTCTCATACGCCTTGAGATGCGTGTAGGCTGCGCGCAGCTTCGGCACCGGGATCTTGGCGGCGTCGGCGCGCACGATCAGGTCGCCGATCACGTGATCGGCCTCGACCGGCAGCCCCGCCTTGATGTCGCGGAACATCGATGCGGTCATCGGCGAGCCCTCGGTGGTCAGGAGCCCGCGGGTGCGCTGGAAGAACGGGCCGCCCGGGCCATGGCCGGCGTCGGCGGCGATCGCGCTGCATTCGTCGAGGATGCCGAGCAGGAAATCCTTGCCGCCGGGCGCGGCCAGGATGTTGCCGACCGAGGTCCGCATCAGGCTGGTGGAGGCGGCAAGCGAGGCCAGGAACACCCACTTCTCCCACATATCCTGCATCACATGCTCGCTGGCGTTGGCGCCGTTGATCGCCGAGAAAGTTTCAGCGATCGCGCGCACCCGGTCCGACAGGCCGCCGGCGCGCTCGCCGAAGCCGAGCGACTGCATCGGCTGCAGCTGCACCACCTCGCGCTTCTCGTTCAGCGTCGCCGCGATCGCGCACAGACCGCCGAGCACCTGCTGAGCGCCGAACGTCTTGTCGAGCGCATCGAGATGCAGCATGCCGTTGAGCAGCGGGATGATCGCGGTCTTGTTGCCGACGGCGGGCGCAAACGACTTGATCGCATCCTCGAGATCGAACGCCTTGCAGCTCAACAGCACGACGTCGAACTTGTCCGACAGCTTGTCGGCCTGCACGGTC
The DNA here is from genome assembly GCF_020329495.1 of Bradyrhizobium australafricanum. Taxonomy (NCBI): domain Bacteria; kingdom Pseudomonadati; phylum Pseudomonadota; class Alphaproteobacteria; order Hyphomicrobiales; family Nitrobacteraceae; genus Bradyrhizobium; species Bradyrhizobium australafricanum. The sequence continues at coordinate 208,562 of NZ_JAGKJL010000003.1, read as the reverse complement.
GGCGGGTTGTTCAGCGTGACATCGCCGTTCGGGCTCTTGATCACGAGCCCGGCGGAGGCGAGCTCGGAAGCGCGGCGAGGGCGCACCAGGAAGGTGACGTCGCGGCCGGCCTGAAGCATCCGGCCACCGAAATAACCGCCGATCGCACCGGCGCCGACCACGAGAACGCGCATGGGAATTTGTCCTTCTTTGTTGTTCGCTGCCCGCGGGCGAATAGCGAATAGGGAGTGGCGAATAGATAAGGATGCTGTTCGACTATTCGCTACTCGCTATTGGCCATTCGCTCATCTCACTTTCCCGATACCATTTCCTCGACTTCGCGCAGCTGCTCCTTGCCGAAGAAGATCTCGTTGCCGACGAAAAAGGTCGGCGAGCCGAACGCGCCGCGCTCGACGGCGGATGAGGTATATTCGATCAGCTTGGCCTTCACGTCCGCGTCCTGTGCGCGGGCGAACAGTTTCGCGGCGTCAAGGCCGGAGGAGGCGATGGCTTTGCCGGCGACCTCAGGATCGTCCATCTTCTTGGGCTCGACCCACATGTGGTGGAAGGCGGCCTCGATATACTTCTCGAACACGCCCTCAAACTGGGCGGCGACCGCGGCGCGCATCAGGTTCAGCGTATTGACCGGGAAAAACGGGTTCCAGGTGTAAGGCTTGACGTTGAAGCGCTTGAGAAAGCGTTCGGTCTCGATCTTCTGAAACTCCGGCTTGTTCCTGACGCCCGCCAGTGTCTCGGCCGGCGACTTGTTGTTGGTAGCCTTGAAGATGCCGCCGAGCAGGATCGGGACGTATTCGAACTTGACGCCGGTGCGTTTTTCGATCGCCGGGATCGCCTCATGGCTGAGGAAAGCGTTGGGGCTGCCGAAATCGAACAGGAATTGCGGATTTTGGCTCACGGCGGTCTCTCCCTCGGCCTGTCTCGTTTGGGCTTGTTTAGCATGGACCTGCTGTCACAGGCGCCATCAGTAGAATATGATAGTCATCATGTGAGCCGCGGCGCGCGATGTCAAATCAGCCGCTTGATGGTCTGCTTGCGCCATACCAGGGCGTAATAGGCCATCTGCAGCACGAACATGGTTGCGAAGGTGACGGGATAGGCGATCCAGATGCCGCTGACGCCGATGGAGCGGCTGAGCAGGATCGCGGCCGGCACCTCGACCACCGCGATCGCCAGCGTCGAGAGCAACAGCGGCATCCACACCGTGCCGCCGGCGCGCATCGCGCCCGAAAACACCGTCGCCATGCCGAACAGCACCATGCTCCACAGCACGATGTACAGAAGCTGCTGCGCCAGCCCGAGCACGGCATTGTCGACGATGAAGAAGCCCATCAGCGGCCGCGCGAAGAGATAGCCGAGCACGACCAGCCCGCCGGTCAGCGCGAGATTCATCTCGATCCCGGTCCGGACGATGGCGCCGACCCGGGCGGAATCGCCGCGGCCGATCGCCTGCGCGCCGAAGATCGACACCGATATCGCGATCGAGATCGCCGGAAACTGCACATAGCCGATCACCTGGTTGACCGCGCCATAGGCCGCGGTGGCGTCCGAGCCGAAACCGTTGACGAGGCCGAGCAGCACCAGCTCGGCGAGCGAGACCACCACCATGCCGATCGCGGTCGGAATGCCGAGCCGCAGCACGATGCGCAGCAGCGCACCGTTCGGCCGCATCGCGCGCAGAAACGCGGTGTCGAAGGCCAGCGCATGGCGGTGCCGCAGCATATGGACATGCAGCCACAGCAGCGTGACCACGCCCGAGACTGCGGAGGCGATGGCAGCGCTGGCGACGCCGAGCATCGGCAGGCCGAGCCAGCCGCGGATCAGCGCCGGCGTCACCACCAGGCCGATGGCGGTCGAGACGGTCAGCGCGACCAGCGGCGTCACGGTGTCGCCGACGCCGCGCATCATCGCGGTCAGCAGCAGGAATGCGAAGGTGATGGGCATCGTGATCATCATGATTCGCGCATAAGCCACCGCGGCGTCGAGGACGTCGGATGGCGTCGCGAGCGCGATCAAGAGCGGGCGGGCGAACAGGCCGCCGAAAACCGCGATCGCCAGCGCGAGCAGCAGCGTCACGGTCATGGTGGTGCCGGCGACGGCTTTCACCCGGTCGGGCTCGCCGGCGCCCCAGGCCTGGCCGATCATGACCGAGGCGCCGGCGCTGAGGCCGATCACGAAGGAAATGAAGAAGAACATCACCGGAAAGAACACCGAGACGGCGGCGAGCGCGTCGACGCCGATCATCTGGCCGAGATAGACGCCGTTGATGGTGCCGAACAGCGACTGCAGCACGTTGCTGAGCAGCATCGGCGCGAGGAAGGCGAGGAAGGCTTTGCGCAGGGAGGGAGGGTTGGACACGTTCAACTTCCAAAAATTGACCAGGCACCTGGCTGGTACGTCCTAGATCAGGCGGCACACTCGCTGCACCTCTCCCGCTTGCGGGGGAGGTCGGATCGCATCGACAGATGCGATCCGGGTGGGGGCTCTCTCCACCGGAAAGAATCTCTGCGTGGCAAAACCCCCACCCCAGCCCTCCCCCGCAAGCGGGAGAGGGGGCGCAGCTCGCTCGCGGTTGCCCGTCGACATTAGTTCATCGGGCGTCAATCCGCTTGATCGCTATAGGCGAGCCGGATCGCGTGATCGCGGATATCGGCCGGCCAGTCCGCGATCAGCGTCGCAAAGCGACGCCGGTCGTGGGCGAACAGCGCGCGGATCGCATCTTCATAGTTCGACCGGTTGCCGGCCATCACAGTCATGAAGCGATAGGCGGCATCCTGCGCGCTGCGCGTGCGATCCTTGTCGCCGCTTGAGCGCCGCGCCTCGTCGACCAGCCTGCGGATCGCAACCGACGCGCCGCCCTTCTGCTGCGCGAGCCAGTCCCAATGCCGTGGCAACAGCGTGATCTCGCGCGCGACGACGCCAAGCTTCGGACGTCCCGGGCCGCGCGGCGCGGTCGGCGCCGGCTCCTCGTCGCGCGCAGGCGCGGGCTGCGGCAGCCGCGCCAGCACGTCGTCGACCGAGCCGCGGAAATCGATATCGACCAGCGCCGAGGTGCGGCCGTTGAACACCAGGATCGCGGCGTCCTTGCGTTGGTCGAGGTGTTGCTTGGCAGCGCGCGCAACCTCCGGGAGGTCGCCGGCCCCGATGCGGTGCTCGCCTTCGAAGGCGACATAGGCAGGATTCATGGTAGACCTCTCAGATTGCGCGACATACTGCCCGGATAATTCTTGGCAATCGCGGCGCGTGGATCTCGACTTTCTCGGTTCCCGCTGGCACCAAACGCCGCCCGATTGCGCTGATCTTTCAGAGGACGCCCATGCTGACGGTTCATCACCTCAACAATTCCCGCTCGCAGCGCGTGCTGTGGCTGCTCGAGGAATTGGGTGTGCCCTACAAGATCGTGCGCTACCAGCGGCAGCCCGACATGCGGGCGCCGAAGGAACTGCGCGCGATCCATCCGCTCGGCAAGTCGCCCGTCGTCACCGACAACGGTCACACGATCGCGGAATCCGGCGCGATCCTCGAATACATCATCGCGACCTACGGCAATGGCCGCCTGATCCCGCAGGCCGATACGCCGGAGCGGCTGCGCTACACCTATTGGCTGCACTACGCCGAGGGTTCGGCGATGACGCCGCTGCTGCTGAAGCTGCTGTTCACGCTGATGCCGAAGCGCGCGCCGGCGCTGCTGCGGCCCTTGGTGCGCAAGGTGTCCAACACGGCGCTGTCCACGCTGGTCAATCCGCAGCTCAAGCAGCACATGGCCTATTGGGAAGGCGAGCTCGGCAAGAGCGAATGGTTCGCCGGCAGCGAGTTTTCCGGCGCCGACATCCAGATGAGCTTTCCGCTCGAGGCCGCCGCGGCGCGTGGCGGGCTCGAGGACGGCCATCCCAAGTGCGTCGCGTTCCTCGAGCGCATCCACGCCCGCCCGGCCTATGCGCGGGCGCTGGAGAAGGGCGGGCCGTACCAGGTCGGCCGGTAAATTCGCGCTCATCGCGGCAGCTCGACCAGCGGCAGCAGCCGCGAATCCGCCAGCGCCGCGGTGCGATGTCCGATGCCTGCGAGGTAGGCCTCCGCCACCGCGAAGGCGAGAAACGCGCCACGGCTCTTCTGCCGGATCAGCATCGCGCGGTCCCAGCGCTCGCCCTCCGGCCCGATCAGGAACGGGCCCCCTTCACCCATGAACAGGATGTCGCCGCCGCTCTTCCGCAGATGCGGCAGCGTGTGCGCGACGTAGCGGTCGTAGGCCTCCGCCCCCGCGATCGGCTGTGGCGGGGCGAGCTCCGGGCTTTGCGAATAGTCGGCGATCGCGCGGAAGCGCAGCAAATTGAGCATCACCAGCTCGCCCGCGATCTCGCGCTGGGCAAAGTCGCGGCCGGCGTTCCAAGTCGGCTCGAGATAGCAGGCGGCGGTGTCCATGTCGGTGTCCCATCGAAGGTTGATAGCACTTTTTACCCGGGCATAATTGCTTTGTCAATAATACCCGGATATAAATAACCCGACGGAACGACAGGAGTCACCATGAAGACCGAGGACCGGAAGCAAGCCATCGCCGACTACAAGAAACGCGCTGCTGTCGCCGGCGTGTTCGCGATCCGCTGCCGCGCGACCGGCGAGGTCTGGGTCGGGCAGGCGCTCGACCTCGACAAGATCGAGAACCGCATCTGGTTCACGCTGCGGATGGGCAGCCATCGCAACGCGGAGCTGCAGCGCGCCTGGACGGCCCACGGCGCGGACAATCTCTCACTCGAAACGCTGGAGCGGATCGAGGACGAGGAGCTCGCCTATGTGCGCGATACGCTGCTGAAGGAGCGCGTGCAGCATTGGCGCGCGGCGCTGAATGCGTTCGCGGTGTAGCCTAGTGTGACGGCAGCGGCTGCACGGTGACGCCGGGCGGCGGCACGTCGTCGTCGGGCACGAAGAAGTCCGACATCAGCGGCACCGAGGGATCGACGCGGTAGCGCTCGAAGTCGCGGACGCCATTGGCATAGAGCACCTTGTCGTCGATGCAGAAATGCCCGGTGAATTCGCGCGACGGCCGGGTGATGATCGCGTAGGCCGCATCGCCCATGATCTCGGGCGTGCGGCTCGCGCGCATCATGTCGTCGCCGCCGAGCAGGTTGCCGACCGCGGCGGTCGCGATCGTGGTGCGCGGCCACAGCGCGTTGACGGCAATGCCGGCCGATTTCAATTCGCCCGCGAGCCCGAGCACGCACATGCTCATGCCGAATTTCGCCATCGTATAGGCGGTCGAGTGCTCGAACCATTTCGTCTTCATGTCGAGCGGCGGCGACAGCATCAGGATGTGCGGGTTCTCCGCCTTCTTCAGGTGCGGGATGCAGTATTTCGACACCATGAAGGTGCCGCGGGTGTTAATTCCCATCATCAGGTCGAACCGCTTCATGTCGGTCGCCTGCGAATTGGTCAGGCTGATGGCGCTGGCATTGTTGACGCAGACGTCGATGCCGCCGAATTCGGCGACGGTCTGCTCGATCGCCGCCAGCACCTGGGCCTCGTCCCTGATGTCGCAGAGCACCGGCAGCGCCTTGCCGCCGGCGGCGCGGACCTCGTCGGCGGCGGTGTAGATCGTGCCCTTCAGCTTCGGGTGCGGCTCGGCGGTCTTCGCCGCGATCGCGACATTGGCGCCGTCACGCGCGGCGCGCAGCGCGATCGCCAGCCCGATGCCGCGGCTCGCGCCCGAGATGAACAGCGTCTTGGCTTTGAGCGACGTCATGGCAGGGACCTCCAGTTAGGGACGCACCATGTCAGGCTCCCTCTCCCCCTGTGGGAGAGGGTTGGGGGTGAGGGGTATCTCTCCGCACGGCATACTGCATGGAAAGACCGCAACCCCCCACCCGGATCGCATCTTCGATGCAATCCGGCCTCTCCCACAAGGGGAGAATACGTAGGTGTGCATGGACCCGCATGGCGTCCAGCAGACCGTCTAACCGATTGTATTTGCTAATAAACATGCCACTCAACTAAACTGCTCTTCATGAGTCTCTACTCCCATATTCGGGACACTTCGTGGGACACTGAGGAGAGCCATGGCCCGCCGTACACGTTCTGTCCCGCTCGAAAACCGCACCAACCGTCTGAAGCTCGCCCCGCGCAAGAAGCCGTACACTGCGTTGATCGCGCCGGGCATCTTCCTTGCGTATCGCCGCAATGCTGGCGCTGGCACATGGTCAGTGAAGTGCAGCGGCTGGCTCAAACGGTTCTCGCTTGCCGATGATCACGAGGATGCCAACGGCACCAGCGTGATGACGTATTGGCAGGCGCTGGAACACGCGAAGAAGCTGGCGCGTGCCGGTGAAGGCAATACCGAACAGCCGGTCAGCGTCGCGGAGGCGCTGGACGCCTATGAGACCGATCTGGAGACCCGCGACGGCAGCAAGTACAACGCGACCGGCGTCCGCCGTCACTTGGGCGCGCTGGCGAATAAGGCTGTTGCTTTGCTCACGGATCGCGAGCTGCGCGACTGGCGCGCTGGCCTCATCAAGCATGGCCTGAAGCGTTCCAGCGCCGACCGCATCGCTCGCTCACTGAAGGCGGCACTGACACTGGCAGCAAGCAACGACAAACGCATCACTAATGCAGCCGCATGGAAGATCGGCTTGAAGAAGCTGCCCGACAGCGAGACCGCCCGCAATGTCATCTTGCAGGATCAAACCGTTGCCGCTCTGGTGCGCGGCTCCTACGACGTAGATCATAGCTTCGGTGTTCTGATCGACACTCTCGCCGAGACAGGCGCGCGTGAAAGCCAAGTGCTGCGGTTGCTCGTCGATGATCTGCAAGACAGCAATGCCGTCGCAGCTAGGCTCATGATGCCAAGCAGCCGCAAGGGCAAGAGCCGCAAGATTGAACAACGTCCGCTGCCGATCTCGTCGCGCTTGGCAAAGTTGCTGCGGCAGCAGGCCATAGGCAAGGTCCCGCATGATCGGCTGATTGACCGCATCCCGAAGTTGGCAGGCCGTTTTCATCCTCTTGCCAAGAAGCTCGGTCTGGGCCCAGAGGTGACGCCATACGCGCTTCGGCATTCGTCGATTGCCCGGCAATTGCTGAAAGGTGTACCGACGCGCGTCGTCGCCGCGCACCATGATACGTCCGTCGCGATGATCGAGAAAAACTATTCGCGGTACATCATTGGCGATCTGAGCGAGCATATCACGCGCGAGGCGATGATCGACCTTGGAGACGCGCGTCAGCTGATCGACGCGATCTCATCTCAACGGTTGGCGTCATGACGAACATCAACCATTGCGGGGCATTTTCGGTCGCGATGTTGGTAACTTGGTGTTTGTAATTCAAATAGGTGTTGGTAACCATCTTCACAAACCTGTCCACAATGATGCCAGCTAGCTCCGATGTACCGACATGGACACGGAGAAAAGAGAATGGCACCGCCCGACGATCCCAACCGTAAGCCGACCCAACCCAAAGCGCAGATCGATGCCGACGCCTACAGCGTTGACGAGTTCTGCGCACGCCATCGTATCAGCCCGCAGCTCTTCTATAAGCTGAAACCGCAGGGCTTGATGCCCGTGACGTTCAATGTGGGCGCTCGCGTGTTGATCTCGCGCGAGGCAGCGGCTGCGTGGCGTCGTGCGCGTGAGCAGGCGTCGCTGGCGGACATCGCCCCGTAACCGCCACGCATCACTCATTGGGAATAGCAAGATGTACGGTTCTTCTTTGGCCGTGAAGGTGGGCGTGCCTGCCGCGGACCCGGAGATCGCGCCCGACGAGGGCACGATCTCCGACCACCTGTACGCATTGTTTGCGCCTGACTTTGCTCATCGGTTTCCTGACGCCTGGATCGAGATTGCCTACGGCCGTCCGGAGGACGGCTTGAACAAGGCGCGCACGTTCTCGGCATTCGACTTGAAAAATGCCGCCAAATTTGCGGCCGAGACGAACCGGGGCGGTCATAACGTCTACGTCGGCGCAGCGTTGCGCCATGGCGAGAAGCCGAAGTCAGGACGTGCAAGCGATGAGCATTTCAAGGCAACGCGCTACTCGTGGTGTGAATATGACAACGCAGGCGACCAGGAGCGCATCGCAGCGATCCTGAAGGCTGAGGAACTGCAACCGGCGCTAATGGTGGTGACCGGCACCGCGCCGCACCAGCGCGCCCATCTCTACTTCATGAACGCCGAGCCGATCATCAGCGGTGACGAGCTTAAGGCGACCAATTCTGCGCTGAAAGATCTGTTGGGCAGCGACGACGTGACAAATCCGTCGCGCGTGCTGCGCCTTGCTGGAACGATCAATTACCCCAAAGCCAGCAAACGCGCGAAAGGATACATTGCGGAGACGACGACGTTGCATGTGAAGCGCGATGCGCCTTCCTATTCGGTGGCGACGTTGTGCACGCTGCATCCCGCCGGTGGCCGTGCGAAGGAACCGGTGACCGACATTGACCCTTTCGCGGACCACGCGGGTGATTTTGAGCTTGAAGCTGACCCGGAGCTAATCGCAGCCGCGCTGGAGTTCATCCCGAACAACGATGAGGATTGGGGCGATTGGAACCGCGTCGGCATGGCCGCATGGCGCGCCACCAATGGTCACGCTATCGCGTTTGCAGCCTTCGACAAGTGGTCGCGCAAGTCCGGCAAGTACGATGCGCGAGATACGTGGCGCAAGTGGAAGGTTCTCTCCAAGAGCCCGCCGAAGCGCATCGGCGCGGGCACGATCTTCAAGATGGCGGCCCAGCATGGCTGGGTCCGACCGCGCACCCGCTCGCCCGACGAGGCCACTGTTGAAGCTGCCGTCACCGAGCCGAAATCGGAAGTGAAGCGCAACACCGCGGCGCTCCCCCTCTCCTATTTCGGTGATCGCGGCAGCAAGACCAAGAAGCGTCCGATCTTGAAGGGTTTCATCAATAAGGGGGAAATTTCGGCCCTGATCGCCCCGCCCAAGCGCGCCAAATCGGCACTGATGACCGAGATCGCGATCCACTGCGCGGCTGGCCAGGATTGGCGTGGGCATGCCGCTAACGAAGCCTGTGGCGTTGTGATCTTTGCGCTTGAGCGCGCCGATCTCTATGGCCGGCGACTGAACGCGTACGAGCGTCGCGACGGCTACAAGGACCTGCCCATTGCTTTCGCGGGCAAGGTGATCGATCTCCTCAATCCGCAGTGCGTTGATATCATGGTCGCCACGGTGCGTGATGCCGAGCAGCGCCTTGCGCGCTCCGTCGGCCTTATTGTGATCGATACCCACTCGAAAGGCGTCGCGGCCGGTGGCGGCGACGAAAATCTAGCCAAGGACCAGAACCGTGTCGCCGCCAACCTGCGTCGCGTGCAGGAACGGATTGACGTGCATATCACCTGTGTCGGCCACACTGGCAAGGATCCCACGAAGGGCGCGCGCGGTAGCAATGCCCACTTGGGCGATGTTGATCTCATGATCCAGATCACCGGCGATGACGCGACCAAGACGGCCAAGGTAACCGATGCCAACGATCAGCCCGAGCGCGTGATCGCCCAGTTCCTTCTGGAAGCGGCCGAAACCGGTAACGTTGACGATGATGGCGAAGTCGAGACTGTGGCGATCATCGCGAAACAGGAGGTATCCGGCCCCGAAACGGGCGAGACCAAACTGTCGGACAAGCACCGTGCTGCGCTGAATGAGCTGTTCAACTGTATCAACGATGGTGAGACCGCGCCGCGCCCTAACAACGTGCATGTCCCGGCGGTGAATGGTGTCACTCGCGCAACCTGGCGTAAGCGGCTCGCGGCTCGCGGGATCATCAACTCGGAAGGCAATCCGCACCAAGAGTTTCAGCGCATCTGCGTAAAGCTGCAAGGACTCAGCAAAATCTCGATCTGGGAAGATTTTGTGTGGCCGGTGTTCTAGTTGGTGGCGCCACTTCCCCGATCTCACAATCTCACAGACCCTCACAACGTCTCACATCGGGGAGCTGTGAGATCGCCTGATCTGGTCTCACAATCTCACTCACATCCGCCTCTCTATAGAGAGGCGGTGGAGTGTGAGACCAAGGGGAATTGCAGAAACAATGTGATCCGCGCACCCGGTCATTTCGGATCAGGCTAGGTCCTCGAACAATGTAGCGTGGTCCCCACAAATCAATCATTGGAGAATGAAAATGGCAATCGCAAGTATCATCGCGTTAAAGCAGGTCGTCTCGCGGCATGAGTGCGCGCCGCTCGATGACGTCGTGAAGGCGATCAACATCAAGCTGCGTCTGGCGGACCAGAACCAGAATGAAGCGAAGATCCATCGCGCTGAAGCTGGTGACATGCTGACTGCGCTGCGCCTGCGCGTCGAGAACGACGGGCGGGAATGGTGGAGGTTCGCGAAAGATCACTTCGACCGCACGCGTAAGGAGCTGGAACAGCTCATGCGTCACGTGCCGAAGAGTGCTGTCGCCAAGGCAGCAATTGAAATCAATCCTGCGATGTCCGACCGCGCGATTGCGGAAACGGTCGGCGTTAGCAAGGACACGATCCGCCGTGCGCGTGACCAACTGGCGCAAGATGAGCCAGTTGAAAAACGCGTCGGCAAGGATGGCAAGGCGCGAAAGATGCCCGAGCAGCTGGCGATAGCTTCGCGGTCTATGGCCGAGCCGTCGAAGATCGATCCGAAGGAGATTGAGCAAGCTGGTGCCTTCCATATCGAGCTGATGCAGTACACCGAGAATTATTGCACGCGAGTGATGTCGTGGCGCGCGACAAACGAGATCGACGATGAGGATCACGACTGCGTTGTGCGCGCGCTAGAAATGGCGGCAATGCGGCTTCAGCGAGCGGCCCAAGACCTCGGCGGTCACTGATCAAATCACGAAAAGAGAAGAGACATCGTTAATGACGGCACAAATCGCTAAGAGCCTTGCGGCAATTGGTCGGGTCCTTGGGAAGGGCCCCGCCAATGCGGGTTGCGCTCGCGCGCTCTATCCAGCTAGCGATGACTATTTTCCTAGGGTTGTTATTAGGCCGCACAGTCTGTGCGCAGAAAGACAGGGAGTGGCTGAGTGTTTGACCGCAATCGCATAATCGAAATGCACCTGCAAATTCTTGCAGAATTGGGCTGGCAGCTGCCGACCGGTGACGTGATCGATGAGATCGCCAACGGCGGCGTGTTGCTAGTGCGTCAAGCGGCGTACATTTGTGACGTGTCTGATGAGACCATCTATCGTTGGAACAAGGATGCGACCGACAAAGGGCAGCCCCTCGGCTGCAAAGGCGCGACTTGGCTGATCGGGACGGCTCGACTGCTGAACTATCTGGAGCGCCATCAGGGTGGAAGGCCAGAGCGCGTGAAAGCTGAGAACCGGCTGAAGCAACACTGGCCGATTTGGTCACAGGCTCGGGAACTGAGCCGGGCGGTCCACTGAATGCGCGCAGTACAGGTGGGTACGCTTCGCGATAACTTCGCCTACAGGCAGATCCCCGCAGCAGGTTTCCGCATGGCCGCCAGCCATCGCATCACCTCGTTACGGTTCGCAACCGTTACGGGGTAAGCTCGGGCCTCAATAACTTTGGCGGCTCCGGGGCTGATATCGTTCGTGGTAACTATTAGACCGGCGTCTGCCCTCTCATCGTGCACGTCGGCCCACAGCGCTTTTACGACGACTTTGCCGACCTTGCGCTTCTCCCGCTTGCATTGCACGATTAGGACAGGAGGCGTGCCAGGCTCGACATCGTTTTTCCAGGCGCGCACGTCAACGCTGCCATCGTCGCGACCGGGTCCGAGTTCTACTTTGTAGCCACTTCTCGCCAACCACTCTGCGGTGAGCCCTTCGAACTGACGCCAGTGTATCTCTTGCAAGAGTTCTGGCTTTCCCGATAAGTAATTGGCAAAGCGTTGATCGAAGAAGCCGGATCCCGCGATCGGGAGCTGTTCGCTTTCAAACAGGGCGGTTAGGGCAATCGAACTAGTCGTATGACGCGTGAAGTATGGTGACTGCGCCAACTCGACTTCCATGGCGGCTAGGAGGTCATCCATGATAACATTGCGGCGACCTCCGATAGCGTTTTCGAGGTCGGAGTTGAGGGCTGCGCGATCAAGTTTGCCCGTCTCGTTCCTCTGTCTGAGGTGATGAAGCGCGACCGCTTCGGTTTCGAGCATCTCGTCGATGCTGAACCTCGACCTCCATTCGGGCCCCAGCCTCTTCATAAGCCGCTGCCCAAGCGTAGGCATTCCCGGCTCGGCGGCTGCTCCCACCGCGAACAATAGATCGCCCACCGCGTCTGCGTACTCGTCGCTCGCGACGCGCATTAAATGGTCATCGCCAGCGAAAGCGGTCTGAAAGAAATGACCGTCGGTGAGGTGCTCGACAAGCTGCTGCCTGTCCAGCGCGAGACCAGAGCGCTCGCCTGCATCCTCACTCAGTTGCACGGCAAATGACGATGCCAGCATGAATATGTGTCCCATAGCTCACCGATACAGCGGGCGGCGCCGCAACGCCAGAACCATTGGTCGAGACGCCAGTCGCTTACGCTTAGGCGAGTTCAGCGAGTACGCGCCATATCTCGTCGTGCGCGGTCGAAAAAACGAACAAAATGTGGGACCCGCCACGGGAACAAGCTCCGGCTGTGGCGGGTCCCACGCCCCGCTTCTACGCAAATCAGGTGCAAACCAGTAGACTGGCCGTATGAAAAATCTATTTCGCAAAACTCAGACTCCGCAACTCGAAACCACCATCGCTTCGCTGTCCAAGCGCGGCGAGCAGCTGTCCGCCAAGCGCGTGGCGGCGCAGACGACGTTGAATATGGCTGTTAAGGCTCGCCAGCACGCGCTTCTGTCAGCCGACCTTGACGACCAGCACGCGCTCAACAACGTGCAGGCTGCCGCCGCTACGGCGGCTTCGGACTTGGCCGGCATCGACGATGCGCTCGCCGTCCTGGCGCAACAGAAGACAGAGGCTGAGCGCCAGCTTGCCGCCGAGCGCGAAGGCATTAAGCGCACGGCGGCAGCGGACAAGCTGGCTAAGCAGATCGCCTCCGTCGAAGCGGCGCTGCCGGGCTATCTTCAGCATTCGCGCGCGCTTGCAGAGGCCTTGGCCGAGATCGGCCACCACCATTTCGAGAGCGGCCAGATAGCGCGCTATGTCCAGAACGCCATGAGCGAGATCGAAGTCGCCGCGAATTTCGCGCTGCCGGACCTGAAAGGCATCTCTAAAGCGATCCGCGAGGGTCATCACGCTATACCGGGCGAACCCGTCACTACGTCCGAAGCTGTGGCCGACCCGAAACCGGAGACGCAGACCGTCTTCATGCTGCGCAGCGCGCACTATCTCGACTGCGAAGGCCACAAGAAGTTCGCAGGCCAATATGAGGACGCGATCCTGCCGCTGGCGACCGCTCAGCGCGCCCTTCGCGAACGTCTTGCCGCGCCCGTGACCGATCCGCGCCGCGCTCAGCTTCGTGGCGTGCGTGGTGGCGATTTCAGCCCTAATGCGCCTGATGTCGTTGACCTTGATGCTGCCAACAAGACGGTGCCGCAGATCGAACCCGATCCGGTGCTGCGCGAAGCTAACTTCACCGTCATCGACCGTAGCGCTGAAGCGTACACCGTTGAGATTGCGGTGCCGCGCACATGAAGCCCGCACCGCCTGGCTGGAAGCCTCATGAGATTGTCACGCGGATCGACGGCTGGGTCGTCGATCCCGAAAACGACAGCCGCATCCCGCCCGCTGTCGCCGCGATGATCGCCCGCGCAATGCCGCCGATTGGCAACAGCGCTGTTGCGGTCATTCGCGCGCGCATGCTGGCGCGACACAAGAAGGTTCTTGGTTATGTCTGACGAAGTGCCGGCTGAGAAAGGATCAGAAGCTTTTCTCGGCAAGGTGGCGGCCGCTGTCGAGGCTGGGCTTGAACCTGGCCACGGCAGCGGTCCCGACGCTGAACTGGATGATTACGACCGTTTGCTCGCGTCGTTTGGTCGTACATTCGACGAAGATGTTCGGATCGCCATTCACGAAGCGGGACACGCGGTCTGCGCGCGTGTGCTGGGCCACGCGGTCGGCGGTGTGACCGTTAACCCGGACCCGGTTCGCGGCTTCGAAGGCTTGTGCTGGGGCGTCGGACACGAAGAGGCGTTCGCGCAGGGCGGCGGCGATGCGTCTCACGTTCGGGATGCGCTCTGTTCGGTCATGCCGCAAGCGGGCGAGGATCGTCGTCCGGTTGCAGATGTGTTCGGCAATGTTTACTCGAAGTGCATCGAGTTCATGGCCGGTCGTGCGGCGGAACGCATGCTGCTCGATGAAGAGCCTGTCGTGCCTACGGATGATCTCCGCCAGGCGCGCGAGTTGGCTATGTTGATTTGCTCCAGCGAAGAGGCGATTGATGCCTTCATCGCGCATTGCGATTTGGCGGCGCGGGATTTGCTGATGCCTTACGGCTATGTCTTGATGTCGTTGTCCGTTATTCTGCGCATCAAGCGAACGTTGGATGGCGCAGAGATCGACCAGATCATTCGCGATATGGAGGCACAGAAGGCGCTGGCGGTTGAGCGTCGCCGTCGGGCTGAGTGGCGTGAGCGCGAGTTGGCGGCGAGCCGGTTTCGCGCAGAATGTGAACGCACTAGTGCCCTGTCGCTGTCCCGGCCGGCTTATGATCGGGTGGTTTAGTCAGCGATAGGCTTGATCGAAAGGCGTGGCGGACGTACCTGCGCCTGATGGTCTCGAAAGGCCCCGTGCGTAAAGTGCGGGGCCTTTTATATCTCATTAGCCCTCAGGAACACCGGCCAGCCGCATACCTTTGAGTAATCGTTCCCGCCCCGCGATGTATGCGGGATCATCGCTCGATGAGCCCGCGAGCATGCGCCGGATGGTAAAGCTCGGATCGATTGCAAGGCCGGCCTTTGCGGCGTTCAGCGCCTCAGCTTTAACGTCCATCAACGCGAAAGCGGCGGCCAACACAAAATGGGCGAGGGAAAAGTTCCGATTGCTTTCGATGCTTCGTCGAAGCCAGATTGCGGCTTCAGCATCTGCGCTGAGTTGAACTTTGGCTCTACCTACGCAATAGGTCCACCAATACACGCTCAGGTCACGCGGCGACAGCCGAAGCGCTTCCAGTATATGGCCTTCTGTGTCGCCAGCTTGCCCGGAAAACAGCTTGCCCAGACCTATAGCCGTATGAGCATCAGCCAGATTACGGTTGAGCAACAGCGCTTGCTGACATTCGGCAATGCCAGGGAGTGCGCGATTTGTGAGAACATAAGCCAAACCTAATGCTAAATGCGATTCCGCATATTCGGGCGCCAGTGCAAGCGCCTTAATTGCAGATGCTTCGGCTGCCAGTAGGCGCGTGGCTCTGTCGTCAGTTAGTAGGGCGGCTCCAGCAGCTAGATCAACGCTTGCCAAGCCAAGCAGTGCTCCCACACTTCGCTGGTTAATCGCTAGCGCACGCTCGAAAAGGTCGCGCGCCTGTGCCATACGCTTGGGCGTCGGCCCCTTGTAAAAGCAAGCGCGGCCCTGAAAGATTAGATCCGTTGCATCCGGATGCGGCGAGCGCTCCGCCCGCCGTGCCTCCGCCACAACGAGTTGTGCGCTTATTGCGTTCGCGAGCCTTGATACGATCTCGTCCTGCATGTCGAACAAATCGGCTACAGACTTGTCGAAGCGGTCAGCCCACAGATGATTGCTCGTTTCAGCGTCAACTAGCTTTACGTTTACGCGAACGCGGCTACCGCTACGTTGCACGGAGCCTTCGAGGACGTACCGGACTTTCAACTCGCGGCCAATCTTCCTGAGGTCGAGTGCTTTATTCTTGTAGGTGAATGCTGTGTGTCGGCCGATAACGAACGATCCGCCAATGCGCGATAGATCGGTGGTTAGGTTCTCGGTTACGCCGTCCGCGAAATAGTCCTGCTCCGGATCGCCGCTAAGATTGGCGAAAGGCAGTACAATGATTGAAAGGCGCGGTGGCGATAAAACACGCGATCTGATCGCGTCACGCGGCGCCTTCGGACTGTGCGCATCCAGAACGGCTGCGTACGCTCGGACCGGTCGGGCAATGTTTTTGAGGTTTTGCTCACCGAGGTCGATGAATTCAACGCGGACTTTTCCTTGGACCTGATCATAGGCGGAAGACGAGATGCAAATGCCGCCCGGCTCTGAGATGCTTTCAAGACGCGCAGCAATGTTGACGCCGTCGCCGAAGATGTCGTGAGGCTCGACGATTACGTCGCCGATGTTAATGCCCACGCGGAAGGCAATCCGCCTATCTTCCGCATCCCCCGCTGTAAGTTCGTGGATACGGGATTGAAACAGCAATGCAGCTCGCACCGCTTCAACGGCGCTTGGAAACTCTGCCAAGAACCCGTCTCCGGTGTTCTTCACGATACGGCCACCGTGCTCTGAGATCGCAGGCGCGACGCCGTCGGCAAGAAGACTCGCCAATTTTTCATGCGTCGCCTCTTCGTCGCTGTGCATGAGGCGCGAATAGCCAGCTACGTCGGCGGCCAATATCGCCGATAGCCTGCGCTCCATCCGACCTGGCTTCTCCTGCACCATGGCCCGCGATCCCAAGGACGCTCGATTGTACGACGGACGAGCCGCCCCGCCAACGGCCCTGACGACGATGCCTGCGAGGCTGCCGATCAGCTATCGGCCCGAGCTGGCCGTGCAACTCTAGGAACAGTCGGTATTTACCGGGCGTTAGCGCTCAAGCAAGAAGCCCGTTTGGTGTGTGACCTACGCAAGGAGACTTACCAGATGACCGACGAAAGCTCTGGTACGCCTACCGCTACACCCGAGCAGCGAATAGACCGGGCGTCAGAAGCAATCCGGCGGATGGCCGAAGACGACGCGTTGCAACATTTGCCGCAGCATGATCGGTGGCTGCATTATTTGACTGAAGCGACCCGGGCAGCTCCACTTCAATCGCTTGCTGTCGCGTTCTTGCTTGGTGCGTTCCTAGCTCGTCGATAGCTTCAAATCATTAAACGAGTTTTGCCGAGCGGCATTTATTCCGGCCGGTCAATGACCTTGCTCACATCAGGCTCATCAATCCCATCCGCGCGATTGCATTCGCAAGGCATGCCCGCGCCGCACTGACAGCCACCTGCCTCTGCCGTCCAAGGCAAGTGCGGATGGTTCTCGCAGACCCAGCCAAGGCCGAAGCAGATTGGACAGTTGGGTTTTGTCATTCTTGAGCTTTGTCAGGAAGGCCCAATTCCTTGCGGACCGCCGCAGCGGAGTTGCCGACTTTATCGACGGCCTTATGAAGCTCATCCTTCGAAACACCAAGTGCTTGGGTCCAATGCTTCACCTCGTACGGCTCGTGCATGTTGATCTTCGAGCGGTCAGGCTGCACGCGATTGGTTAGATTGTCCGGCATAGCCTCGTCCTTAAAATAGATGCGACCGAAATGATCAGGGTTCAAATGCGACCGTCATGGCAGTAACGTCGCCGCTATGATGCTAGTTCCTACTGGCGCCTTGACAGACCTTTGAACGAACTAGCCCGCAGAAGCCCTTCCGACGTGATGTCCCGGTACTCAACGTCCGCGTAGAACTTCGGCTCAACCCATGTTGCCTTCGGCTTCCTGATCGGCTTGGTCAGCTTGGACTTCGGACTGACAACCGTGTCGAGCTGCTTACGGATTTGGCTGGAGATCGTGCGGGACCAGCCGGTGCCGACTTTGCCCATGTAGACCAGCTCGCGACCTTCCTGCTTGCCGAGATACAGCGCGGCCACACCTGTCGGGTCCTTTACGAAGCCGATCACCGGGAATTTCTCGCGTTGAACGGCTTTTACCTTCAGCCAGCCGTCATTGCGATCCGAGCGGTAAGGCGCGTCGGATTTCTTCGATACAATGCCTTCGTACTTCAGCTTGGCCGCGTGCTCGAACAACTCGTGTCCGTCGCCTTCAAGATGCTCGCTGTACAACAGCGGAGGTTGGAGCGCGTACGCGTCGAATAAGCCGCGCAATATTGATTTGCGTTCGATCTGCGGTAGCCTCCGCAGGTCTTGTCCATCCAGCCACAGAAGATCGAAGGCGTAGTACAGCAACCGATCCTGTCTCCCTCTTGCAAGGTCGGCTTGCAGTTCGCTGAAGTTGGTTCGGCCTTCATGTAAGACGACGACTTCGCCGTCGATGATAGCCTGGCCGGGAATGTCGAAAGCCCTGGCGATGACTGCAAACCGCTTGGTCCAATCGAGCCCGTTGCGCGTGTATGCTTTGGCTCTCCCTTGGCTCAGGTGAAGCTGAACCCGATAGCCATCGTATTTAATCTCGTGGAGGTAGCCGGTCTTGGGCGCTTTGCTCCGGAGCATGGCGAGTTGCGGCTTGATAAAGCCGGGCATTTCGACCGCTTTAATACGCTTAACCATACTCAAACTCAAAACTAACATGAGACAATGACGCGCCAGTATAATGCAGCTTTACTGGTGATCCATGTTGGACAATGAATTTAATAAGCAGCGGGCCATTTTGATCCGCGATCTTGCTGAACGCGCAGATGATCCGTTTATTAAGCGGCGGCTGCTTGCTCTTGCCGCGCGGTACGAGGGGCCGGTTACTGCCAACGCTGTGACGCCTATGTCAATCGGCGGACAGCGAGCTTCTGGCAACGAGCGCGGCTGAGCAGGACCTTCTGTCAAAGCAAGCGCGGGTTGGTCCGGGGTTGTCCTCAAAGGCGGACATCGAAGATGCACAAGCGAACGTACGCTTTGGGCCCACAAGCGGACGCCGTCTCGTGTTGGGGATCGTGTACGTTAGCCCTCCCATTTCCGGAAATACAGATATGCTCGGCTAACCGATGATCCTATACGTCCGAGACGCCTAGTAATCGCGAACGATGTTTGTAAAGACTGAAAGTCGTGTAGCTGATGCTCAAAATGCAGATCGCGGCAAACAGAGCAGCTCCGACAAATGATCCTTGCATGAAAATGAAAAGTGCAATGCAGGCGAGTCCAGCTGAACCGCACAACAATGATGCAGCAAATTTCCTTACTGTGCGCCTTGGGACCGATGGCTTCCAGACCAAATCGTAGAGCGCTGCTGAAGCATAAAGACTGTCTTGCAATGATCCAGGCAGACGAGGACGAATTTCACCGACAACGTTGTGATGGAGACCCACTGCGAGCGCGATCAGGATAATTGCCAAGAACAACAACATTGTTCGCTCACTTGCGAGGCGCGCGGTCGAAATCGAAATTGTCCCCGCAGCGTCTGAGCCTTAGCACAGACGAGGCAATGATGCACGCTCTGCGAGTATTTGCTACTAATCCTTTATTGCGAACGCCGGTCAGTTTTGTGTGCAATCAACCGGACAAGAACATAGGCGTAGCAACGGCAGTCCACGCGCTCTAAAGGCGCCGTCCCAATGCTGAGCGCACGATTTGGTCAGCTTCGGGTCACAAGGCGACGACCGTGGCGCGGGATCACGCGACGGCTTTGCCTTCGGAAGCGGACATGCGCGCGCCCACTCGGCAGGACCTCTCCATTTTGCTGTCTTGACTCATCGTTCTTGTTTTGTTCTTATAGAGGCTCATCGTCAGTTCCAGAAGCAAAATATGCCCACACTCGAATTCGTCCGTTCGGAGATCGAGCGCATGCGCGTGCAAGTCAGCCGCCAGCGCAAGGAAATCCTTCAGCTCCAGAGAGCCGGCATCCCGACCGGCTCGGCTGAAGCGCTGTTGCAACGGATGCTCGACAAGATCGACGCCCTCTGTGCTGACCGAGACCGGATGAAGGCTGCGCTGCCGAAGCCGAAGGGCAAAGTTCTGGGAGGTCGGTCATGGTGAGCGAGCGTCCGCAGTGGTTCGATGATTGGGAAAATCCGCCGCCGTTTGTCAGAGCGCTAAACGAAGTTCGCCAGCTCTCAACCCGCGAAGGTTGGTGCTATCACCACGTTCAGGCGATCCAGGTTGCCATCGATCAATACGCCGAAGCCGCTCTGGGCAATCGCGAGCTTGTTTTAATCGGCCTTACAGCATCCGGGTCCGACCAGGAAGGAATGTGCTTCCTAATTTGGTGGCGCTCTGCTCCTAGATGTTGGCGTCTCTTGTCAGCCCAACTTCGTGGAAATTTCTCTTGATAGCGTGCGAGCGACGCCCCTCGAACAGTGTCCCGTTCAGTACCTGCGCGCTCACGCCGATCTCATACAAGAGCAGATAGTGATACAGCGTCGCCAGAGCCTCGCTGAGCTGTTGCAGTCTACCTACGAAGTCGCTGTATGAGCCATCATCTTTGTTGGCTCCGAAGTGTGAGACGGCATTTCGCTTGTCGGCACATTCGTTCGCGAAACGCTTAACTGAGGCCGTGTCAAATCCTATTGGCAAGTTACCAATGATGCTCGCGATCCGGTCGCCAAGAGAGGGCTCATGCGCATAGCGTAGCCTGCGACGGAGCCACTTGTTGTCCGCAGGGTCGTCGATCCTTGCGAGTATCCTGGCGATCTTTTTCGCTAGAGCTTCCGAAGGAACGTCAGCATTGCGCTTTCGGTGAAACGCCTCGATACCCCATATCAAATTGACGAACTGATGTTCGGAGTACAGCTTCTTGCCGCGCCGTGTACCTAGATATAGATACGCACCAGCGCCAACTTCCTCTTGAAGGGCGGTCCACTTGCGCCAGATCGAACCGAAATCCTGCTGAAGTTCAGGAAACCTCGTCCAGCATTCGTCTCGCTTGATGGGCTTAGTGGCATGGTTCTCGCGCCAAAAATACCATGAATATTCATTGCTCAACCCATCGAGCGATACCTTCGGCCAATCAAGGATTAGCTCCGATCCCGTAAGGAGGATGAAGAGGTCGCCAATACGGCAGTAGATTTCTTGCTGCTCTTCGAGTTGCTTTGGCAGCAGCGATTTGAATTTGAGTGATGCACGCTCGCGCAGCGAGAGTTCGTGGCGCTTGAAGTGTTCGAAGGGCCCAAAAGGGCCGACCAGGTCAAAGACTACGCTTAGCGTTTCGTCTCCAAGTTCGTAAGTCGCGCTCTTCGGCCGTTCGTAGCGCGCGAAAACATTCTGCCCGTCGCGCTCAAATGATATCGAGCCAAGTTCCAGCCAACCAGCAAGTATCTCAAGATCGATCTTCAGCGAATGAATGACCGGTGACAGGGCAGTTGCGAATGCTTCTGATCCAACAAGAGCATCAAACGCGATGAAATTTTGCCTCCACGGTCCGTGCGAATGAAATCCACCGCCGTTGTGTATGATATCGGCTAGCAATACATGCTGCCCGGTCGATGTAAGCACTCCTTGAATATATTTGCCGGGAACTGATGTGCCATGACCGATGAACACTTTGTCAAACGGGCTTCCCTGTCCAGGCAGTTGACCATCGAGTTCGAGGTCCGTTCGTCCGTTGGGGTCGATTGTGATGAGCCCAGTCACGGAGGCTTCGGGGGCAAATTGGCCAGCGGGCACGGCTTGCTCGTGCCACCAAAAGCGACCGCGTTCTTGTAAAATAGTCATCTGAAGCACCAGCCCTAGAGCTTTCGCATATCCCGACCGTGTCAAGCCTTCTCGGAAGCACGCCAAAACAACACGTCGAGATGTATGCGGTGGATCAGCTCTCGCTCAGCAACGCGCGCCGCGACTTCTTGATAGCGTGCGCTGTCTTCGCGCGTAAGATGAATGACGCCTTTCCACCGCGGTAGCTCGCGACCTTCACGGCGCTTTCGAAGTTGTTTGGCGGCAAAGCTATCCATCGGTATTTCGAGAAGGCGCTCGATGCGATGGAGGCCATAAGCGCGCCTGAGGTAATAGTTGTAGGTTACGTTTCGGAGATAGATGTTTAGAAACTTGCGTGCAGCGCCCCAACGATCTTGCGGAAGGAGCCTTGCAAGTGAGGCGGTCGCGCGATTAAGAACCCGATGGAAAGTCGCCGGGTTACTGAAGCGTCCGAGGCTGAGCCGGTCAAGGAAGGTCCTGATGCGCTCGATGTCGCCCTTTCGTATCATGTTGCGAGCGACCGACGGCCCGACCGCGCTGATCGCATAGTGATGGCGTATTGATTTGACAAGTTTGTCGTTATTCATTGGTCTCACCAATCATAGAAGCTAAGAATGACTCCTGGCGGACTTGGGCGTCCGGCACGGTTTGTGGATTGGTGTGTGGACGGTTCTCCTACACTCGCGTACACGCACGCTATCAGGCGGACGGGGGTCGGCGAGGCACCTTTCCGGGTATGCCAACGCGAGGATCGGTAAGTTTCGTGCCTCGCGCCAGCGCTCGCCTCCACGCTTCAATGCGCTCTTCGGTTTTGTCGCACTCGATAAGTTGAGCATCGAGCATTCGAAAATAGTGTGCGCCTTTTGCAACTGCCGATGGATTGTTTTGATCGATCAGCGGCGCGATCTTTGTTTTCAATTCCCTGATCCAGCTTCGAATGTTGTTCAAGGAGCCGATCTGCTTGTCCGCATCGAATTGATCGTTGATCAGAAATCTCTGGTTTAACCGCTTGAATGGGAAGATCGCTGTCAAGTTCCCGTCGGACGCCACCATTCTCTCAAACATCTTCTTGACACAAGCGTCACCGTGCTCGGCAACATAACGCACCACCGCGCCATCGACTTCAATAAATGGCGTGGACGCTTCCTTCGTATCGATCTTGAAGATCGACACACCTTTCTCGCGTTCAATGGCGGTTTGGTAACCCGACCCAACAAACTGGTTGCCGCTGTGAAAAATGGGGCCACGTCCGATTGATCCACGGCACAGGATGCCTTTCGCGAGTAACGAGAAGCATGCCTGCCAGCAATGTTCGACCAGACTTATTACGCCGGCCGGTGAAATCTCTGTAGAGACGAGAACGCTGTCCGATAGCTGCGTGATCTGAAAATCTACGTCTGGCGCAATCTTGGCGGACTGTGGACAGATCGAGGGTCCGCGCCGTCGATATCGGTCTCGAATTTCATCTGATCCAAGGTCGTTGGTGGCACTCAGGATTACTTCGAGCGGAAGGCCGTGACCTTTCTCCGCTTCCAGCACCATATTTTTGAAGCCTAGAATGTCCACGAAGCCGATGAACTTCTCGACAAAGGAAGGCTTCATAGCCATGTCATCAGCGCTCATTTTCCCGTACATCCCGAAGTTCTAAGCCCCGAGCAATCGCCTAAATCACCATTCTCGCGGCGTGCCCGATCAGCCGTTACACCCTACGAATAAGACTCTTGATCCAGATCATGGAGTTCTCGATTGCCCAATTGGTCTGGTGATCGGTTAGCCTCGGCATGGGTGCGGACCCGGGACCGTGTCCAAACGGATTGCGGACCTTCGTAAAGAAATGCTTCAGCGCCTCCATCTCCCAGACCTCAATGAGTTTTGCGCTCATCAGGTTGTCGATGTAGTGGTGAGCACCTTTCTCCCTGCCAGTGGTCAGCTGTTTTTCGCTCGAGATAATCTTGATAGTGCTTTCCAAGGATCGGGCAGCATAGAAGGCCGGGTCGCGCCCGTCGGTGTCGCGCAGATCAATAGCCTCCTTGATATCGGTATCGACGTTCTTCCATTTGGAGGCAGATACAAGTTCCCAGAATGGCGTATCAATCTCCGCTTGCATCCGATCATCGCCTGCACGTTGAACGAAGCCGTTGTGGTAGTGGAGATTGCATTCGGCTTGCCGCAACCGAGCATTCAATTCCATCACGGCTTGATGGAAGTCTTTATTCGTTTTCTCGTTCTTCACTCGAATACTGTCGGCATAATTTCCGGGGAAGCGAGGCTTTCCACTGCGAGTGGCTCTGGTGCCAAAGAAGTCTTCCGCTTGCTTTATCGCTGCGGGTAGATTGGCATTGTTGGTGGCAATACGCTCTTCCACGAGTCGAAAAGCAAGCTCAATAAAGCTCACGCGTTCTTTCACAAATCTGTCGGCGGAGACATTCCCCCCAAAGTCGCTCAAGAACCACGTTTCGCAAACGTGGTTCATCTCCCATGATCCATGATAGTGGTGTGGTTGGCCGTTCCACGTTCCCATGAAGTTGTAGGTCAGTGGCGAAAGCGAGGCTTGCCCTAACTCCATTGATAGTCTGCTCTGAAGGTCGAACCACAACGTCTTATTGTCTTCGCTAAATGGGCAGGCTTGCTCGGAGAACAATCGGTACGTCTGAACCAAAAGCCGTCGCTCAGTCTCGGTGAACTTGGTCCACAAAGGCGTCAGCTTGTAACGCTCGGCAAAAATGTCGGTCAGCACCGCGCAGAACCCCAAATTTTCTAGCCAACGGAATGGTCTACACGCGGAAGGCCACGAGCATCCTTCACCGCAGGTTTTTGGTACCTACGTCAGATCGGCCGCCATCGCGCAAACATCAGCAAAGGGTTTCACTCTTTCGGCTTTTCGTAGAGATCAATATCGTTGATTGCGTCCTGGATGAGATCGCGCAAGGCGATCAACGTATCGCGTGCGCGGAGAGCTGAACGGCCAGCCATGTACGGACCAGCGGGTGGCAAATCGTCTGTCGCTGCCGGTGCGACGCTACTTCCTGTCTGGCTGGTGCTGATTTCGGCAATGCGGCCACCGTTCACGCCGAAATAGGCGGCGATGTCGTGCTGTCGATCTCCACGAAGCAGCATTCCTTTTACAGTAGCGATCTCTCCTTCACTCAGTGCCATGTGGCGCACTCCTTTCTTGCGAATCGGGAGTACTCACGGTGACACAATGCAGGGTGGTAAATCGCGGGATGGTGGCTTCTCTCCCGGCTATTCACAGCCTGCCGCAACGCCCAGATTGCATCCCGGGCGTGGGGCCTTACTCCGAGGCTTCGGTAGTTGGCAGCCATGCTGACACAGACGGAACCGCCGAAGCTGTTCGAGACACTCTAGGGACACCGCATTTGGAAATTTGACACAAGTAATTGATTTCATACTATAAAACTGGCTTGCGAACGGCGCGCACCTCTCCCACAAGGGGAGAGGCGAAGCGGCGCAAGTCCGACGATCGTTACTCAATCTCAGCCATCCGCATGCAGCACACGCCCGCGGGTTTCCGGCAGCGCGTAGGCGGCAATGAAGAACACGCCGTAGGCCGCCACCGCGAAGATCGCGATCGCGTTGGCGAGCGTGGTCGTGGTCGACAGCGCGCCGACCAGGAACGGGAACAGCGCGCCGATGCCGCGGCCGAAATTGTAGCAGAAGCCCTGGCCGGAGCCACGCAGCCGGGTCGGATACAGTTCGGTCAGGAATGCGCCCATGCCGGAGAAATAGCCCGAGGCAAAGAAGCCGAGCGGGAAGCCCAGCACCCACAGCACCTCGTTGGACAGCGGCAGCTGGGTGTAGAGCAGCACCACTGCGATCGCGCCGATCGAGAAGATCAGGAACAGATTGCGCCGGCCGATCCGGTCGGCGAGCCAGGCGCCAACGAGATAACCGATGAAGGAGCCGATGATCAGCGTCGCGAGATAACCGGTCGAGCCGACCACCGAGAGCTTGCGCTCGGTGGTGAGGAAGCGCGGTACCCAGAAGGTGATGGCGTAATAGCCGCCCTGCATGCCGGTGCCGACCAGGGAGGCCAGCAGCGTGGTCTTCAGGATCGGTCCGTGGAAGATCTCCCACAACGCGGCAGGGCCGCTGCCCGAGGCCTGCGCCTGCGCCATGGTCGCGGCGGAGATTTCCGGCTCGGTGACGTAGCGGCGCAGATAGAACACGAGCAGCGCCGGCAGCGCGCCGATCACGAACATCCAGCGCCAGGCGTTCTCCGCCGGCAGCACCGAGAACAGGATCGCCTGCGCCAGCACCGCAAGGCCCCAGCCGACCGCCCAGCCCGACTGCACCGAGCCGACCGCGCGTCCGCGGTATTGCGGGCGGATCGCTTCGCCGATCAGCACGGCGCCGGCCGCCCATTCGCCGCCGAAGCCGAGCCCGAGCAGCGCGCGGGCGATCAGGAGCTGATCGAAATTCTGCACCAATGCGCAGACCAGCGAGAAGAACGAGAACCAGATGATGGTGAGCTGCAGCGTCTTCACCCGCCCGATCCGGTCGGACAGATAGCCGCCGAGCCAGCCGCCGACGGCCGAGGCCAGCAGCGTCACCGTGCCCGCGAGGCCTGCCGTGCCGGGGTCGACCTTCCACAGCGTGATGATGGTGCCGATCACGAGCGGATAGATCATGAAATCCATGCCGTCGAGCGTCCAGCCCGACGCGCAGGCCCAGAACGTGCGCCGCTCCTGCAGGTTCATGTCGCGATAGAAGGCGAGGAGGCTGGTGTCCTCGATCTCTGCGACTTCCATCGACTTGGATTCGGCCGTGCTCATGCGCGTTCCCCGGAGAAATCTTTCACCGGCTGTTTGCGATCCGCGGCCGGAGGTGCGCGGACCGCCAATCTATCGCGATGTCGCAGGCTGGGCAAAGCCGCGTTTGCCACTTCTAGGTCTTTAGTTTGAGCATGATCTTTTAGGAAAACCGCTACGCACTTTTCCGGATCAAGCTCTAGTACCCCGCGGCCTCCGAGCCGCGCGTGCGCGGATCCGGCGCGCCGAGCAGACCGTTGGTCGTGACGAGGATCGAGTTCGCGGAGGAGTAGCCGAGCGGCTCGACCAGCTTGTGGCCCTTGGCCTTCAGCTCGGTCAGCACCGCGTCGGGAAAACCGCGCTCGATCCGGACCTCGTCGGGCAGCCATTGGTGGTGCATGCGGGGCGCGGCGACCGCGGCCGCGATGTCCATCTTGTAGTCGATCACGTCGACGATGATCTGCGTGACCGCGGAGATGATGCGGCTGCCGCCGGGCGAGCCCGTCACCAGCACCGGCTTGCCGTCCTTCAGCACGATGGTCGGCGACATCGACGACAGCGGTCGCTTGCCGGGTCCCGGCAGATTGGCCTCGAAGCCGACCAGGCCGAAAGCGTTGGAGGCGCCGGGCGCGGCGGTGAAATCGTCGAGCTCGTTGTTGAGCAGCACGCCGGTGCCATCGGCGACGAGGCCGACGCCGTAGGGGAAGTTCAGCGTATAGGTGTTGCTGACCGCGTTGCCGCCGGCATCGACGACCGAATAATGCGTGGTGTTGTCGCCCTCGTGCGGTTGCTTGGCGTTGCGCACATCGGTCCAGGGCGTGGCGCGGGGAAGATCGATGGTCGCGCGCTGTTTGGCGGCATAGTCCTTGTTGATCAGCAATTGCGTCGGCGCGTCGACGAAGGCGGGATCGCCGAGATAGCGCGCGCGATCGGCATAAGCCCGCTTCATCGCCTCGATCATCACATGCAGCGAGGCGGCCGAGCCCTGCTTCATGTCGGACATCGGAAAGCCTTCGAGGATGTTGAGGATCTCCAGCAGCACGACGCCGCCGGAGGACGGTTGCGGCATCGAGACGATGTCGTAGCCGCGATAGCTGCCGCGGATCGGCGTGCGGATCACCGGCTGGTAGGATTTCAGATCCTCGAGCGTGAAGATGCCGCCGGCATTCTTGATGCCGTTGACGAGCTTCTCGGCGACGGCGCCTTGGTAGAAGCCGCGCGGGCCCTGTTCGGCAATATCAGTCAATACGCCGGCGAGGTCGCCCTGGATCAGCCGGTCGCCCTCGCGCAGCGGCGTGCCGTCGGCGTGCGAGAATGTTTTGGCCGAATTCGGCCAGCGCGACATGCGGCGATACATGTCGTTCAGCGTGTCCGATGTGTCGTCGGTGACGATGAAGCCGTCACGCGCGAGATCGATCGCGGGCTTGAGGATCTGCGCCAGCGTGAATTTGCCGGAGCCGTATTTCTCGAGCGCCAGCGCAAGGCCCGCGACCGTGCCGGGCACGCCGATCGCGAGCGCGGAGTTGCGCGACTTGTCGGGATCGGGCTTGCCGTCGGCGTTCAGGAACATGTCGCGGGTAGCGGCCTGCGGCGCAGTCTCGCGATAGTCGATCGCGACATCCTCATTACGTCCGGCAAGATGGATCACCATGAAACCGCCGCCGCCGATATTGCCGGCGCGCGGATAGGTCACTGCCATCGCAAAGCCGGTGGCGACCGCGGCGTCGACCGCATTGCCGCCCTGTCGCAGGATGTCGGCGCCAATTTGCGCGGCCAGCCTCTCCTGCGCCACCACCATGCCGTTTTCGGCGCGAATGCTGCGAATCGTGTCCGCGGCTGAAGGTTCATAGAAGCGGCGTTGGACCTGGCCGAGGGCCGGCGTCGCGATACCGATCACCAGGAGAGCGGCAAACAGCCGTCGCGACATCGTTGCCGTCAGCGCCATCGAAATGTCCTGCCCTGTTCATCGCCGTATCGGTCAAACCGGCCCATGCTATATGGGAGCGGATCGGAGCGGCAAAAGCCTGCCTTTGGTTCGAGTTGGGGAATATCTTTCGCGATGACGGCAACAATGCAGACGGACGCCGGTGACGCGAAGGCCACCACCAAGGTCTATCCTGGCCGCGCCGCCGTCATCAGCTGGATCTTCTTCGATTGGGCCGCGCAGCCTTATTTCACGCTGATCACGACCTTCGTGTTCGCGCCTTATTTCGCGAGCTTCGTCGCGCCTGATGCCGCGAGCGGCCAGGCGCTGTGGGGTTTTGCCACTGCGGCCGCGGGGCTTGCGATCGCGCTGCTGTCGCCGGTGCTAGGTGCAATCGCCGATGCCAGCGGTCGGCGCAAGCCGTGGATCGCGGGCTTCGGCGCGCTGCTCGTGATCGGCGCCAGCGCAATGTGGATCGGCAAGCCCGGCAATCCCGGCATCATCCCGGCGCTGCTGCTCGCCTATGCGATTGCGAGCGTCGGCGTCGAGTTCGCGACCGTGTTCAACAATGCGATGATGCCGACCCTGGTGCCGCCCGACAGGATCGGGCGGCTGTCAGGCACCGGCTGGGCCACCGGGTATGTCGGGGGCATCCTGAGTCTTGTTCTCGTGCTCGGCTTCCTCGCTGCCAATGCCGAGACCGGCCGCACGCTGTTCGGCTTCACGCCGCTGTTCGGTCTCGATCCCGCCATGCATGAAGGCGACCGCATCACCGGTCCGCTGACCGGGCTCTGGTTCATCATCTTCGTGACGCCGATGTTCCTGTTCACGCCGGACTATCCGGCGAAGCGCCCGATGCGCGCGGCGCTCGGCGAAGGCCTGCGCGAGCTCAAGGAATCGTTGTCGAGCCTGCCGAAGCAGAAGTCACTGGCGCGCTTCCTGCTGGCGAACATGATCTACACCGACGGGCTGGTCTCGCTGTTTGCGTTCGGCGGCATCTATGCCGCCGGCACGTTCGGCTGGGACACGATCCGGATCGGCACCTTCGGCATCATCCTCGCGGTGGCCGGCACGTTCGGCGGCTGGATCGGCGGCAAGCTCGATGATGCATTCGGACCGAAGCGCGTGATCACCGGCAGCCTCGTGATCCTGCTGTTTGCGATCGTCGTGATCCTCACCGTAAACAAGGATTCCATCCTGTTCATCCAGGTCGCGCCGCCGGTGCCTGGCGGTCCGTTGTTCGCGGGCGCCGCCGAGCGCGCCTACATCGTGCTGGGCTGCCTGATCGGCGCCACCGGTGCGCCGCTGCAGGCCGCCTCGCGCTCGCTCCTGATCCGCCTCGCGCCGAAGGACCGCATCGCGCAGTATTTTGGCTTGTTCGCGCTCACCGGCAAGGTGACGTCGTTCATCGGCCCGCTCCTGATCGGCGCGATCACCGCGGCGACCGCGAGCCAGAAGGCCGGCATGGCGGTGCTGGTGGCGTTCTTCGTGGCGGGACTGGCGCTGCTGGCGAAGGTGCGGGAATAACAACCGCCGTCGTCCCGGCCAAGCGAAGCGCGAGCCGGGACCCATAACCACCGCTGCTCATGTTGTGCGGCGCTGGAGCCCCAACTCGTTCCAACAATACACGCCTGTGGTTATGGGTCCCTGCTTTCGCACTAGCGTATATACATATCCTCCGCAGTCTTTCCGGAGTCTTCTCAAAGAGTTGGCCGAAAACCGCAGAGAACTTACTCATCTGCACTAGGGTTGCGCCCGCCGATTTCGGCTCTCGCCTAGTAGCTAACCCCTTGATGATGAGTCGGTTTTCTAGCCTCGAAGAGATGTGTAAATGCCCTAGTGCTTTCGCAGGGACGACAGGTTGCTCTAGTGCCGGAAGTAAATCGCACCTGTCGTCCCGGCCAAACTCGTAGCCCGGATGGAGCGGAGCGCAATCCGGGGTCTTTGGTCCGCGGAGAAACCGCCCCGGATTTCGCTACGCTCCATCCGGGCTACAGGTCGTACTCAATGCCGGAAATGCCGCACGCCGGTGAACACCATGGCGATGCCGTGCTCGTCGGCGGCCTTGATCACCTCGTCGTCGCGCATCGAGCCGCCGGGCTGGATCACCGCGGTGGCGCCGGCCTCGATGCAGGCCAGCATGCCGTCGGCGAACGGGAAGAAGGCGTCGGAGGCGACCACCGAACCCTTGGTCAGGGGCTCGGCGAGCTTCAGCTCGGCGGCCGCATCCAGCGCCTTGCGCGCGGCGATGCGCGCGGAATCGACTCGGCTCATCTGGCCGGCGCCGATGCCGACGGTGGCGAGGTCCTTGGCGTAGATGATGGTGTTCGACTTGACGTGCTTGGCGACGCGGAAGGCGAATTTGAGATCGCGCAGCTCGGCGTCGGTCGGCGCGCGCTTGGTCGCGACCTTCAGGTTCATGTCCTCGACCACGGCATTGTCGCGGCTCTGCACCAAGAGGCCGCCGGCGACGGTCTTGGCGGTGAGGCCGACCGCGCGCGCGTTCGGCAGGCCGCCGGCGAGCAGCAGGCGCAGATTGCGCCGGCCGGCGATGATCGAGATCGCCTCCTCGGTCGCGTCGGGCGCGATGATCACCTCGGTGAAGATGCCGATGATGGCGCGCGCGGCGTCCGCATCGAGCGGGCGATTGACCGCGATGATGCCGCCATAGGCCGAGGTGGAGTCGCAGGCCAGCGCGCGGGCATAGGCGGTGGCGAGATCGGGTCCCTCGGCAACGCCGCACGGATTGGCGTGCTTGACGATCACACACGCCGCGGTGCGCTGCGGATCGAACTCGCCGACGCATTCATAGGCCGCGTCGGTGTCGTTGATGTTGTTGTAGGACAGTTCCTTGCCCTGCAGCTGGCGTGCCGTCGCAACGCCCGGCCGCTTCTCCGGCGTGGCATAGAACGCCGCGGTCTGGTGCGGGTTCTCGCCATAGCGCAGCGACTGGATCAGCTTGCCGCCGAAGGCGCGGAAATCCGGCGCCTTGGTATCGAGCTGCACGGCAAACCAGTTCGAGATCGCGGCGTCATAGGCCGCCGTGCGCGCATAGGCCTTGGCGGCGAGCCGCCGGCGCAACTGAAGCGAGGTCGCGCCCTTGTGCGCGGCGAGCTCGTCGAGCACAGCCTGATAATCGTTCGCCTCGACCACCACGGCGACGTCGTCATGGTTCTTGGCCGCGGCGCGGATCATCGCGGGACCGCCGATGTCGATATTCTCGATGCACTCTTCGAAGCCGGCGCCTTTGTCGACGGTGGCCTCGAACGGATAGAGGTTGACGACCAGAAGATCGATCGGCGCGATGCCGTGCGAGGCCATCGCCGCGGCGTGTTCCTTGTTGTCGCGGATCGCGAGCAGGCCGCCATGCACCTTCGGGTGCAGCGTCTTGACCCGGCCATCCATCATCTCCGGGAAGCCAGTGAGCTCGGAGACGTCCTTGACCTTCAGCCCCGCCGCCGCGATCGCCTTGGCGGTGCCGCCGGTCGAGACCAGCTCGACGCCATGGTCGGCCAGCGCCTTGGCGAAATCGATCAGTCCGGTCTTGTCGGAAACGGACAACAGAGCGCGGGTCACGCGGCGAAGCTGCTCGGTCATATCGGAAAATCCCTGGCTGTTAAGGCAGCCGGGTAGCATGGTTTTGTGCCGTACGAAACCGGTCTCCGAGGTCGATTCCCCTGAAATTCCGGATGGATTGGGTTGAAATCCTGTCTCCCCGTCATCCTGAGGTGCGAGCGGAGCGAGCCTCGAAGGATGCACGGCCCGGCTGGTGGCCGTCGATCCTTCGAGGCTCGCCGAAGAGGCTCGCACCTCAGGATGACGGGTCTGGCACGGCCTGCATGCGGAACGCACGTTCCGCCGCCTACAGCGGCAGTTCCGGCTCGCGGCGGGCGTTGCGGCGCGCGTTGGTGGCGGAGGCCGAGGTCGAGGAGCGCACGAAGCTCCAGCGGATGGTGCCGGCCTGCCTCGCGTCCTGCCGGATCACGATCTGGGAGGTGCGGCGCGGGCCGTCATTGCCGGCCAGGAACACGCTGTCCTCGAGATCGACCTTGTCGTCCATCGCCTCGAAGGTCCAGACGTCGCGGTTGGGCAGCACCAGCATCACGCCGCGGGCATCCGACAGCCGGCTCGCCTTCACCGAGGGATGCAAATGGAAGCGCAGCGCGAAATCGGCGTCGCTGCCCTTGATGCGGCCGCCCGGCGTCGGCGACAGCGAATCTTCGCCCTCAAGCCGCGTGCCGTCCTGCGAGACCATCAGCACACGGCGGTGGATCACGCCGAAGCGCGAGAGATAGCCGTCATGCGAGGCGGTCAGCACGTCGCCGTCGGGAACGGCTTCGCGGTAACTCTCGACATTGCTGGGCCCGCTGGTGATGGGCGCGCCGCGGAGCAGTCGCTTCATCGCCGACAGCTCGACGAACTGGCATGACGACGTATCGCGATAGGTCAGCGTCGAATGCGCCGCGGTGGAGCGCGCGAACGGCCGCCAATTGTCGCGGCCGGTGCTCGGCATGCCGCAATTGACGACAATGCGGCTCACCCCGGAGGAGAGCTCGAACGACAGGCAGCCGGCATGCGCGTCCTGGCTGACGCTGGCCGGCGGCGGCGGGCCGGTATCGATGATCAAGGCGGTGTTGCCGGCATCGAGCCGCTGAAAGCCGGTATGCGGCATGCTCGCCATCGGCACGCCGCGGGTGTCGTCATAGGCGAGCAGCGTCGCGACGAGATCGGACGGCGCGGTGCTCATGCCGTTGAACAGCGCGAAGCTGCCGTCGCCGTGCCGGAAAAAGCGCAGCATCGGCATCATGCGGTCGATGGCGTTGAGCAGCGCCGGCGGCGGCGCGATATTCCGTGCGGCAAAGGTCTGCCGCAGCGGCAGGAGATCGCTGAGCAGCTCGACCAGCGCGCCGGGATTGCGCGAGATGTGGCCGCCATCGGGCAGGATCTGGCGCTGCAATTCGTCGGACAGCTTGCGCGTCGCCGCTTTGATGTTGCGCGCCTGGTTGGCGAGACAGAGCGAGGCGTAGCACAGCGCGATCAAGACCTGCAGGCGCGGAACGCCGTCATTGTCGAGCGTCGCGTGGCGCAGATAGCGGATCTCGCGCGCCAGCCCGCGCAGATATTTGCGGTAGAATTTTCCGTCGGTGTCGCCGAGCACCAGTGGTGCCTGCGACAGCAGCGAGATCACCCGCCGCGCGCGCACATCGGCGCGGCGCTCCAGCGGTCGCTTGCGGGCCTGGTTGGAGATCCAGTCGTCGACCAGCGAACGGGCGTTGGCGCGGGTCAGCGCGGTGTCGGCGGCGCGCAGATGGCGCAGCCAGCCGAAGCCGAGCAGGGCGGCTTCCCAATCCTCCGACGGCGGCTCGAGATCGAAGATCGAGCGGCCGTGGCAGGTGACGATCTTGCCGGCGAAGACGAATCGTCCGGCATAGATCTCGGCCGCGCGGGTGGCGTCGGCGGTCCGCAGATCGTGCGGGGCGATGACCAGCCGGTCGGTGCGGCCGGGCCAGAGCCGCGACAGCGCAATCGTGCTCCCGCTGGCGCGTGCGAGCATGCTGCGGGCAAAGCGGCCAGCAATCAGCGTCGAGATGCGTCTGCTTTGAGCGACCGACACGCCTAACCTTGCGGGGAGGGAATTTTCAACGAATCCTTATTTAATCCGGAAACGCGGCCAAGACACCTGCCAAGAAACCTGCCCAGACACCCTCTTGATACCGCACGAATCACTTCGAGCTTAGAGGACTGAAGTTTAAAATCAGGATTTAACCAGCCGGGCGGCGTAAAAGCCATCCAGCCCGCCCAGCCGCGGGTCGGCGTTGGGCAAATGGCTCGGCAAAGTGCGCAGATCGCCGTCGGCGGTGATGATGTCGTCGAGGCCGGCGACCTCGCTCTTCTCGACCGGCGCACGGCGCAGGCCTGATTCGCTCGCCAGCAGCGCGGCAATCGCGTGCTCGCCTTCCTCCGGCTCCAGCGAGCAGGTGCAGTAGACCAGCGTGCCGCCGGGCTTCAGCAGATTGGCGGCTTTTTGCAACAGCCGCTTCTGCAGCGCCGACAGCGCGGCGATGTCGCCTTCCTGCCGCAGCCAGGCGACGTCGGGATGACGGCGGATGGTTCCCGTCGAGCTGCAGGGCGCATCGACCAGGATACCGTCGAAGCTTGCGGCCTCGGCGGGCCATTCGGCGGCGTCGGCGACAACGGTCTCGGCCTGCAAGGCCAGACGCGTGAGATTGTCGCGCAGCCGCGCCACGCGCGCCGGCGAGCGGTCGACCGCGGTGACCTGCGCGCCGGCCAGCGCGAGCTGGGCGGTCTTGCCGCCGGGCGCGGCGCAGAGATCCGCGACCGCCTTGTCCTTGATGTCGCCGAACAGCCGCACCGGCAGCGCGGCGGCGGCGTCCTGCACCCACCACTGGCCTTCGGCAAAGCCGGGGAGCATCGTGACGGAACCCTGCAGCAGCGTGCGCACGGTTCCCGTCGGCAGCGTCTCGCCGTGCAGGCGGGCCGCCCATTGCGCCGCGTCCGACTTCACCGTCAGATCGAGCGACGGCTCGTGGCCGAGCGCAAGCGCCATGTCGCGCGCGGTAGCTTCGCCGTAGTGCGCGTTCCAGCGCGCCAGCATCCATGGCGGCAGGTCCAGGGTCTGCATGCTGATCTCGTCGATCAGGCCCTGGCCCTCGCGCGCGCAGCGGCGCAGCACGGCGTTGACGAGCCCGGCATATTTCGCGGCGCGCCGGTCGGACTGCACCAGCCGCACCGAGAGATCGACCGCGGCATGGTCGGGCACGTCCATCCAGAGAATCTGTGCCGCGCCGATCAGGAGCGCGCTCTGCGCGCGCGGCGCATCGGTCGGGATGCCGCGATCGAGCAGGCGCGACAGCAGATGGCCGAGCGTGCCGAGCTTGCGCAAGATGGTCGACACCAGCCGGCGCATCAGCGCACGGTCGCGATCGGCGAGCGATTTCAGGCCGGGATGCGCGCCGGCGCCGTCGAGCTGGTCGTCGAGCGTGCGGTGCTTGTGCAGCACGCCATCGAGGATGTCGGCCGCGATGCGGCGAGCCGCGAGACCGGGGACTTCGGCAGGTACTGCAAATCTTGAAGGAGGCATGAAGCGGAGATATCTCGAAGGTGCTGAGTTACATTCGGCTCATGCCCATCAACTCCATACCACCTCTGGCATGCGAATATGCCAAATGTAAGAATCGCCTTGCGGGATTTCGTGATCGTGATGTCGTCACTGAGCCAGCACAGAGATACGGAATCCGCAGGCAGAAAGTTTTGCCATGTCTGATAAATCGCCGTTGTCATCGCCGCTGGAGGCCGCGCCGCGCAAGCCGCTGACGCCGGCCGCGCAACGCGCGCTCGCCGAGGCCGCGGCGCGGCGCAAGGCTGCCGAGGAGGCGTCCGCGCAGAACGCGGCGGCGCGGCCGAAGGAGTTCCAGGGTCCGAAGGGGCCGGAACCGACGCGTTACGGCGATTGGGAGACCAAGGGCATCGCCTCGGACTTCTGAGAGCCTTGCCTGACGGCTCGACTCGCGCCAGTCTGGGAAAATGTCCCCATACGAAAGAATAAATGCTTATCGGGGGACGGGACGTCCGCCCTTCCGAAGATCACCTTGGGGCCGCCGCGTCTCGGCGGCGCTGCCATGGGTGTTCGTGCTCGGCATTGCCGTCGGCAGCACATTGCCGATCCGGCAATGGGTGCATTTGCCGCCGACCTGGTCGCTCGGCAGGTCGCGCGACACCGATATCATCTGGCAGCGGGCCGGCGCGCCCGACATCAGGCACAACGTTGATGTGATCAGGACGATCGACGGCGATACGTTCGAGGCGCGGGTGCATTTCTCGCCGGGCCCGGATCTGTACACGCGAGTCCGGCTGCGCGGCATCGATGCGCCGGAGCTGAAGGCGTCCTGTGCGCGCGAACTGCAAATGGCGCAAGCGGCAACGGTGGCGCTGCGCGACCTGCTCGGCCAGGGCGACGTCGCGATCTACAATGTCGGTCCCGACAAGTATCAGGGCCGTGTCGTCGCCGACGTCGCGACCAGGAAGACCGACAACGTCTCGGCCGCGCTGCTCGCCGCAGGCCATGCCCGCGCCTACGCCGGCGGCCACCGGTTCGGCTGGTGCGGGTATTTCGCACGCTAGACGACAGCGTCAAACCGGACCGGGCAAACCAAAGCCGCGCAGTTGCGCGGCTTTTCTATCGGCGAAGCGTCCTGCCTGATCAGCGGGTGACGACGACCGTCGTGCCGATCTCGACGCGCGAATAGAGATCGGTGATGTCGGTGTTGAGCATGCGGATGCAGCCGTAGGAGACGAAGCCGCCAACCGAGCCCGGCACGTTGGTGCCGTGGATCGCATATTCACCGCCGGCCAGCGTCATCGCAGCGACGCCCATCGGGTTATGCGGCGAGCCGCCGGCGATCACGTTCGGGATGCTCGGCTTGTCGCGCTTGACCTCGGCGGGCGGCGACCAGGCGGGGTTGCGATATTTGCCGTCGATCTTCGTGGTGCCGGCCCACTGCTTGCCGGACTTGCCGACACCGACCGGGTAACGCATCGCGTGGCCGGAATCGAGAATGAGGTAGAGCCGCCGTTCGTTGGTCTTCACCACGATGGTGCCTGGCTCATAGTTGTCGGCGTGTATTCCCACCATTTCCGGCCGGGCTTCGGCCGCCTGCGACGTCAAGACAACAGCACCAAGGGTAACAGCAGCTGTGGCAGCCAGCGCCACCGCAAACTTCATCGACATCAACCTCTCCACTTCCCAACAGCTCCCGCAAGGAAGCCAAAAACGAAAATGCAGAGCCCTTGAAAAACCGGGCCTGCCGGTCTCACGCACGCAACATTAACTGCGTGTGTTAACCGGGTGGTTTCACACCGGCCGCAAGACACGTCCTGATGGCGGGAGAGAATGAAAAGTTCGGATTAAAGTAAATGACCTGGAAACAACACTTGGCCACAAACGCGCCTCAATCGCGCCATGCCTCTGACAATCCCGTGAAGCGCCCGTTGCAGCAGGAAACGGGAAGGGCCGCGGCGGTGATCGCGCGCGGCCCTTCTTTGGTCTTCTGATCCTTGCTGCTGCTGGCCTTACGCCGGCGCGCCCTTCTTGTTCTGACGGTTCTGCACGAGGTCGTCGACCACCGCCGGATCGGCCAAGGTCGAGGTGTCGCCGAGGCTCGACGACTCGTCCTCGGCGATCTTGCGCAGGATGCGGCGCATGATCTTGCCGGAGCGGGTCTTGGGCAGGCCGGGCGCGAACTGGATCAGGTCCGGCGAGGCGATCGGGCCGATGTCCTTGCGGACCCAGGCAACCAGCTCCTTGCGCAGCGCCTCGGTCGGCTCGGTGCCCTTCATCAGCGTGACATAGGCGTAGATGCCCTGGCCCTTGATGTCGTGCGGGTAGCCGACGACGGCGGCTTCCGACACCGCCTCATGCGCGACCAGCGAGCTCTCGACCTCGGCGGTGCCCATGCGGTGGCCGGAGACGTTGATGACGTCGTCGACGCGGCCGGTGATCCAGTAATAGCCGTCGGCATCGCGCCGGCAGCCGTCGCCGGTGAAATACTTGTTCTTGTAGGTCGAGAAATAGGTCTGCTCGAACCGCGCATGGTCGCCATAGACCGTGCGCATCTGGCCCGGCCATGACCTGGTCAGGCAGAGATTGCCCGAGGTCTCGCCGTCCAGCGTCTTGCCGTCGGCATCGACGATCTCCGGCACCACGCCGAAGAACGGCCGTGTCGCCGAACCGGGTTTCAGCTTCGTCGCGCCGGGCAGCGGCGTGATCAGGATGCCGCCGGTCTCGGTCTGCCACCAGGTGTCGACGATCGGGCAGCGGTCGTCGCCGACCACGCGGTAATACCACTCCCAGGCTTCCGGATTGATCGGCTCGCCGACCGAGCCGAGCAGGCGCAGCGATTTGCGCGAGGTCTTCTTCACCGGCTCGTCGCCGCCCTGCATCAGCGCGCGGATCGCGGTCGGCGCGGTGTAGAAGATGTTGACCTTGTGCTTGTCGACCACGTTCCAGAAGCGCGAATTGTCCGGATAGTTCGGCACGCCCTCGAACATCAGCGTGGTCGCGCCGTTACAGAGCGGCCCGTAGAGAATGTAGCTGTGGCCGGTGACCCAGCCGACGTCGGCGGTGCACCAGTAGATGTCGCCGTCGTGATAATCGAACACGTATTGATGCGTCATCGACGCAAACACGAGATAGCCGGCCGAGGTGTGCAGCACGCCCTTCGGCGTTCCGGTCGAGCCCGAGGTGTAGAGGATGAACAGCGGGTCCTCGGCGCGCATATGCTCGGCCGGGCATTCCGTCGTCACCATGGCAGCGGCCTCGTGATACCAGAGGTCGCGGGTCGGGTTCATGTCGATCTTGCCGCCGGTGCGCTTCACCACCACGACCCAATCGACGCCGCCGGTCTTGGCAATGGCGGCATCGACATTGGCCTTCAGCGGCACCTTCCTGCCGCCGCGCAGGCCCTCGTCGGCGGTAATCACCACCTTCGAGTCGCAGTCCTTGATGCGCTGCGCGAGGCTGTCCGGCGAGAAACCGCCGAACACCACCGAATGGATGGCGCCGATCCGCGCGCAGGCCAGCATGGCGTAGGCCGCTTCCGGAATCATCGGCAGATAGATCGTGACGCGATCGCCCTTCTTGACGTTCCGCGTGCGCAGGATGTTGGCCATCTTGCAGACTTCGTCGTGCAGCTGGCGGTAGGTGATGTGCTTGGATTCGGAGGGATCGTCGCCCTCCCAGATGATCGCGGTCTGGTCGCCGCGCTTGTCGAGATGGCGGTCGATGCAGTTCCAGGCGACGTTGAGCACGCCATCCTCGAACCATTTGATCGAGATGTTGCCCGGTGCGAAGGAGACGTTCTCGACCTTGGTGAAGGGCTTGATCCAGTCGATCCGCTTGCCGTGCTCGGCCCAGAAGCCGTTCGGGTCCTTGACCGAGTGCGCGTACATCTCGCGATATTTGGCGTCATCGATATAGGCGCGCTTGGCCCAGTCGGCCGACACGTCATAGATCTTCTCGGACATCATTTTCCTCCACTCATTGCCGATCGCGAACGACGCGACGGCAAGCCGTCTTGATCATTGCCGCGATTATGCGTTGTCGCATTCCGGCCCGGCAAGGAAAAAGGACTGTCACTTTCGTCGCGTTGAAGCCGCCGGATAGTCCGCCGGCTTCCGCTTGTGATAGGACGGCTTACCGCAACGCATCGACGAGAGAAACCTATGCGCCATCGCTTGCTCGGGGTCACTGGTCTCTTGGTCGTAGTGGTATCGTTCTCTGCGCGTTCGCCGTCACTGCAGTGGTGCCGCGTGCGACGACGATGCGCTGACGCCGATTTTGATGGACGGCTTCAGGCACAATTGAACGAATTGTCGGACGCCGCGGTGATGAGCTGCGTCAACACGTCCGTGACCGCATAATCCTTGATTGCGGCCAGCGGTTGGACCGGCCCGTGGCTGCCGAGCTCGAGCCGCGCCCCGGCGAGAGCGGAGCGCGAAAGGGCACGGTCGCTGACCTGATCTGGGGGGACCGCGGTGGACCTCCGGGCGTTCAAACGCCGGTTTCCGGCACCGCGCTCGCGTCATTTTGTCCGATCCCGGGCAGCCCAAAATCAACGTTAGCGGGCGAATGGCACCCATGAAAGGTAATTTAATACAGTCAATAACTGATTCGCGACTCGCAATGTCGGCCCCGACGCCCTAAATCGCGTTTCCGAGGCCAGACGGCCCACCGGAACGAAGCCCGAAGCAACGGCATTACCGGGAGAACAGCGGAACAAGGCGTCTTGCGAGAGTAATGATGGATCAGCAGAATATCGCGGCTGTGCGGCCCGTTTCCGCCGATCCCGCTGTCGCCTTGGCAAAGGCACTGGGCCAGTGGCCGTCCAAGCCGCCGCGGGCCAGGCTGCAGCCGCCGGCAAAACTCAAGCTCGACGCGCCCGCTGCCATCAGAACGACGGTTGAAGAACTGGCGCGCGATCTGGGCCTGCGGCTCGGCGACCAGAACGAATTGACCATCCGCCGCATCAAGCGCGGCAAGACCTATTCATTCGTTCGTGCCAATGGCTCGCGGATCCGCGATGCGCGCACGATCCGCCGGCTGCACGCGATGGCGGTCCCGCCGGCCTATCGCCAGGTGCGCTATTCCAGCGATCCGAGTTCGCATCTGCAGGCGGTCGGCCGCGATGCCGCGGGCCGGCTGCAATATCGCTATCACGCCGACTGGGAGAAGGTTCGCGAGCAGCGCAAGGCGCATCGCCTCGCCAAGCTGGTGGCCGCGCTGCCGAAGATCCGGCGCAAGGTCTCGGCGTTTCTGTCCGGAGACGAGCCGACGCGCGAGTTCGCGCTGTCGGCGGTGATCGAGCTGATCGCACGCACCGCGATCCGGCCCGGCAACGAATCCTATGCGCGCCTCAACGGCACCCGTGGCGCCACCACGCTCTTGAAGTCCAACGTCACGCTTGAGGACGATTCCCTGGTGCTGACCTTCAAGGCCAAGGGCGGCAAGGCCGTGCGCAAGGAATGCGATGCGGCCAAGCTGGTGCGTGCGATCGGCATCCTGCGCGGCGTCCCGGGCAAGCGCATGTTTCAGTATTACGACCGCTCCGGCGTGGTGCGGGCCGCCTCGACCACGGCGGTGAACGCGTTCCTGCGCGAGATCGCCGGCATCAAGATCTCGCTGAAGGATTTCCGCACCCTGATGGCGTCGGCCGTCGTCGTGGAATCGCTGTCGCGGATCACGCCGGCCACCAGCCAGCGCGGCCGCAAGCGCCAGGTGCTGGATGCGATCCGTGCCGCCGCCGACCAGCTGTCCAACACGCCGGCGATCTGCCGCAAGAGCTATGTCCACGACACCATCGTCACCGCCTTCGAGGACGGCATCCTCGAACGCTTCGCCGCGACGATGGGAGGCTACCGCACCCAGTCCAAGCGCGAGCAATTGCTGGCGCAGGTGGTGATGGCGGCCGGGGCGTAGGCTCGCTCCAAACTCCGCCGTCGTCCCGGCCTAGTGCGCAATTGCGCACGGGGGCCGGGACCCATTACCCCAAATGTTGATTGCTGAGACGGGCTGTGGCCACAGCGCGCCCTAACAATGCACGCCTGTGGTTATGGGTCCCGGCCTTCGCCGGGACGACGTAGAGTTGGCCGAGACATCACAGCCCGCCCATCTTGCAGACGTATTTCCACTCCTCCGCGGTGACCGGCTGCACCGAAAGCCGCGAATATTTCACCAGCGCCATCTCGGTGAGCTTCTTGTCCGCCTTGATCGCGGCCATCGTCACCGGCGTCTTCAGCGGCTTGTCGGCCTTGATGTCGACGCAGACGAACTTGCCGGTCTTGTCGGTCGGGTCGGGATAGGCTTCCTTGATGATCTCGGCGATGCCGACGATCTCCTTGCCCTCGTTGGAATGATAGAAGAACGCCTTGTCGCCCTTCTTCATGTTGACGAGATTCTGCCGTGCCGTGAAGTTGCGCACGCCGGTCCAGGCTTCGCCCTTCGCGCCCTTGGCGACCTGATGGTCCCACGACCAGACCGACGGTTCGGATTTCACCAGCCAGTAATTCATCGCAACTCACCCCGTTCGATTGCGCTGCAATCTACAGCGACGCGGATGCCCGCGACAAGCGCGGGCACCCGATCCAGAGCGTTTTCAAGCGAAGCCTGTCCCGCACTTGATGCGGGATGGATGCCGGTTCGCGTGAAGAAAACGCGTCAAATCAAGAAGCGCAGCACTCACTGTTTCAAATATCGATCGAAGAACCTGGCGATGTCGGTGAACGCCTCCTTCGTCTCGGGCGCGTCGACGTTGAACTGGTACTGGGCGTGCGACTGTCCCTCATAGACATTGAGATCGGCGATCACGCCGGCGCGGCGCAATTTGCGATGCGTGCGAACCGTGTTGCTGAGGAACAGATCGCGCGTGCCCGATGTCAGGATGGTCGGCGGGAAGCCCTTGAAGTCACCATAGATCGGCGAAATGTAGGGATTCTTCAGGCTGGTGCCGTTTGCATAAAGCTTCGCCGCGCGGCCGAGCCAGCCGTCCCAGGTCACCAGCACATTGTCGACCCACTCATTGCTCGCGTAGCTGTCGCCGATCTTGTCGATATCGGACCATGGCGTGCCGGGCGCGATGGCGGCGGGCAGCGGCAGCTTCTCGTCCTTCGCCCGCAACACCATCGCAAGCGTTATCGCCCCGCCCGTCGAGGTGCCGAAGATCGCCAGCCGGCGGTGTTCGTGCGATTTCAGAACTTCCTTCCAGACCGCCATCGCGTCGTCCATCGCGGCCGGATAGGGGAAGTCCGGCGGCATCCGGTAGTCGACCGAGAGGACCTTGAAGCCGCCAAAGCCCGCCATCATGATGGCTTCCGGCAACGCGGCTTCGCCGGGGCCGAACACGTAACCACCGCCATGGACGTGGATCAGCAGGCGTCGCCTGTTCTCGAGCGCGATCTTGTTCGGGGTCACGATGTAGCAGTGCACGCCGGCAAGCTTGGTTTCCTCGACCTTGACGCCGAGCTTCGCCTTCAGCGCCGGAATACCCGCGATCAGAAGCTTGGCGCGGCGATCGATCAACTCCTTCCATTCCGCCGGGGTTTTGGGGTCGGCATTGAAATGCGACGGATAGGGCGCGCCGATCATCGCCTGCATCTCGGTAGACACGTCGGCGGTTGGGTTGCCGATCGATTTGAGTGGCGCGACCCGCTTGCCGTTGTCAGCATTGGCGGCGGCCTCGCTCTTGGCAAGGTCGTCGTAGGTCGTGGCCGTTTGGGCGTGGGCGATAGTGGATGAGGCGGTGAGGGCGACGGCGAGGCTGATCGAAAGGATGGCGCGATGCGGTTGACGCATGGGTTTTCCCTTGGGATCCGTTTTTCGATTTGTTGGACCGGGATCCGACGGTTCGCCGCCACGCTATTACGATGTGCGCGGATGGTGAAGCTCCGCCACGCGCGACCGTGACGTGCGTTACTCCGCCTTGAACGGCCGCGTCAGCAGGCCTTCGATCGCGGCGTCAATGGTCAGCCGGTCGCCCAGGATCGCGGCGACCGCGTTTGACACCGGCATGTCGACCTTATGCGCGGCGGCGAGCTCGCACAGCACCGGCGCGGTGAACGCGCCTTCGGCGAGCTTGCCGATCGGCGCGGCTTCGCCGCGGCCGAGCGCGAGGCCGAGTGCGAAATTGCGCGATTGCGCGGTCGAGCAGCTGAGCAGGAGATCGCCCAATCCCGACAGGCCGGAAAGGGTTTCGGCGCGGGCGCCGCAGGCGCGGCCCAATCTTGCGAGCTCGCTGAAGCCGCGCGTGGTCAGTGCGGCGAGCGCGGAGGCGCCGAGATTCTTGCCGACCACGATGCCGGCGGCGATCGCCAGCACGTTCTTGGCCGCGCCGCCGATCTCGACGCCGCGCACGTCGGTGGTGTGATAGGGCCGGAAGGTCGCCGAGCCGAGCGCCTGGACCAGCGCGCGTGCAAGCGCTTCGTCCCTGGTGGCCAGCGTGACGGCGGTCGGCAATCCGCGTGCCACGTCGTCGGCAAAGCTCGGCCCCGACAGGATCGCAGGGACGGCGCGCGGCGCGGCTTCCGCGATCACCTCGGTCATGAATTTATGCGTGCCGTGCTCGATGCCCTTGGCGCAGGCGATGACAGGCGTGTCGGGTTTGAGATACGGCGCAAGATGCCCGACCGCCGCGCGTAAATGCTGCGCCGGGGTCACGGCCAGGATGATGTCGGCGCGGGCCGCGGCGGCGATATCCGACGTCACGGCGATGCCGGGATGAAGCTGGACACCAGCCAGCCTTGGATTGACCCGCGTCGCCTGGATCTGCGCGGCATGCTCGGCATTGCGCGCATACAGCGTCACCTTGCGCCCGGCGCGCGCCGCGACATCGGCCAATGCCGTGCCCCAGGCGCCGGCACCGATCACGCTCACTGACATATGCGCCGGCATCAGGCGGGCCTGTCTTCGCTCCCTCTCCCCGCTCTTGCGGGGAGAGGGTTGGGGTGAGGGGCTTTATCCGCGAGCGAGCCGAGTGTCGAGACCTGTACCCCCTCACCCGGATTGCTGCGCAATCCGACCTCTCCCCGCAAGCGGGGCGAGGTGCGACGGTGCCTGATGCGCGCTCCGTCGTACATTGTTCAATATCCGGCGCGGCTGTTGGCGTAGCCGGCCGGCGCCTTGGCGTTGGCGTCGAGCAGCCAGCGCGCGCGCGGCGGCGCCTCCATCGTGTCGGTGAGGCCAAGCGCCATCCGCTCGGCGCCGGCCCAGGCGATCATCGCGCCATTGTCGGTGCAGAGCGCCGGCGGCGGGATGATCAGCGTGGTCTGCGCCTTCGCCGCGACCTCCTGCAGCGCGCTGCGGATCGCATGGTTGGCGGCAACGCCCCCCGCCGCGACCAGCGCGCGCGGCGTGCCGAACCGCTCCTGAAACAGCTTTAGGCCGACGCTCAGGCGGTCCGCGGTCGATTCCAGCACCGCGGCCTGGAAACTCGCGCAGAGATCGCTGACGTCCTGCGGCTCGAGCGGCTCCAGCCGGCTCGCTTCATTGCGCACCGCCGTCTTCAGTCCCGACAGCGAGAAATTCGCGTCCGCGCGGCCGAGCATCGGACGTGGAAAGGCAAACCGCGTCGGGTCGCCGCCGGCGGCCGCGCGCTCGACCTCCGGTCCGCCGGGATAGGGCAGCGACAGCATCTTCGCCACCTTGTCGAACGCCTCG
This sequence comes from Bradyrhizobium australafricanum, assembly GCF_020329495.1. NCBI lineage: Bacteria > Pseudomonadati > Pseudomonadota > Alphaproteobacteria > Hyphomicrobiales > Nitrobacteraceae > Bradyrhizobium > Bradyrhizobium australafricanum. The sequence goes on along the minus strand of NZ_JAGKJL010000003.1, from coordinate 163,776 downwards.
CCCATCGCGTCGTCGACCGTGGTGCCAAGCCGCACATATTCACCGACGCCGACCACGGCGACGATCTGGGTGTGTCCGCCCGAGGCCAGGAACAGGCAATAGGGAAATGCCAGCGCGCAGGTCAGCCGCGGCGTCAGCGCGTGCGCCTCGAGATGGTTCACCGCGATCAGGGGCGTATCGTGCACCATCGCGATCGCCTTCGCGGTGGTGAGACCGACGATGACGCCGCCGATCAGGCCGGGGCCCGCGGCTGCCGCGACCGCCGACAATTGTCGGTAGCCGACGCCGGCCTCCTTCATCGCGGTGGCGACGATGCCGTCGAGCAGGTCGACATGGGCGCGCGCCGCGATCTCCGGCACCACGCCGCCGAAGCGGGCGTGCTCGTCGGTCTGCGAGCGCACCACGTTGGAGAGGATTTTCGCCTGCCCGTCAGCCTGGCGCTCGACCACGGCGGCCGCGGTCTCATCGCAGGTGGTCTCGATCCCCAGCACCAGCATCGGCGGTTCGTGTCCCAATTTCGGTCCTTGTGCTACGAGCATGATCCGGACAGGCCGGAACCGGTTTCCGGCAAGATGATGCTCATCAAAATGTCCGCTCCGGGGTAGCATTGCGAGGTCTTAAAGTGCAATCGGTCGCCAACGTCCAATTTATACGGCTGGAAGCCTGAAACCCTGACAATCCTTGTCACACGACCGCATCCGGACAATGACGCGACGCTCGCGACGCTGCGCCAACGCGGCTTTGACGCCCTGTCGGCACCGGTGCTGCGCTTCGAGCCGGTGCCGTTCCGCGGCGACGACGATGCGGATTATGATGCCGTCATCCTGACCAGCGCCAACGCGCTGCGCGCGGTCGATCTCGCGACCAGCCGCTTGCTGCGGCTGCCGCTGTTCGCGGTCGGGGCGCACACCGCGGATGCGGCGCGCGCCGCGGGCTTCGACAAGGTGATCGTGGCGAAGGGCGATGCAGTCTCGCTGCGCAATCTCGTGCTGGCACGGGTCAAGGCCGGCGAACTCGACGCATCGGCGACGCTGCTCTATCTCGCCGGCGCCGACCTGTCGCGCGATCTTGCGGGCGAGCTCGGCGAGCGCGGGCTCAGCGTCGTCACCCACACCACCTACCGGATGGCGCCGGTGGCCGGCTTCCCGAGGGAAGTCAGCGACGCCTTCATGGCGAACCGGATCACCGCGGTGCTGCATTATTCCCGCCGCAGCGCGCAGGCCTTTCTGGACACCGTGCGCGCCGACGGGATCGAGATTTCGGCGCTCGCCTTGCCGCAATGCTGCATCTCGGCGGCCGTCGCCGCGGTGCTCCATGACGCCGGCGCGACCAAGGTGGTGGTGGCGGCGCGGCCGGACGAAAATGCCCTGCTGGAGGCGCTCAGCCGCACCCTGCGGCCGAGACCGGAATAATTCTTTCGTCTGACCATGATGTTAGGCAATGCTCGGTTATTCGGATCATGCTCTAAGAACCTGGGCCGATTCTGGTAGAGTATGCGGCCAGTAGTTTTGAGGACCCCCCGCGATGGCTGAAGAAAGGCCAGACGACCCAGGATCTTCGCCGGATTCCCGGCCCAAGCGCGCGCCGCCGACCATCGATCTTCAGGCGACCGAAATCTCCAGCGAACCGTCGAAGGCGGGGGGGACCGAGGAAGCCGCCAAGGAAGTCGCCAAGGAGGCCGACCAGGATGCCGGCAAGGCGTCCGCGGACGCGGCGACGCCTGAGGCCGAGCCCCAAGGCGACGCCGCACCGCAAGCGGAGCCGCAGCCCGAGACCGCCTCCGCGGCGCCGGACGCCGAACCGGCGCGGCCGGTTTCGCCCTGGGTGGTGGCGCCGGTGTCGGGTGCCGTCGCCGCGGCGCTGGTGATCGGGGTTGGCTGGCTGCTCGGCTGGCCCGTCGTGCAGCCGGTCTCGGCGCCGCAACCCAGTGCCGCCATCGACGAGCTCGGCACGCGCCTGAGCGCGCTGGAATCGAAGGCCGGCAGGCCGGTCGCGGCGGCCGCCGATCCCGCGGCGACGGCGCGGCTGGAGGCGCTCGACAAATCGATCGCCGCGCTGCGCACCGAGCTCGCCGCGACGCGGGCGCAATCCGACAGGCTTGCGGCGGCGGTCAATGACGCGAAAGCCGCGCCGCGCGATGGCGCGGCTGCGGCTGATCTCTCCGGCATCACGGCGCGCATCGACAAGGTCGAGGGCGCGGTGAAGGCGCAGGGTGCGGCGATCGCGAGGCAGGACGGCAAGATCGCCGACACCAAGGCCGAGGCGAAGGCCGACGATGTGCCGCTGCGCCGCGTCGTCGCGGCATCGCTGCTCGACGTCGCGGTGCGTCACGGCGATCCCTATGCCTCCGCGCTCGAGGCCGCGAAGGCGCTGTCTGACGATGCCGAGGTGCTGAAGCCGCTCGAGACGTTTGCGAGATCAGGCGTGCCGAGCCCGAACGCGCTGTGCCGCGAGCTGATCGAGATCGTGCCGAAACTCGCGCCGCCTCCGCCGGAAGCTGCTGCGGCGAATGCCGGGCTGGTCGATCGTCTGAAGGCCGGTGCCTCCACGCTGATCCAGATCGAGCGGACCGACGGCACGGGGACCGATCGCGGCAGCATCGTCGCGCGCGTGACATCGGCCGCCCTGCATAATGACCTCGCATTGACCGAGCGTGAACTGAAGTCGCTGCCGCCGGCGGATCGCACGGCGGCGCAAGCCTGGCTCGCCAAGGTGGACGCGCGCCGCGCCGCGCTCGACGCGTCGCGTAAATTTGCCGACAACGCCATGGCGGCGCTCGCCACGGTCAACCAGTAAGTCTTTGCAATAGGTCTTTGATGATCCGGATCATTCTGTTCCTGCTGCTGATCGCGCTCGCTGCAGCGGGTGCGGCCTGGTTGGCCGATCAGCCCGGCGATCTCGTGCTGAATTGGGGCGGCTTGCGCTTCACGTCCAAGCAGCCGATGTACCTGCTCGGCCTCGTCGTCGTCGTCGCGATGGTCGCCGGCGTGATCCTGCGCGGGCTCTGGAAGATCCCCTCGCACATCCGCCGTGGCCGGCGCGAGCGGCGTCACGCCCGCGGCCGCCACGCCATCACGCAAGGCTTGCTTGCGATCGGGCATGGCGATTCCTCCGCGGCGCGCGCGCATGCCGAAGTGGCGCGGCGCCATGCCGGAGGCGATCCGCTGGCGCTGCTGCTGCACGCGCAATCGGCGCAGCTCGACGGCGATCGCGACGGCGCGCAACGCGCCTTCCGTGCCATGGCCGAGCGCGAGGACACGCGGCTGCTTGGATTGCGCGGTCTGTTCATCGAGGCGCAGCGCGCCGACGATCCGGTGGCGGCCGTGATGATCGCCGAGGAAGCGCTGAAGATGTCGCCGTCGTCGTCATGGGCCTCGCACGCGGTGCTCGGCTTCTGCTGCGCCAAGGGCGATTGGGCCGGCGCGCTGTCGATCATCGACAACAACCAGAGCGCCGGATTGATCGACAAGGCGACCTATCGGCGGCAGCGCGGCGTGCTGCTGACGGCGCGCGCGCTGGAGTTCGAGACCGTCGATCGCGACCTGTCGCGCTCGAGCGCGATGGAGGCGGTCAAGCTGGCGCCGACGCTGATCCCGGCCGCCGTGCTCGCCGCGAAGTTCGAGAGCGAGGCGCATCAGGTGCGTCGCGCGATGCGCATCGTCGAGACCGCGTGGCTGGCGCAGCCGCATCCCGATCTCGCCGATGCCTATTCGCATGTGCGGCTCGGCGATTCCGCGCGTCAGCGCCTGGTCCGCGTCGAGACGCTGGCGGCGAAAAAACCTGGACATATCGAGGGCGCGCTGGCGATCGCGCGCGCCGCGATCGACGCCGCCGAGTTCGCCAAGGCGCGTGCGGCGCTGCAGCCGTTTGTCACGGCGCCGACGCAACGCGTCGCGCTGTTGATGGCCGAGATCGAGCGCACCGAGCATGGCGACAGCGGCCGGGCGCGCGCCTGGACCCTGCGCGCGGTGCGCGCGCTGCACGATCCGGTGTGGACCGCCGACGGCTATGTCTCGGACCGCTGGCGCCCGGTCTCGCCGGTCACCGGCCGGCTCGACGCCTTCCAGTGGCAGACCCCGGTGGCGGCGCTGCCGTCCGACAAGGGCCATGCGATCGAGCCTTCGCCCTTCGAGGAGGCGATGCTGGCGCCGCGCCGGGTCGAGCCGCCAAAGGAAGCCGCCAGCGAGCTTGAAGTCAGGCCGGTTGAGCCGGTCGAGGTGAAGCCAGTCGAGGTCAAGCCGGTCGAGGTCAAGCCCTTGGAGCCGGCCGCGCCGACGGTGCAGGATAACGCCCCGCTGCCGGCGGCCATCGAGGCCGAGCCCGCCCCGGCCCCGTCCGTATCAGCCGCGCCGGAACCGGCTCCCGCGCCGGCCGCCGAATCGGCGCCCCCGGCGCCTGCCCCCCTGTTCCGGTCGAGGGCCGACCTGCCCAAGGCCGCGCCGGCGCCGATTCCGGCCGTAATCCCGATCATCCGGGCCCCTGACGATCCCGGGGTCGACGAGGACGGCCCGGTGGACGAATTTGCGGAACAAATCGGCCCGCCCAAGGCCCAGGTGGGCGGTTGGCGCGGATTTCTGTCACGTTTGGGAAGCTAATTCGCGGTTAGATAACCGCAGTGTGGTTCGATAACCGCGTTTTCCTTGCCAATCGGGGTCATGCCCGATATCAGGTGGCCGCGTGATCCGGCCGTTGCCGAACGGTTCGCCGCAATAGCTCAGTTGGTAGAGCACGTCATTCGTAATGACGGGGTCGGGGGTTCGAGTCCCTCTTGCGGCACCAGCTTTTCCGTATATCAATCAATAATTTAGCTGTCCTTGCCCTTTTGTGCGCCGGGTGTTGGCGCTCAGTGAGGGCGATAAGACTGGTGGGCATCCAAGGATTGGGATGTGCCATTCAGCTGCATGTCCTGTGCAACCGCCTTCAGCGCTCGGCTGCCCAGGGTTGTGAATGAAGGTGGATACGCCCGCTATCTACGCGAAGTACAGCGCCGAATGTGGCATTAGCTGCTAGTTCATTCCTGACATACCCCGAGTCTGACAGCGCAACCTCGGTCATCCAAATTACAATTTGAAGCGAGTCGACATGTCGTTTACCGCGAACGTACTTCGGATTTTGATCGCATCGCCATCCGATCTACCCGAAGAGCGCGAGGCCGCCGTCACAACAGTTTACAAGTGGAACGCCCAACACGCTGAAGCCGAGTCGGCCGTTCTATTGCCTGTTGCGTGGGAGACCCATGCAACGCCGCGCACAGGTGTTCGACCGCAACAAGCGATCAATGAACAACTCGTGGATACGTCCGATATCTTGATTGGCATGTTTTGGACCAAGTTAGGGACGTCCACTGGAGTTGCCTCGTCTGGAACAGTTGAAGAAATCGAGAGGTTCGTTTCCGCGGGCAAACCAGCATTACTGTACTTCTCGAAGCGCCCCATTGACCCTGGGAAAGTTGATCCCAAGCAGAACCGAAAGCTGAAAGCTTTTAGAGACGCGACTTATTCGACCGCTTTAGGCGGCACGTTCGATTCAATCGAGTCGCTACAAGAGACGATAACACGCGATCTTCTCTCTCAAGTCCGATCGCTCAATCTAAAGAATGCACGAGGCACCGGAATATCAACGGTGGCCGCAAATAGCGCCTCCCCTGGAGAGCCAGTCGTCGAAGATGAACAACCTAACTCGATACCGAATGAAACTTGGAATCGCGAGGCTTACGAAAGCGCAGCCTTCCTTGCGATCTATAAAAAACGCGAACCTCAGTTTAACGTCATAGACGTAGCTTATCGAAAGCTTGGCGAATTTGGCGAAAGCGATAATGCTGCCACTTGGCATGCTTTCATCGAGTGGGCGCGGATTAAGTTTGGAAAAAGTGGTCAGCTACAGAAACTAAAAAAACTGGCTGAAGACTATCCTGCAAGCGATCGAATTCTTTCGCTTCTCGGAAGTGCGTACGAGCAGTTTGGCCAGCATAATTACGCAGCGGATACATACCTGTGCGCGATGGAAAGCGCGAAATCACAAGAGACGAAGGCTTCGCACGCCGCAAAAGCAATTGACCAACTCCAGAGCGCAAAAAATCAAACAAAGCTCGCTGAAACTCTCACGAAACTCAGAGCGCTGGTCGTTGAAACGCCTGGACTCGAACCAATCTTGACGAAGGCCGTTCAAAGCATTGTTGAGGCTGAGAAGGATAACCCATTCACCATCGCCTTACTTGAACGTAACATTGAGTTGATGCCGGACGACTACGAAGCTCGCTTTCAACTAGCTTTCAAACAAAGCGAAGCGGGCAACGACGCTATAGCACTTCATCACTACTACAAGATACCTCCGAACGAACGCGGCTCTGAGACTTGGAACAATCTCGGCGCAGTCTCAGATCAGCTCGCGATGCCGGCAAAGGCGGTGACAGCTTACAATCGCGCGGTTGAAATGAATGAGACCCTTGCCATGAGCAACTTGGGCTTCAAGTTCAAGAATGCGGGTTTTTTGGACTTGGCGCGGGAGCAGTGCAACAAGGCACTGAAGTATTCCAAACCTCATGCGAATGTAGGGCTGCTTGTATCGGCTTTAGCGGCTGTCGAGGACAACGAGAATTTGCTTCGTGACGCTGCATTGGACGGCGTCGCAAGGCCGATTTCAATTTTGCAAAGAGCCGGACGCGCCGCGACGCGAGAGACACCAAAAACGCTTGCTGAGAAGTGGCAGGGACCGGATTGCGAATTCAAACTCACGCTAAGGGATGATAGAATTACCTTGAAAGGCGTGTATGAGCGCGAAGCGGGGGGCCTGCTCGCGAATCTATTTGTTCCCCCAGCGGCAGGATTGGTTGGAGGACCTGCCCGCGTCACGCACAAAAACAAGTACACCATCATATATTCCGGCAAAATTAGAGGGCTTGCCGTGATCGGTGAAGTCAAGCGCGAACAAGAAGGCGCATCGACGTTGGCCAATGCGGCCGCAGAGTCTAACATAATTATGATCATTAGTGACGACGGAGGGGAAATATCGGTCTTCGAAAAAGCCACGTCAAAAGATCCGACCATGCACGCGCTTAGACGATGCGAGTGAAGCAGTTCGGTGTCATCAGTGATAGCGACATTCGTGACGGGGACGGGTTTCGGCCTGTTGCTGCACGATCGGTCGAAATTTCCAGCGTTGATTTATCCCGTGGGGTAGTCGAGACTAACCATGGCTAAATCCGCGTGCCGCACAATCCGCTCATGATCGCAATTGCGACCAGTCCGCCGGCTACGAGGCCGGCTGCCCAGATCCGGTTGGCGAGCGTGGCGGCGACGCCATGCGCGATCAGGATGCCGCGCAATCCCGATGTCAGGTGGGCGAGGACGAAGAAGACGCCGAGCGCGTAGTGCGGCACCAGGCGAATGCTCCAGGCGTCGTGGAGCAGGCCGGTCGGTGCGCCGGACGCCCAGGCCCAATTGGTGTCGATGTGGTGCACGGCGCGCGCCGAGACCAACGCGGAATTCAGATGGGTGACGATGAACGCCGCGAGGTAGACGCCGGAGCCGATCTGAAATACGCGGTAGGCATCCGCCGGCGCCGAGCTCCAGCGCCAGGCGAGCCGCATTCCGACGGCGACCTGGAACAGCATCAAGGCGACGAGGATGGGTTCGATGAGCGACGATCGATAGACCGTGCGACCCGCCTTCATCACGGCACCATGAACTTCGGGTCCGAGCCAACCCAGCAGATGATTGGTGAGGTGAAACGCGATGTAGAGCAGAATGATCGCGGCGGCGACGCCATGCGTGACGCGCCATCTGGTGATGGATGCAGCGATCGCGGCTGATTCTGGCGCACGTTCCGCCTGCTCGCTGCCGAACAGGACATAGAGGCAAGCGGCCAACCAGCCCGCGACCCACACGAGCTCGTCGCTGACGGGGATGTGCAGCAAGCCGAGACCGACGCCGGTCAGTACGAACAAGGGCGGCGCAGCGATGCTGAGATAGGCGAGGCGGCGGGCGCGCAGCTCGAACGACGAAGGCTCGGCCTTGGTCATCCAGTACGCGCAGGCAAGACCCAGCAAGGGCGCGGCGGTCGCGGCCAACAGGCAAAGCGCCGCCAGGACCAGTCGCCCAAACGACATCGGACCAGCAGCGGGAGAGACCGCGAGATGAAATGCATCGAGCAGGAACGGATAGGCCATCGCTCCAGCCGCCGGGATCATCGAACGCAGCTTTTCGGCGGCCGTATTCGCCAAGCCATCGTCGCCCGACCGTACGCGACCTTGTTCGAATGCACTCACAGAGCTCTCCAGGGTTCGGGCATCGTGCAAGAGAGGGCCAGACCGACGAATCTATTCCCGAGTCATCGTCGAAGGCGCGGCACACAGGCTGGTGCTGTGGATGCTGGTGTGTACGAGCGCGGCATTGCGCCGAGACCCTATCTCAAGGCTCAAAAACTACAGCGATACGGGGCCACCGATAGGACCAAGTTCCAACAATCCGACTGGACCACGCCAACCCGTCGGCAACTGCTGTGCTGACAGCGTGATGCATCTCACAAAATGGGCTCGACATGGCTGGTCTCCCCCACCAACGGGCGAGGCATGCGTGATTTCGGAATATTGGAAATGTATCCCTGATTTGCCCGACGGGTCAAGTTGCCTTGTCGAGCGCCGGCATCCGCCGGCTCCTTTGCATGGGGTTGTTTTCGATATTTTGGTGGCAGCCGCAGCCACCGGCCGCGATGGTGCCACTCTTGAAGGCGCATAGGCGTTCAACGTCGTCCGGCCGCGTCGGACCAGCACAAGGTGGCCCAGAAAGCGAAAGCGCCCCTGGACCGGGTCCAGGGGCGCTTTGCGTTGAGAGTGCGTTCGCTGGGTTACTCGGCGACCGTCTGCACGACGTTGCCGATCGGCCGGCCCGTTGCGATCGGCTTCTCGGTCTTCGCCATCATCGCGTCGTATTCCGGCAGCGTCTCGAGCTGGGTCTTGGCCTTCATCCAGACCACCTTGTAGCCGCCGGCCTTGAGCTTGCGGAGCAGCGTCGGCAGCGCCTGCGCGGTGTGCTTCTGCAGGTCGTGCATCAGGATGATGCCCTTGTGCTCCTTGTCGAGCTTGGTCATCACGTTGTTGATCACCTCGTCCGCGCTCTTGGACTTGAAGTCGTTGGAGTCGACGTCGACCGAGAACATCGCGATGTTGCGGGTGCCGAGATAGGCGGTTGTCGCCGGGGTGTGCGCCAGCGCCGGGAAGCGGAAGAACGGTGCCGGGTTGGCGCCCAGCGCCAGCTTGACCGCGCTAAAACCCTTCTCGATCTCGTCCTTGGCCTGCTGCTCGGTCAGCTTCTTGCTGGCGAGATGCGCATGCGACCAGGTATGGGCGCCGATGGTGTGGCCGGCGGCGGCGACCTGGCGCAGGATGTCCGGGTGATAGGTAGTGTGCAGGCCGATCGGGAAGAACACCGCCTTGGTGCATTCATCGGCCAGCGCCTTGAGCACGGCCGGCGTGGTCGGCCACGGACCGTCGTCGAAGGTCAGCACGACCTCCTTGTCGGTCAGGAAGTCATACTGCTTGTACTGCAGGAAGCCGAAGCCCGGGCCGCCATTGGTGTCGACCACGACGGTGCGGCTGATGCCGAGCGCATCGGGATTGGCGCATTTGGGCGCGGCCGCGACGGGGACCGGCATCGGCGCCGGGGCAGGAGTGGCGGCCGGTGCCGCGGCCTGGGTGGCATCGGCGCGCTTCGACAGCGCGGCGGTCGTCTCGACATCGTCCCTGGCGGCCTGTTTTGCCGCCGCAGGCAGCGGATCGGCCTTGGCCGCAGCCGTGGTTTGCGGAGGAGCCGCGTCGGCACGCGGCGAGGAGGTCCAGAACCACACGCCGGCGATCACGATCGCCGTTACAACACTGGCCAGCATCAGGCCCAACGCACTACGCATCGCTACACACTCTCTCGGAACTTAAGGATACGCCACAGCCGTAACGAGCGATTAATGCCAACAAGGTCTTAACGCGATCCCAACAAGGCGCCGGAAGGACAAGAAAAAGCGGGCGTTACCATGCGTGATGACCGTCACAGTCGGTTTCAAGCTTCTTCGCGGCACGGAAACGCTATAGAACCGGCGTCGCATTCCCTGGAGCCGTTTCCGCTGCGATGAAATCGGAACGGGGCCCCGGATTTCCTATTTGACGCGTTTTCTTCACGCGACCCGGCACCCCTTCGCGCGAAAACGCTTGAGAGGCTTTGAGAGATGACCCGATTTCTGTTTGCCGTCGTGCCGCTGGTTTTGTTGACGTCGGCCGCCTCGGCGCAGCAGCAGGGGCGCGATGCCTGCTCACGCGATGCCTCGCGATTCTGCCGCGCTCATCTCGGCGAGGGCGATCAGGTCGTGCTGGCGTGCCTGAAGGAGCATCGCAGCCGCCTCAGCAAGGCCTGCCAGCAGACGCTCGCCGATCACGGGCAGTAGACCCATCAGCTGTCATTCCGGGGCATTGCGGAGCGATGAACCTCAGATGCGCAACTGCGCATCGGGGATTCTCGAGCTAATAATCTCCAGATTCCGGGTTCGCGCTATTCGCGCGCCCCGGAATGACAATGGAGAGACTACGTACTACTCCCCGCTGCGGTCGCGACCACCGGGATCACCTCCTTGGCGGCGCGGTCGGGGGTCTCGTCCTTCCAGCGCACCGATCCGAACGGACGCTCCAGCATCCGGCGCACGCGGATCGGCTCGGCGCCGATGTGGAAGTCGGCCGCCTTCTGATGCAGTTCGCGCTCGATCTGGGTGGCGCGGTTGCGCTGGCGCAGGAAATCGAGCCAGGTCGGGCAATGATAGCGCTCGGTCCACAATTCGGGATCGGCGATGTCGCGCGCGATCGACCAGCCATAGGCGCCGTTGCGCTGGCGGCTGAGCTGCACGTCCTGCATCACATTGTGGAAGGCGCGGGCATTGTCTTGCGCCACCCGGTATTCGATCTCGACCACCAGCGGCCCGCTGCGCCCGCTCAGTTGCAGCCGCACCTCGGGATCGGCCAGCGCATCCGTCGCGTCCTCGTTGCGCGCGCCGATCGGCGGCATCCTGAGCCAGATGCCGAGCAGCGGCGACAGCAGCATCAGACCAGCGGAGATCAACAGCGCCATCTCGACGCCGCCGACGTCCGTGATGCGGCCCCAGCACCAGCTGCCGATCGCGATACCGCCGGCGATCGCGGCCTGGAAGGCCGCCAGCGAGCGGCCCGCGACCCAGCGCGGCGCGGAGAGCTGCACACCGATATTGAACAGCGCGATCGCCAGCATCCACACCGCTCCGGCAACCACCAGCGCGGCGGCAGTGATCACCGGCTGCTTGCTCACGGCAACCGCGGCGATCGCCGCGCCCATCGTCAAAGCGCAGACCCGTATGGCGGCTTCGCCGCTGAGTCGGCTGCGGATCTCGCTGATGTTGAGTGCGCCGATCACCGCGCCCATGCCGAAGGCGCCGAGCATGATGCCATAGGTCTGTGCGCCGCCATGCAGGAGGTCGCGCGCCACCAGCGGCATCAGCGCCGAGACCGAGCCGCCGATGATGCCGGTCACCATGGTGCGGGTCAGCACGATCTTGATCGACGGCGAATTGGTGATGTAGCGCACGCCGGAGACGATGGCGCGGTTCAGCCGCTCGCGCGGCAGCCGCGACGGCTCGCTGACGCGATTCCACAGGAACAGCACGACGAGCAGCGGCAGATACAGCACGGCATTGGCGGCGAAGGCGGCCACGGCCCCCGCGGACGCCACCACGATGCCGCCGATCGCCGGACCGAAGCTGCGCGCGATGTTGTAGCTGATGCCGTTCAGGGCGACCGCGGCGGGCAGCGTCTCCGGCGGCACCTGTTCGCTGACCGAGGACTGCCAGGCCGGGCCGAACAGCGCCATGCCGCTGCCGACCACGAAGCACAGCGCGAGCAGGATGTTCGGCGTTACCAGATTGAGCCAGGCCAGCACGGTCAGGATGGTGGCGCCGGTCAGCGCGATCGCCAGCGACACCAGCGCGACGATGCGGCGGTCGTGCATGTCGGCGATGGCCCCGGCCGGCATCGAGATCAGCATTACCGGCAGCATCAAGGCGGTCTGCACCAGCGCGACCTTGTCGGCTTCCGCGGTCATCTGCGTCATCGCCCAGGCGGCGCCGACGCCCTGGATCAGGATGCCTAGATTGGAGAGCAGGCTCGCGAGCCAGATTCGCCTGAAGATTGAATGCCGCAACGGTGCAGTGATACTGTCGGAGCGATCACGCGGTTCGGTCATATCCAGTTCCGGTTGGCCTGCTATGGTTTGTTGGACGATTCCGGCTGCACCAACTGATGCCCGCGAAACGCGTGTCCTGTCCAGCGATTACGGCATTCTTGGCGGAGATTAGGGCACAGCTAAAGCACTGAAAGAGCTGAGGAAGGCCAAGGAAAGTCGGGGGAAGGGGCCAATGGCGCTGTCGCGGCGGAGAATATTGCAAGGGGCCGGCGTCCTGCCCCTGCTGGCCGGCCGCCTCGGCGCCCCGGCCTTGGCTCAATCGGCATTGGCTCAGTCGGCCTCGGCGCAGCCCGCGCCCGCCGGTGATACCCCGCCGATCCTGTTCGTGCACGGCAATGGCGATCACGCCCCGCTCTGGATGACGACGTGCTGGCGGATGGAATCGAACGGCGTGCCGCGCGAGCGCATGGCGGCGATCAATTTCACCGATCCGCTGGCGCGCAGTGATGACAAGATCGAGCAGGCGAGCCGCTCCTCGACCGAGGACCAGCGCCGCCAGCTCGCCGAGGCGATCAGGGAGCTGAAGCGGAAGACCGGCGCGCCGCGGGTCGCGCTGGTCGGCAGTTCGCGCGGCGGCAACGCGATCCGCAATTACATCAAGAATGGTGGCGGCGGCGACGTCAGCCACGCGGTGCTGTGCGGCACGCCCAATCACGGTGTGTATGCGTGGGACGACGGGCTCGGCAACGAATTCAACGGGCGTGGTCCGTTCCTGCGCGGACTGAACGATGGCGACAGCGAAGTGACTGTTGGCACCCTGTTCCTGACGCTGCGCAGCGACGGCCTCGACAAATATGCGCAAGCCGACGGCCGCTTCGTCGGCAAGCCGGGCACGCCGACCAACGTCACGACGGAAGGCCCGGCGCTGAAAGGCGCGACCAATCTGGTGCTTGGCGCGGTCGATCATCGCGAGACCGCCTTTCATCCGCGCGCCTTTCGCGAGATCTACAAATTCATCGCAAGGCACGAGCCGTCGCGGATCGAGATCGTGCCGGAGACGGCGGTGAGGCTGAGCGGCCTCGTCACGGGCACGCCCGGCGGCGTGCCGACCAACCGGCCGGTGCCGGGGGCCACGGTCGACATCTATCATGTCGCGGCGGAGACCGGCGAGCGCATCGGCGGCCCGCTGCACAGCTCGCAGACCGGCGCCGACGGTCGCTGGGGTCCGGCGCAGGTCGACCCGTCGTGGCCGCTCGAATTCGTGCTGACGTCACCTGGTACGGCGACGACGCACATCTATCGCTCGCCGTTTCCGCGCTCGTCCGAGATCGTGCATCTGCGCGCGGCGCGGCCGCCGGGGCCGGCCGATGCCGGCGCAGGCGCGGTCGTGCTGATGTCGCGGCCGCGCGGCTATTTCGGCCTGCCGCGCGATATCGTGCTGTTCGACGGCAAGGAGCCGGCCGATGTAAAGCCGGGCGTGCCGACCGATTCGGTGACGACGTTGCGGCTCGCCGCGGACGACGTCGGCCGTCCGGTCGCCGCGATCTTCAACGGGGAGCGCATTATGATGCGGGCCTGGCCGGCATCGGAGAATCGCATTGCGGTCGCCGAGCTGACTTATTAGGTCTGGTGCAGGGTCCGCGCGCCTTCATGGCGCCGGGATCGCATGGCCGGATCGGCCGTCGCGTGAGGCAGGGAAGCGAGGACCATGAGCATAGCCGAGGTCTACGATATCACGGTCACGCGGCGGCCCCTGGTCCCGCCAGCCCCGCCGCGCGCGCCGGACGACATGGGCGCGTTCCAGCGCATGCGGGTGATGCGCAACTCGCCGATCGAGACCTGGGGCCAGCGCGCCTATGAGGACGACATTGTCCAGGGCCGTTTTCTCCGCCACTCGAGCTTCATCCTCAACACGCCGGATGCGATCCGCCATGTGCTGGTCGACAATTACGAGAATTACACCCGCACGCCGGCCGGCCTTCGCGTGCTGCGTCCGATGCTCGGCGAGGGTCTATTGATCGCCGAAGGGCGTGCATGGAAACACCAGCGCCGCACGCTGGCGCCGGCGTTCACGCCGCGCGCGGTGACGACGCTGGTGCCTTACATGATTGCGGCGGTCGACGAGACCATCGCCAAGCTGAACTCCGCCAGCGGCGGCCCGGTCGATCTGCGCGAGGCGATGCAGCGTATGACGCTGGAGATCGCCGGCCGCACCATGTTCTCGTTCGGCATGGATCGCCACGGCGCCGCGCTGCGCGACTTCGTGATGGAGTATGGCGATACGCTGGCGCGGCCGCACATGCTCGATCTGGTGCTGCCGTTGAATTGGCCGACGCCGCAGGATTTCCGCCGCGCCCGCTTCCGCAAGCGCTGGACCGCGTTCGTCGGCATGCTGATGGCCGAGCGACGTGCGGCCGGCAAGGATGACAACGCGCCGGCCCGCGACCTGTTCGACCTGATGGGCGCCGCGCGCGATCCTGAAACCGGCGAGGCCTTCACCGATGCCCAACTCGGCGACCAGGTCGCCACCATGATCCTGGCCGGTCACGAGACGACTGCGACCGCGCTGTTCTGGGCGCTCTATCTGCTGGCGCTCGATCCCCTGACCCAGGAACAGCTGGCGGCAGAAGTCAGGAGCGCGGCGACGTCTGGCGCGCTGGACATCGAGCGGCTGAAATTCACCCGCGCGGTGATCGACGAAACCATGCGGCTTTATCCGCCGGCGTTCCTGATCGCGCGTGCGGCAGGCGGTCCCGATACCATCGCGGGCCGTCCGGTCAGGAAGGGTGACGTAATCCTGATCGCACCGTGGCTGTTGCACCGGCATGAGAAGCTGTGGCGCGATCCGAACGCGTTCGTGCCGTCGCGTTTCATGACGGGAACGCCGCCCGATCGGTTCGCCTATCTGCCGTTCGGGGTCGGCGCGCGGGTCTGCATCGGGGCGCATTTTGCGTTGGTCGAGGCGACGCTCGCGCTTGCGAAGATCATCGGCGCGTTCCGCGTCGCGCTGGCGGACAAGGATCCGGTGCTGCCGATCGGCGTGGTGACGACACAGCCGAACCGCTCGCCGGTGTTTACGATCAAGCCGCGCTGATCTTGCGCAGCGGTGTCCCAATGCTCATCTAGGGGCTCACCATGAGCGATACGCAGGCCCATTTCGCAGTCCTCAGGCAGACGACCGATCCGGCCGTCGTCGATGCCATGCAGCAGCTGATCGCGGACGGTCATGATAGGGATCTCAATCGCATCAATCTGCTGGATTTCTCGAACCGCACCGGGCTCGACCAGGAGAAGGTGATTTCCGGCTTCCTGCATGCGTCGCGGCTTGGCCTGTTCGACATGAGCTGGAATGTGCTGTGCCCGGGCTGCGGCGGCGTGCTCGACGCGCATTCGACGCTGAAGTCGTTGCGCCATGACGACTACAACTGCGCGCTGTGCGCGGCCGGTTACGAGGCGTCCGTCGACGATCTGGTCGAGGTCGCCTTCACCGTCAGCCCGCGCGTGCGCCGCATCGGTGCGCATGATCCGAATACGCTGCCGATCTGGGAATATGTCCGCCAGATGTTCTGGAGCTCGGGCATCGAGCTCAACGAAGACTCGCTGGAGCGCCTGCTCAAGGAGGTGACGCTGGAATCGCTGGAGTTGCCGGCCGGCGAAAAGGCGCTGCTGTCGCTGCAATTGCCGAAGCAGTTCCTTATCGTGTTCGAGCCGGTGACGCACTCGGCGCATTTCTTCGACGTGCAGGGCGAGCCGACCACTGAGCGCCAGCAATTCTCGATCGTGTTCAACAAGCTGCAGGCGCCGACCGGCACCACGGTGCTGCGACCGGGGCCGCTCCGGCTGTCGCTGGACAACCAAACCGACACCCGCGTGCTGCCCGCTGTTTGGGTAGCGGCCGATGCGCTGCATGAGCTGCTCGGCAAGCGCAAGCCGATCCTCACCGCGAAGCGGATGCTGTCGAACCAGACCTTCCGCGATGTGTTCAAGGCCGACAACCTCACGGTCGACCAGCGGCTGAAGATCACCGCGCTCACCTTCCTGTTCACCGACCTCAAGGGCTCGACTGCGCTCTATGAACGGGTCGGAGATCTCGCCGCGTTCGATCTGGTGCGCGCGCATTTCCACGCGCTGCTCGAGATCATCGCTTCCGAGCACGGCGCCGTCGTGAAGACGATCGGCGATGCCGTGATGGCGACCTTCATCCGGCCAGAGCATGCATTGTCGGCGGGCCTGCGCATGCGGGCGGCGATGAAGCAGCTCAACACCGCGCGCGGCAAGGAAGATCTGATCGTCAAGATCGGCATCCATGAGGGGCCGTGTCTCGCGGTGACGCTGAACGAGCGGCAGGATTATTTCGGCCAGACCGTGAATATCGCAGCCAGGGTGCAGAGCCTGTCGACCTCGCAGGAAATCCATTTGACCCAGCCGGTGATGGAATCGGCCGAGGTCGCGGGCATCCTCGATCGCGCCGCGATCAAGCCGATCCAGAAGGAAGCGGCGCTGCGTGGCATTGCCGACAAGCTCGTGGTGTACGAGATACCGTAGTCATATTGCTGAAACGTAATGCTTGCCGAAACGTAATGTCGCAGCGGGAACCTGCGCGGATTGCACCGGTTCTGTTTCCACGCCATATAGATTTCAACGGAGCGGGATCCGGAAAAACTTGATAGCCGGATAGATCGCGCTCAAATCAGGCAGACTTCATTCCACAGAGAGAACGATGCTCGACGGACTTCGCCAATTCATTGCCGATATCGTTTCCCCCGACGCCCAGGCCGACCGCACCTTCGATGACGGCGACTATCGCCTGGCGGCAACCGCGCTGCTGGTGCATGTCGTCTCGCTGGACGGCGAGCCGACGCCGGCCGAGACGCGCAAGCTGCACGGCCTGATCGAGAGCCGTTTCCAGCTCGACCGCGGCGCGGCCGACAAGCTGATCGCCTCTGCCATGCGCGTCGAGGGCGAGGCCGTGGATCTCTATCACTTTACCAGTGTGATCATGCGCTCGGTGAACGAGGAGGGACGCCTGCGCATCGTCGAGATGATGTGGGAGCTGGTCTATGCCGACGGTCAGGTCAGCGAGTTCGAGGACAATGTGGTCTGGCGCGCCGCCGATCTGCTCGGCATTTCCTCGCGCGACCGCATCGATCTCAAGCATCGGGTTGCCGAGAAGCAGGCGGCGCTGCCAAAGGGCCCATGGGGCACGGCGGACGCCGCAATCTGACGCGATTGCCCGCGCCGGCGGACGCATCGTCACCGGTATCAGGGATGACGAAATTTTAATGTCCGCCGCGATTGTGGGCGATCCGACTGAAAATCTGGCGTTTCATCACAAAACCAGTGCCTCGCCGCTGTCCACAAGCTTACACACGGCTTGCGTCCCACCGCATGCCTATGCTCTCGTCGGCTTGTTGGGGACCTCACTAGAATTTGCAGTAAGAGTTTGAAACGTGACCGAGCGTGTGACGCTGATAACCGGGGCATCGGCGGGCATAGGCACCGAACTGGCGCGCGTGTTTGCATCGAATGGTCACCGTGTGGCGCTGGTGGCGCGGCGCGCCGACCGCCTGAAGGCGCTCGCCGACGAGCTCGGGGCCAAGGGCCGCGCAGCGCCGATTGTGATCCCCTGTGATCTCCAGCACGCCGATGCGGGTGACCGGATCGCGCAGGCCCTGACCGACGCCGGGGTCGAGGTCGAATTTCTCGTCAACAATGCCGGCTTCGGCCTGTTCGGCCGCGCCATCGAGCGCGACCGCGCCGAGCAGCTCAACATCATCAATGTCAATATCCGCGCGCTGACCGATCTGACGCTGCGCTTTGCCGACCAGTTGATCCGCAACCGCGGCGGCATCCTCAATCTCGGCTCGATCGCCGGATTTCTGCCGGGCCCCGGCATGGCCGTGTACTACGCCAGCAAGGCCTATGTGCTGTCGTTTACCGAGGCGTTGCGCTGTGAGCTGGCGCCGCAGGGCGTGCGTGTCACCGTGTGTTGCCCGGGCCCGGTACCATCGGAGTTTCAGGATCGCGCCGGGTTTGCCCCCGGATTCGATTCCGCCATCCTCAACGTTACGCCGGAAGAGGTGGCCCGCCAGGCCTATCGCGGACTGATGGCCAACAAGCGGGCGGTGCTGCCCGGCGCCTTCATCAAGCTGGTGCCGTTCCTGCTCCGGCTGTTTCCGCGCTCCTTCATCCTGACGGCGGTCGGCGGATTTCAGCTCCGCAAGCGCTAGCTTTCCCTGAAAAGCCACTCGTCGCCGTTAAGGCTGTTTTCTGGCCCGCGATTTGCTTCGCCTGGGTGTGCACAAACTCACACGATGTTAACGACCACTTAGCTATGATCGCGCCTTACGTGCCGAAACTTTAAGCAGAGGCAATGTCGTTCCGGACTGACCAGAGCCGTGTCGTGGTGCCCTTTGCCAGCCGAAGGCCGGCCGCGGTCACGGCTGAGATCTCGGACCAGACCCCGCTGCGGCCGGTGCTGATCGTGCTGCATCAGGAGACATCGACTCCCGGCCGGATCGGCAACGCCCTGCGCACGCTGGGTTACCGCCTCGACATCCGCCGCCCGCGCTTCGGCGACGCGCTGCCCGAAACGCTCGATGCGCATGCCGGCGCGGTGATCTTCGGCGGTCCGATGAGCGCCAATGATGGCGACGACTACGTGCGGCGCGAGATCGACTGGATCGCCGTTCCGCTGCGCGAGCAGCGTCCGTTTCTGGGCATCTGCCTCGGCGCGCAGATGCTGGCGCGGCAGCTCGGCGCCGAGGTCGCGCCGCATCCGCAAGGCCGTGTCGAGGTCGGCTATTATCCGGTCAGGCCGACCGAGGCGGGCCGCGCGCTCTGCCCGGACTGGCCGGCGCGGGTCTATCACTGGCACGGCGAGGGATTTCAATTGCCCGCCGGCGCCGACCTGCTCGCGGCGGGCGATGATTTCCCGGTGCAGGCGTTCCAGTTCGGCAACGCTTTCGGCCTGCAATTCCATCCCGACGTGACCTACGCGATGATGCATCGCTGGACCACGCGCGGTTGCGCACGGATGGATTCGCCGGGCGCACAACCGGGTCATCTGCACTTCGCCGAGCGTGCTGTGCACGATGCCGCCGAGCGCGCGTGGCTGAAGCATTTCATCGACGGCTGGATCGCGCGCGTGCCGCAGCGGCAGCTGCTGCAGGCCGCGGAATAGCCGCCACGCGGAATTTCGCGCCGGCTTTTCATTCTGGTGAATGTGCTACTGTCGGCCGCCGCGCGCGGGCCGCATCGCCGCGCGTATCAATAACAACAAGGCACAGGGAGATCGCCGTGAGCTACGAGCACACCCTCTATGAGGTCAGCGACAGGATCGCGACCATCACGCTCAACCGCCCCGATCGCATGAATGCGTGGACCGCGATCATGGAGCGCGACGTGCGCCACGCGATGGAGGCGGCGGCCAACGACGACAACGTTCGCGTCATCGTGCTGACCGGTGCGGGCCGCGGCTTCTGCGCCGGCGCCGACATGGACGCGCTGAAGGGGATTGATCCCAACGAGGTCAGGCGCGGCGAGAACATCCCGTTCGACATGAACCGCCGCGCCGACTGGCAGACGCGCTACGCCTACTACCCCGCGATCAGGAAGCCGATCATCGCGATGCTCAACGGCGCCACCGCCGGCATCGGCCTGGTCCACGCGCTCTATTGCGATTTGCGCTTCGCCGCCGACACCGCGGTGTTCACCACCGCCTTCGCGCGGCGCGGCCTGATCGCCGAACACGGCATCAGCTGGATGCTGCCGCGTATCGTCGGCCACGCCAATGCGCTCGATCTGTTGATGTCGGCGCGGCGGGTGTCGGCCGAGGAGGCGCTGCGCATCGGCCTCGTCAACCGGCTCTCTTCGCCGGAGAAGCTGCGCGAGGAGACCTATGCCTATGCCCGCGACCTCGCCGATTTCGTCTCGCCGAGCGCGATCGCTGTGATCAAGCGCCAGATCTACGACGTGCCGTTCCAGACGCTCGCCGAAGCCACCATCGATGCCAACCGCGAGATGCAGATCGCGCTGAAGGGCAATGATTTCAGGGAAGGCGTCGCGAGCTTTGTGGAGAAGCGGCCGCCAAGGTTTACGGGGACGTGAGGGGGGATTGGGGTTAAAGTCCGTCTTCGCCCTGCGGGCTTCGCCGGACACCACGCTTCGCCCTCCAGGCTCCTGCGCGGCTGCGCCACGCGTAGCCCGAAGGGCGAAGCGTGGTGGAGCCAGGCGGGATCGAACCGCCGACCTCGTCATTGCGAACGACGCGCTCTCCCAGCTGAGCTATGGCCCCATCGCGGCCGGGTGTTGCTGAGTATCCCGGCCGTCAGTCGGGCGCCATTTACAGTCCCGCCCAAGGTCAAGTCAAGAACGGTGAAAGCGCGGTTTTCGGCCCGTCCCGCCGGGAACTTCCCTTGTTTGCGGGGGGATGAACCGATATCTAGGGCGTGATCCCGACCCGGCGGACCGCGCGAGCGCCCAGCGCATAGCGGTTTTCCGAAACGATCCCGCTCAAACAAGAAGCGCGATGGCGGCTCAGTCCGGTCTCGTTGCGCCTCAATCGGTTGTCTTACCCGCGAGCCCCCCTCATATGCGCGCTGTTCTCGACATCGTCATCATCATCCTCGACCTCTATGTCTGGCTGCTGATCGCCTCCGCCATCCTGTCCTGGCTGGTCGCCTTCAATGTGGTCAACACGCGCAACCAGTTCGTTTCCGCGGTGGCCGAGTTCCTCTACCGGATCACCGAGCCGGTGCTGCGACCGATCCGCAACGTGATGCCGAATCTGGGCGGGCTCGATATCTCGCCGATCATCGTGATCCTGATCATCATGTTCATCCAGCGGGTGATCGCCTATTACATCTATCCCAACGTGATCTGACCCTTTCTCGACGGGGCCTTGATGGATCCGTGGCGCTATTCCGCCGAGGGCATCAGCATCGCGCTGCGCGTGACGCCGCGCGGCGGCCGCGACGACATCGACGGGATCGAGACGCTGGCCAACGGCCGTTCGGTGGTGAAGGTGCGGGTGCGCGCCGTCGCCGAGGGCGGCGAGGCCAACCGTGCGGTGACTGAGCTGCTGGCCAAGGCGCTCGGCGTGCCGAAGGCCAGGGTTAAGCTGCTGTCCGGGGCCACCTCGCGGCTCAAGCAGGTCGCGGTGGACGGCGATCCGAAAGGGCTCGGCGATACATTGAGGAAGCTGACGGCGGCCAAGCCGAACCAGCAGACAAGGGACTGACATGACTGCCCGCATCATCGACGGAAAAGCCATCGCCGCCGAGCTTCGCGCCCGCGTCGCCGACGAGGTCGCCCGTGTCAAGCGCGACCATGCGCTCACGCCGGGGCTCGCCGTCGTGCTGGTCGGCCATGATCCCGCGAGCGAGGTCTATGTCCGCAGCAAGCACACCCAGACCCAGGCCGCCGGCATGGCCTCGTTCGAGCACAAGCTGCCGGAGGATGTGTCGCAGGCCGATCTGCTGGCGCTGATCGCGCGGCTCAACCGCGATCCGATGGTGCATGGCATCCTGGTGCAGCTGCCGCTGCCGAAGTCGCTGCACACCGAGACCATCATCAACGCGATCGATCCGGCCAAGGACGTCGATGGCCTGCACCCCAACAATGCCGGCCGGCTCGCCGGAGGCCTGGCCGCGCTGTCGCCCTGCACGCCGCTCGGCTGCATCATCCTGACCAAGAGCGTGCACGCCTCGCTGGAGGGCATGAACGCGATCGTGATCGGCCGCTCCAATCTGGTCGGTCGTCCGCTGGTGCAATTGCTGCTGAACGAGAACGCGACGGTGACGATCGCGCATTCGCGCTCGCGCGATCTGCCAAGGCTCTGCGCCCAGGCCGATCTGGTCTATGCCGCGGTCGGCCGGCCCGAGATGGTGCGGGGCGACTGGCTGAAGCCGGGCGCGACGGTGATCGATGTCGGCATCAACCGCATTCCGGTGCCCGGCGGCAAGCCGAAGCTGGTCGGCGATGTCGCGTTCCAGGAAGCCCTCAATGTCGCCGGCGCAATCACGCCGGTGCCCGGCGGCGTCGGGCAGATGACGGTGGCGTGCCTCCTGGTCAACACGCTGCGCGCCGCCTGCGCGATTGCCGGCCTGCCGGCGCCGGCGGTGTGAAATGCTCCCTCGCCCCGCTCTTGCGGGGAGAGGGTTGGGGTGAGGAGCCCCCTCTCCGAGGTGGGATTGTCGAGAGACCTGTACCCCCTCACCCGGATCGCATTCCGCTCCGCTACATGCGATCCGACCTCTCCCCGCAAGCGGGGCGAGGTTAGTCACTTCTTCTTCGCGCGCTCGATGCCTTCGAGGATCAGCCTGCGGGCTTCGTCGGCGTCGCCCCAGCGCAGCACCTTCACCCACTTGCCCTTCTCGAGGTCCTTGTAGTGCTCGAAGAAGTGCTGGATCTGCTGCAGCGTGATGTCGGGCAGGTCGCTGTAGTTCTGCACCTTGTCGTAGCGCTGGGTCAGCTTCGATGACGGCACCGCGATGATCTTCTCGTCGCCGCCGGCCTCGTCCTCCATCAGGAGCACGCCGACCACGCGGACGCTCATCACCGCGCCCGGCACGATCGCGCGGGTGTTGACGATCAGCACGTCGCAGGGATCGCCGTCGCCGGACAGCGTGTGCGGGATGAAGCCGTAATTGCCGGGATAGCGCATCGGCGTGTAGAGGAAGCGGTCCACCACGAGCGTGCCGGCTTCCTTGTCCATTTCGTACTTGATTGGCTCGCCGCCGACGGCAACCTCGATGATGACGTTGACGTCGTGGGGCGGATTTTTTCCGATCGATATGGCGTCGATACGCATGGATTGCTCCGCGTGGCCTCTGGAAGTTGAGAATGATGTGATTTTTTGGTTGGCGCCGCCGGGCCGCGAAACGGCTCCCGGCCCGGCCTTGAGACCGGGCTGGCCGACGCGCGCAGCGCTGGAGGCTGGTTTAGCCTTGCTGCAGCTGCGAGAGAAGCAGGATTTTCAGTTGGCCCAGGCGAAAGCGACCTTGTCGAGCGATTTGGGTCCGAACCGCTCCGAGGAGCGCGCCACCATCCGGCCGCCCAGCGCACGGTAAAACTCGGTCGCCGGCTCGTTGTCGGAGAGTGCCCAGATCACCATGCTCTTGAGGCCGCTCTGCATCAGGTCGCGGCGAGCGGAGGCGAACAGGCGCCGGCCGAAGCC
The DNA here is from genome assembly GCF_020329495.1 of Bradyrhizobium australafricanum. Lineage (NCBI taxonomy): Bacteria > Pseudomonadati > Pseudomonadota > Alphaproteobacteria > Hyphomicrobiales > Nitrobacteraceae > Bradyrhizobium > Bradyrhizobium australafricanum. The sequence continues at coordinate 140,409 of NZ_JAGKJL010000003.1, read as the reverse complement.
AAGCCCCTGGAATTCCGGCCGCAGATAGAGCTCGTAGATCTCGCCTTCGAAATGCAGGCTGCGGGCGCGGTTGCGGCCGTAATTGGCGTAGCCTGCGATCCGGTCGCCGAATACGAGCACGCTGACGCGGCTGCCCTTGCGGATGGCGCTGTCCCACCACTGCGGGCCGCGGCGATTGATCAGCTTTTCGAGTTCGGCGCCGGGGATGATTCCCTGATACGCCGAGCGCCAGGCTTCGTCATGGGTAGACGCCACCGCCGCCGCGTCTGCAGCTTTGGCCGGCCGGACCTCGATTAGCGTTGTGCTCATGCCTGCAATCAAAGCAAGTCGGCGGGCCGCCTTCAAGGTCCATCGTTAATTATCGGTTAATCTGTGGATTTTTTGCATCAGTGTCGTGAGAACATGTTCCGAAAGAGGACACTTGCCGGAGTTCAAGCGGCCAACCGCCGATCCGGAGCTGTGCAAAGCGTGGATCGCGAGCGCAGTATGACACTGCCATAGTTGGAAAAAGCTCATTCGGGGGCTGATTCGCGGCCAGGATTCTGCGGGCGAATCCAGACGCGATGTGGGTACTCCGACCGCGCCACGCCTGCGCCGCCGCAGTGGATTTTCGCGCCCGACCGGCCTATGGCAGCGGCGGTATTTGTGCGCGCCGAAGTTGGCCTGATTACGAGCGGACTGCGATGACGCTCTACTTCCTGATCAAATATCTTCACGTGCTCGGCGCCATCGTGATCCTGGGCACCGGGACCGGCATCGCCTTCTTCATGCTGATGGCACATCGCACGCAGGATGCGGCGTTCATCGCGCGCACGGCGGCAATCGTGGTGATCGCGGACATGATCTTCACGCTGAGCGCCGTGCTGCTGCAGCCGGTGAGCGGCGGGCTGCTGATGCTGCTGTCGGCAACCAGCATCACCGAGCGCTGGCTCGCGGTTTCGCTTGCGCTCTACGCGCTCGCCGGCGTGTTCTGGGTTCCCGTGGTCTTCATGCAGATGGAGATGCGCGACCTCGCGCAGGCTGCCGTCGAAAAAGGTCTTCCGCTGCCGCCGCGCTATTTTGCGCTGTTTCGCCGCTGGTTCCTGTTCGGTATTCCCGGCTTCGGCTCCGTGATGATCATCCTCTGGCTGATGATCGCGAAACCATTTTAGCGCAGTGTCGTCGTTCCGGGGCGATGCGAAGCATCGAACCGCAGATGCGCAATTGCGCATCGGGGAATCTCGAGATTCCGGGTTCGCTTCGCGCCCCGGAATGACGCCAAATAGTCTGGGGCCTCATGAGTGACGACGCATCACACAACATCCTCGTGCTCGGCGCGTCGGGCCTGATCGGACGCGCCATCACCGACGATCTGAGGGCGCGCGGCTTTCACGTGATCGGGGTCGCGCGGCACTTCACGCCGGCGCAAAAGATGAGCGCGGCCGACCTCGAGTTGCCTGTCATGTCGATGGATGCCGCGGCGCTGACGCAGCTGCTTCGCACGCACCAGGTGGACATCGTCGTGAACTGCCTCGGCGTGCTGCAGGATGGTCCGGGCAGCGACACAAGCGCGGTGCATCGCGACCTCGTCGCGCGGCTGTTGCAGGCGATCGGTGACAGCCACCGCGCCATCCGTCTCGTCCACATCTCGATTCCCGGTACGGCCGAGGCGGACCGCACCGCCTTCAGCACCACCAAGCGCGAGGCCGAACGGCTGATCGTGGCATCCGGCATCCCCCATGCGATCCTGCGTCCGGGCTTCGTCATCGCGCCGTCGGCCTATGGCGGCAGCGCCATGCTGCGCGCGCTGGCGGCGCTGCCGGTCGATCTGCCGGCCGAGGAGGCTGCGACGCCGTTCCAGCCGGTCGCAGTCGAGGATATCGCCGCCACCATCGCCTGGCTTGCGGCGCGCGATGTCGCCGATGAAGCGGTGCGATCGGTGACATGGGACCTGATGCAGGAGCAGCCGATTTCGCTCGGCGGCGTCATCGCCCAGTTCCGCCGGTCGTTCGGCACGGCAAAGCATCTCCGCATCGCGACGCCGCCGGTCCTGATCGATCTCGGCGCCCGCCTCGGCGATCTCGCGAGCCGGCTCGGCTGGATGTCGCCGCTGCGCTCCACCGCGATCGCCGAACTGCGCCGCGGCGTCACCGGCGATCCCGCAGGCTGGATGCAAGCGACCGGCATCGTGCCGAAGACAATCGCGCAAGCGGTCGGCGGGGGCCCCGCGACCATTCAGGACAAATGGTTCGCGCGGTTGTTCCTGATCAAGGCGCTGATCTTCGTAAGCCTCGTGCTGTTCTGGGTCGCGTCCGGCTTCATCGCGCTGGTGATCTCCTATGACGCCGCGGCAGGCATTTTGCGTGCGCACCATTTCCCGCCGGCTTTGGTCGGGCCGGTGACGGTGTTGACCAGCCTGATGGACATGAGCATCGGGGTGCTGATCGCGATCCGCCGCACCGCGGCGTTCGGTCTGATCGCAGGCATCGTCGCCTCGCTCGGCTACATGGTGGGATCGGCGATCCTGACGCCGGATCTCTGGATCGAGCCGCTCGGCGCGCTGGTGAAGACGGGACCTGCGATCGTGCTGATGCTGGTCGCGCTGTTGATGCTGGATAACCGGTAGCGTTTTCGAGCGAAGTGGGAACCGGTTCGCGTGAAGAAAACGCGTTGAGGGAATCGAGATGAGCACTTGGCCCGACGACGACGTGATTCTCTATGACGGCGTCTGCATCTTCTGCTCGCGCTGGGTCCGCTTCGTCATCGCCCGCGACACGGCACGCCGCTTTCGCTTCACGCCGATCCAGTCCGGCTACGGCACGCGGCTGGCGAAGAGCTTCGGCATCGATCCTGACGACCCCGACACCAACGCCGTCGTCCATGGCGGCGTCGCCTACATGAAATCCGACGCGGCGCTGACGGTGCTGAGCCATCTGCCCGGCTGGCGCTGGACCCGCACGCTGTTCGCGGTCCCCAAGCCGCTGCGCGACGCCGTCTACAGCCTCATCGCCCGCAACCGCTATCGCATCTTCGGGAAGTACGAGACGTGCTTCGTACCGGATGCGGATATGCGGGCGAGGGTGCTGGAGTAGCAAATCACAGCTTATAGCTGTATTATGTCGTTTTCATTTTGGATGAGAGCGACTATGCCTGCTTCATTGTTGATGGTTGCGGTGGACTGGTACGGCCCCTTCGGGACGCTTGCGGCTGCAAAGCTACGTGGAGAAGAGTCCGACGTTGGCGAATTTCTCTACCTTGCCTATGAACCTGGCGACCACGGGAAAAAATCGTACGTAGGCCTTTCTTCCAATATTACTGGACGGCTCAGTCTCAATCACCACGTTTTGGGAACATGGCCGGACAATACCTTTGAGTTATGGATTGGAATCATCGCGTCTCAGTCTGAGCCGGGACGAAGGCCAGCTGATAGTCCTGTGTACCATTCAAGTGCGTTGAATTTTGCAGAGCACATGCTTGCGTATTTCGTCCAGACTTCCGAAAACGTTCGCAAAAGGCGCGAGCCTCCCAGCCGGAGCGGGGCCGTTTTCAATAGGTGGTATTATCCATTTCCTCCTTGGAAGCGACGTACCCAAAGGGCTCATCCCAACTGGCCAGATATGATCGAATTCGAGCGTGAAGATCGGTTCGCACGGAGCATCTGGTTTGGACCTAAAATAGACCGATACCAGAACGAAGAAATTGATGAACTAAGAAGAAAGGATGCTTGAGACGCGCTCAAGCTAATTGCGGACTGCCACCACTTCCTTCGCCGCCCGCTCTCCGCTGTCCCGCGCGCCGTGCGCGGTCGAGAAAAACTCCGGCGAAGTCGCTTCGCCGGCGAAGAACAGCCGGCCGTCGACCGGCGCGGCCAGCACGGCGCGCTTGTCCGCGTGGCCGGGCAGTGCGTGCGAGTAGGAGCCGCGGGCGAACGGGTCGTGGGCCCAGCGGGATTCGCTGAGCGGCTTCAGCTTGCGGCGGAAATCATTGCCGAGGAAGGAGACGATCTCGTCGATGCTGTGCGCGGCGATCGCGCCGTCGCCGCCATCTTCAAGCTGTTGCGCAAAACGGCCGCCGAAGAAACCTTCGATGCAGGGCTGGCCGAACGGGCGGATGTGATAGGTGCCCATCTCGGTGCGCATGGTGGCGCCGCGCAGATTGCCTTCCTTCGGCAGGGCCTCGGGCTCGGCGAGCGCCAGCGTCACCTTGTCGGCAAGGCCGAGCGGCAGGCCGCGCGCGGCGTCGAGCTTGTCCGGCAGCGCAGGTAAAAAGCTGATCGCCTGATCGGCGATCAGATTGGTCGGCACGGTGACGATCACCTTGTCCGCCTCAAGCACGCCGCGCGAGGTCTCGATGCGGATGCGCTTGCCGGAGTGATCGATCAGCCTGACCTCGCAGTTCAGCGCGACCGGCACCTGCGCGCCATAGGCCGCGACCAGCGCGCCATAGCCGCGCCGCACCCGCCAATTGATGTCGGTGTCCTCATAGGCGTCGACGTCGAGGATCGAGACCTGGTCGAGCTCGCAACCGTTCACATAAGTGGAGATCGCATCGATCATCGGGTTCCAGCGGTTGCCGGGCTCGAGGTACAGGCTGGCCGGGCAGTCCTTGCCGTGCTGTGCGGCCTGCTCGATGCGGTCGTAGAATTGGTCGAGTGCGTGCGTGAAGTCGTCGCGAGCGGCCTGCGGGAACGCCTCGCCGTAGGCGCGCTCGCGCCACGGCGGCAAGTCCTTGTTGAGCTCGAAGTTGAGTTGCCGGGCGATGCCGACAAAGCTGTTCCGGTCGGCCGAGTGCAGCCAGCCGCAGCCGACGTCGAACACCACGTCAGGCGCGGCCTGAATCGTGTGCGCGCGGCCGCCGAGGCGGTCGCGGGCTTCCAGCACGATCGTGGAGAGGCCGGAGTCCTTCAGCGCATTCGCGGCACCGAGGCCTGCGGCGCCGGCGCCGATGATGGCAACATCGATCGTGGAGGGAAGGGAAGTCATGTCCCGGCTCTAGCACGTCCGCCGCCGGGCCTGAAGCCGCCACATGCATGACTGTCATCACCCGCGCAGGCGAAGGCGGGTGATCCAGTATTCCAGAGACAGCGATGATTGAGCCGATGAGCCGCGGCGTACTGGATGCCCCGGTCGAGCCGGGGCATGACAGTTTCTATGTGGGACCGCTTAAGCGACCGCTTCCTTGGCCTTTTCAGCGCGCTTGCGGTCGTTCGGGTCGAGGTGCTTCTTGCGCAGCCGGATCGACTTCGGCGTCACCTCGACGAGCTCGTCGTCCTCGATATAGGCGAGCGCCTTTTCCAGCGTCATCCGGATCGGCGGCGTCAGGCGCACCGCCTCGTCCTTCGAGGTGGTGCGGATGTTGGTGAGCTGCTTGCCCTTCAGCACGTTGATCTCGAGGTCGTTGTCGCGGGTGTGCTCGCCGACGATCATGCCCTTGTAGACCTTCCAGCCCGGCTCGATCATCATCGGGCCGCGGTCTTCCAGCTTGAACATCGCATAGGCCACCGCTTCGCCCTGGTCGTTGGAGATCAGCACGCCGTTGCGGCGGCCCTGGATCTCGCCCTTGTAGGCGGCATAGCCGTGGAAGATGCGGTTCATGATCGCGGTGCCGCGGGTGTCGGTGAGCAGTTCGCCCTGGTAGCCGATCAGGCCGCGGGTCGGCGCGTAGAACACCAGCCGCAGGCGGTTGCCGCCGGACGGGCGCATCTCGATCATCTCGGCCTTGCGCTCGCTCATCTTCTGCACGACGACGCCGGAATGCTCCTCGTCGACGTCGATCACGACTTCCTCGATCGGCTCCTGCCAGGCGCCGGTCGCCTCGTCCTTCTGCAGCACGACGCGCGGGCGCGACACCGAGAGCTCAAAGCCCTCGCGGCGCATGGTCTCGATCAGGATCGCAAGCTGCAATTCGCCGCGTCCGGAGACTTCCATGGAATCCTTGTCGGCGGCCTCGACGACGCGCAGCGCGACATTGCCCTCGGCCTCGCGCATCAGGCGGTCGCGGATCATGCGCGAGGTCACCTTGTCGCCTTCGGTGCCGGCGAGCGGCGAGTTGTTGACGATGAACGACATCGACACCGTCGGCGGATCGATCGGCTGCGCCGGCAACGGCGTCTCGACGGTGGGATCGCAGAAGGTGTCGGCAACGGTGCCCTTGGTGAGGCCCGCGATCGCGACGATGTCGCCGGCCTCGGCCTCCTCGAGCGGGGTGCGCTCAAGGCCGCGGAAGGCGAGGATCTTGGTCAGGCGGCCGCTCTCGATCAGCTTGCCGTCGGCGGACAGCACCTTGACCTGCTGGTTCGGCTTGATCGAGCCCGAAGAGATGCGGCCGGTGATGATGCGGCCGAGATAGGGGTTGGCCTCGAGGATGGTGCCGATCATGCGGAACGGACCTTCCTCGACCTTCGGCGGCTCGACGTGGCGCACGATCAGGTCGAACAGCGGCTGCATGCCGAGATCCTTCGGACCCTCCGGGCTCTCCGCCATCCAGCCCTGCTTGGCCGACCCGTACAAGATCGGGAAGTCGAGCTGCTCCTCGCTAGCGTCGAGCGCGGCGAACAGGTCGAACACCTCGTTGATGACTTCGGTCGGGCGTGCGTCGGGACGGTCGACCTTGTTGATCACGACGATCGGCTTCAGCCCGATCTTGAGCGCCTTCGACACCACGAACTTGGTCTGCGGCAGCGGACCCTCGGCGGCGTCGACCAGCACCAGCGCGCCGTCCACCATGTTGAGGATGCGCTCGACCTCACCGCCGAAGTCGGCATGGCCGGGGGTGTCGACGATGTTGACGCGGATGTCCTTCCACTGCACCGAGGCGGCCTTGGCCAGGATGGTGATGCCGCGCTCGCGCTCCAGGTCGTTGGAGTCCATGGCGCGCTCGGTGACCTTCTGGTTCTCGCGGAAGGTGCCGGATTGCTGCAGCAGGCGGTCGACGAGGGTGGTCTTGCCGTGGTCGACGTGGGCGATGATGGCGACGTTGCGAAGGTTCATGGCTCTTCTTCTGGTCGTGCAATGGTCAGATGCGCGATCTCGCCGGACCAGTTTGGCCGGCCGCTCGCTCGCGTGGCCCATTCGGGCCCGGATCACGCTCATACCCAAGAAATTTGACGGGGACGCATCACCCCAAAAAGGAAGCCCGGTCAGAGGACCGGGCACCTTGCGCGTTGCGGCGCAATATAGTCAGAAAACGCCAAAAAACAATGATTTATTGGCTGTTTGGAGGGCTGATTTTGGTTCCAAAGGCGGGTTTTGAGGGGCTTTCAGGTCTTACTTCCGGGTAATCGCGAACACGATCAGGCCAAGCCCGCCCAGCGCCACCAACATCACGAACATGGTGATGGGGTCGCCGCCGGCCCCGGCGCCCATCTTGGCGTTGAGAATGGCGCACAGGACCCCCGGGATCAGCAGGATCACCCCCACCACCAGCATGAGGGCGGTCAGGCAGCCGTTGCGCTGCCCGGGTTCCGGAGGCCTCGGAGGCCTGTATGGCGGGGGTGTGTCGGAATTGCTCACGGGATTTGCCGATCTAGCGCTCTCGCGGACGCGTCGCCAACCAGACCAGCCAGCCACCAACGAGGGCGATCGCGAGAATGACGAGCACGATAGGGAGGTCGGCCGCTCTGAACGATATGCCGGATTTGAGGCCAGCCATCACGACGCATAAGGCCGGAAGCAACAACACGATGCCGACCAGCAGCATCAGCATCGACAGGCAGCCTTCCGCGGCAGAAGGCGGCATCGATGATCGTTCCGGGGGCGGCTCGTCGGTGTCGGACATGCGTCGTCGAATGGCCCGTCAGCGCCTTCCCGTGATCGCGGCGCGGATCAGCATCACGCCGGCGAAGCAGACCGCGAGCCCGAGCAGGATCAGGAAGAGAATGGAGGGATCGGTTTTCGACTCGCTCAGGACGCCGAACCCGAACAGCAGGGCGCAGAGCCCCGGCAGCAGCAGGACCAGCCCGAACAGCACCATGAACGCGGTGGCGCAGCCGCTGCGTGGCGACGGCGGCGGCGGGACGTATTTGTAGGGTGGCTCCGATGGTGCAGGCGGGATGGGCGGTGGATTGGTCTCGCTCATCGCGGCACCTCCTCGCCTTGCCGGGCTTCACGGTAGGTCTGGCCGGCCAGCGCGGCGCGGATGCCGTCGATCTTTCCGTCACGGTAGAACAGATTATAGGTGTCGAACGGGATGATCGCGCCGCTCTCGGTGACGAAGTGGATGCAGCTTCGCTTGACGTTGCCGACGCAGAAATTGAAGCGGTCGAGAAACTGCACGATGGTGACGCGGAACACGTTCTCGTAGGTCAGCCCCTCCGGCACCTCGAAGCTCGGGAGACAGCACAGCAATTCGCAGACCCGCTCCGAGGTGTTCAGCGGCCCCGACGACAGCGAGAACAGGTCGATAAACTTCTCCCGCAACACCGGATATTTCTCGGGGCTGATGGTGTTGGGCATCACGGCGATGAGCTGCTCCTGCGGGATCAGCGACGTCAGCGGCAACACCTTGTCGCCGTTGCGCAGGCCATAGCCGATCGAGATGCTCTCGGGATTGCAGGGCAACGGGATCATGTCGTCAGCGCCGAACACCCCGGTCTCGATCACGCGCCGTCGGATCTCCGACAGCATGATGCGGTCGGTGTCCTTGTTGAAATGCTCGTTGCGGCCGGCGTCCTGCACCGGCTGCAGCGTGACGCCGCGGACGCACTTCCAGGTCAGCGCGTGACGGACGATGTCGCCGATCTCGCCGTCGTTGATGCCGCGCTTGATGGTCGCGACCAGCGTGGTCGAGACGCCCTCGCGCTCGAGACTCTCCAGTGCCTGTTGGCGGATTTTTCGCAAATCCGCGCCGCGCAGATTGACCAGCGCCTCGCGCTGCAGCGAATCGAACTGCAGATAGACCTCAAGCCCGCGCTTGTTCTCGGCGAGCTTCGCCACGAAGTCGGGCTCGCGCGCGATCCTGAGGCCGTTGGTGTTGATCATGACATGGCGGATCGGGCGCGCGCGCACCGCATCCAGAATGGCGAAGAAATCCGGATGCAGCGTCGGCTCGCCGCCGGAGATCTGCACCAGGTCGGGCTCGCCCTCGCTCGCCACCAGCGCGTCCAGCATTTTCTCGATCTTTGCCAGCGGCGTGAAGCTCGAGCGTGCCGGCGAGGAATCCGCAAAGCACACCGGGCAGGTTAAATTGCAATGCTCGGTGATCTCGATCAGTGCCAGGCAGGAGTGCTGCTCGTGGTCGGGGCACAGCCCGCAATCATAGGGGCAGCCGAATTCGGTGTGGCGCTGGAACGCGAGCGGCCGGTCGCCGGGCTTGATGAAATCCTTGCACAGCCGCCAGTAGGCCGCGTCCGTCGAGACCAGCGTCGACTGCACGCCATGCCGCTTGCAGCGCTTCTCGTACCAGACCTCGTTGCCTGATATCTGGATCTTGGTCGGCACCAGGGCCAGGCAGGTTTCGCAGAGCGACTGGGTCTGGCCCCAGAAGATGTAAGGGCGTGCCTTACGCAGCGGCGCGTTCATGCTTCAAGCTCACATTCGGCGCCGTCGCCAGCATAACGGCGGCGTAAATCATGACAAACAGCGACAGCAGGTGAAACAGCGAGAATGGTCCGATCAGCGCGCCATAGGGCTTGATGAATTCCCACAGGAAGCGCTGCAGCCCGTAGTAGAACAGCACGAGGTAGAATCCGTTGGTGATGACGGCGGCATTTCGGTTCAACACGGCCCAGACATAGAATGCCGCGAACGCCGCCATCGCCAGGCTCTCGTAGAGCTGCACCGGATGACGCGGCACGCCGTCGCCGAAATCATGGCCCCAGGGCAGCGTGGTCGGCGTGCCATAGGTGAAATCCTCGAGCCCCGCGAAATAGCAGCCGAGACGGCCGACCGCGACGCCGATCGCAAGCGGCAGCGCGAACCGCGCGCCGGTGCGCAGCGAAATCCCGTGTCGCCATTTGTAGAGCTCGATCGCGACGATGCCGCCGGCCAGCGCGCCCTCGACCGAGCGGGCGACGCCGGACATGCCGGAGAACCACAGGTTCAGCGTGCCGAAGATGTAGGCGCCGATGCCGGCGCCGAACACCAGCGCGGCGATGTAGGGCAGCTCGAAGGATTGCCGGGGGAATTGCAGCCCGCGCCGGCGCGACAGCCACCACATGGCGAGCGCGGCCGCGCCCCATGCTGCAACGTCGAAGACGGCGTGAAGTTCAGCCCCACTCATGAGGCGAGTGTAGCGTGATTTTCGCGGTCCGCGATAGCGGCTTCCCGATTGCAATGGCGGGGCGAGGTTATCAACCGTCCTCATGGGAGCGGCGGGCCGATGGACCACGCCGGCGACGCCGGCCCGCGCAAAACGACAAAGGCTGTAACCGCGCCAGAACGGATATAGCCGATGTTACGGCGTCCATCCGAAGCGCTATATCCGAACTGACGGCTGGGCTTTCGACCCTCCCAGGATGACATTCTGTCCGGAGTGCAAAACCCGTCCCGATTGCGCGGAGCGATTGCGATGAGGAAGGCTACGATGGATTTTTCGCGGATGTCGGATGGGATCCGGCTGCATCACGCCTCTCATCGCCACGATGGGCATGATGGTGACGACGAGCCGGACCCGGCACCGAGCAGCCCGTTTGCAGGGCTCGATGCGCATCCCGTGACCGCGAATTCCCCGCCTTATGACTCTGGCCCGGGCCAATCCGACCATCCCACCGCGTCGGGGGTCGGCACGGGCGGCCACGTCGGCAACCACACTGCGGCGAGCCTGGATGCTTCGGCAACGAAGCCTGCTGCCGGCGCATCCCATTCGGCGACGGGCATCGCTTCGATCGAGAGCGGGGCGAACACCGCCGGGAACGGCGGAGATGGTTACTTCTACGGAGGTATCATTCACGCATCCCTGTTGATCTATGAACCGATCAACATTTCGGTGAGTTTGGGATACGGCTCGGCCGCCGTGGCCAACCAGTCCAACGATTTGAATGTCGATCAATCCGCCTTTCAGATGGCCGGCGTCGGCGGACATGGTGGGAATGACAACCTTGCATCGGGAGGCAGCATCAGTGCTTCCCTGGGCCCCGGCGTGATCGGGAGCGGCGACAACGGCGCCGGAAACGGCGGCAGCGGCCATTTCTCGGGTGCGTCGGTGGACGCTCCCGTGGTGATCTATCATCCGATCAATATTGCGGTGGCGAGCTCAGGCGGCACGGCCCATGCAAGTCAATCGAACACAGTCGACATCGATCAATCGGCCACGCAGATCGCGGGTGTCGGCGGAAGTGGCGGAAATGGCAATGTGGCCTTCGGCGGCAGCATCATCACGCTCGACCCCAGTTGGGGATCAAGCAACGGAGGAAGCGTCTGGGACGTTCAAACGGGCGGGAGTCAGGCCGGCAATGGCGGCGACGGCGCGTTCTACGGGAGTCTCGTGCATTCCTCGATCTTGGTGTACGACCCGATCAACATCGCAGTCGCGGGCTATGGCTCCAACGTTCATTCAGTCCAGACGAATGACGCCGACGTGGATCAATCCGTAGTTCAGATCGTCGCCATGGGCGGGCACGGCGGCAATGGCAACGCCGCGACGGGCGGCCATGCAAGCCTTCTTTCCCACGGCTTGTGGGGCGGTTCCGACACGATTGCGACCGGCTCGAACGGCGCAGGCAACGGCGGCAACGGCTATTTTGCCGGCAGCCTGATCGATGTCAGCGTCGCGATCTATGCACCCATCAATATCGCAATCGCGGGGCCCCATTCGACGGCCGTGGCCGATCAGGTCAACAACGTGCACATCGACCAGAGTGCGGTCCAGATTGCCGGACTTGGTGGGGACGGCGGCTACGGCAATCTCGCGCTGGGTGGCGATCTTTCCGCCCATCTTCTGTCCGATCTTCACCTGCTGGCATAGCGAAGCATCGCGCCGCTCGCGCAGGCCGGTCGCAAGGTAGCGGACTCCCTGCGCATGCAAATCTCGCGCAGAGTCGTCCTCCCCGATGTTTCGAGCTCCGATGTTGCGCGACGAATGTCATACTTTCGTACGTAGGTCGACCAACCCGGATGGTGTCCGATTTGACATCTATCGGCAGCGCGCATCGCCGGATCAGACTCGCCCGTGTGCGTCCGCCTGATCGGGATGGATGATGCACGACAGCCAACACAAGGACGGAGGCTCAAATGTTGCCCAAGGCGATCAGCATCTCGGATTCGATCGAATTCAAATCGATCAACACCGGTGGTCAAAGTGTCGGAAATGGCGGCGACGGTACCTTCAAGGGAGCTATCATCAGCAAGCCGACCCTCAACTTCGATCCAACCAACAAGGCAGAAGGTGCCGATGTGCATGTGAACACCGGCGACCACGTCACTCAGACGGCAGATTGGGACGCCGGCGGCGCGAACGCGACGGCCTCGGTGTTTGCGAAGGCCCATGGCGGAAGCGCCGAATCGAACGGAAGCCAGAAATCCTACAGCGGCCACGATACCTCCAAGGTATATGCCAATACGGATGCCACCCAGATCAACAAGCTCTCGGTGGACCAGCACCAGGATGTCCTGGCTGGCATCGGCGGCAATGGCGGAGACGGCAACGCCGCGCTGGGTGGAGAAGTGAGCTTCCACCTCGATACATTCTGACCATCGGCTCGTCCGACCGTGGCGGGACCGGCGGCCATTGCTGCCGGTCCTGCAGTTCAAGCCGATGCCCTGCCGATGCGCTTCTTGGCAGATCGCGTTGGCTGTCGGGCAAGTGCGCCGGACTTCGATTTCAGGCGGTGACGATCATGCTGATGCCGCCCATACGGTTGCCTGTCCTGCCGCAGATCTCGACGCCACTGCACGCGGCCCTTTGGTCCTGTGCGGGACCGCTTGGTCTCGTATTCGGGTATAGCTGCAGCTACAACCTGCTTTTGTTTGCGCCCTCCATCTACCTTCTTCAGATCTACGACAGGGTGTTGTCGAGCCGGAGCGGCGACACACTGCTCCTGCTCACGCTCATTGTCGCGATCACGGTCGTGGTCGGCGGCGTGTTCGATGCCTTGCGGCGCGCTGTCCTGGGTCGCCTTGGCGCCTGGCTCGACGATCGGCTCCGTCCTTGCGTGCTTTCGGCCAGCCTCGAATCCGCGTTTCGCAGCGATTGGACGCGGGCGTCGGACGCCTGTCGGGATCTCACCGTGCTGCGCCAGTTCATCGATTCCGGCGCATGTCCGATGCTGTTCGACGCACTCTGGGCGCCCCTGTTTCTCCTGGTCCTCTTTCTCATCCATCCCCTGCTTGGCGTAGTAGGCGCCTGCTGTGTGGCTTTCCTCTTCGCTCTCACGGTTGCCGGAGATCTGGTTACCGAGGACGTTCTGCTCAGATCCGGCGCCGCGTTGTCCAGAAGCTATGGCCGCCTCCAGGCCGCCGCAGGCAACATCCACATGATCCGCGCCATGGGAATGCTCGATAGCGCTGCGCGCACGATCTATCATGACGCGCGGGAGGCACGCAGAGAGCACGATGTGGCAATCCGGCGAAGCGAGATCGTGATGCTGGTCACCAAGCCGGTCCGCGCGCTGTCGCAGGTGTTGATAATGGGGGCTGCCGCGTGGCTTGTCCTCGATCACGGAAAGAGTCCGGCGATCATTTTTGCTTCGACACTGATGTTCAGCCGCGCGCTCGCGCCGGTCGAAAGTGCGATCGCAGGCTGGAAGTCACTCAGGACGGCCGTGAGTGCCTGTCAGCGGCTCGGTGCGGTTCTCGCCGCGTCCGCCGCCGCCGCCGGACGGCAGGATCCGGAGGTTTCGCAGCGGCAGGCGTCGAGCGGTCTCGTTGTCGACAACGTCGGCGTGAGGCTATCGGGGACCAACCACGTTCTGCTGAATGGTGTATCGTTCACGCTCGCGAGCGGAGAATGCCTTGGCATTATCGGTGCGTCCGGGTCAGGCAAGTCGCTGCTTGGCCAGGTGATTGCCGGGCTGTCGACGCCAACTCATGGCTGTGTCCTGCTCGACAATACCGACGTCTCGCTGCTTCGCGAGGGCCTAAGCGGTCACCGTCTCGGTTATCTCCCCCAGGACATCGACCTGCTCGGCGATACGATAGGCGATATCATCGCACGGCTTGATGATGCCGATCGGCGGAAGGTCGTGGAAGCGGCCAAGCTGGTCGGAATTCATGAGGCGATCATGCGCCTGCCGAACGGGTACGACACGGTGATTCACCGTGAAAAATCCTTCTCGCGCGGATATCGGCAGCGCCTCGGTCTTGCCCGGGCCTTTTTCGGCGGTCCACGCCTGATCGTTCTCGATGAACCGAATGCCAGTCTCGATTACGGGGGCGAGCGAATGCTGCTGGACGCTATCGAGCGCATGAAGCTCGCCGGTGTCATCCTGGTCGTCGTCACTCATCGTATGGGTCTCCTCGCAGCCACAGACAAGATTGCCATTATGGAAGAGGGGGCGGTCGTCGCTTTCGGCGACAGCGAGGAAATCTTTGAGCGGCACCTGAACCGACCCCAGGTTACATCGCGGATCGCGCCATGATCCGCAATCCTCTCGTCATCTGGAAGCTTTCCACGATATCAAGGCTACCCACGATCTGGGACCGGCTCGTGCGAACGCCGGCAAGCCCCCCGCGCGCCGGACGACTCGGAGTCGTGGTTACCGCGATCGACGATTTCGAGCCGCTCGAATATCCATGGTGTGCGACCCCGACACCCATCTCTCCGCGTAGACGGCTTCGCGGTATCACCCTGGCGGGCAACCTGCTGGTGCTCTGCTTCATGCTGGGGCTTGGCACATGGGCGTGCCTCGCGCCTCTCGAGAGCGCCGCGATCGCTTCCGGCGTCGTGGAATCGGAATCGAGCCGCAAGACGATTCAGCATTTGGAAGGCGGGATCGTCAGGAAGATCCTGGTTGCGGACGGCGATATCGTGCGAAGCGGACAGACGCTGATCGCGCTGGACGACACCCGGCCCGGTTCGGAGGTGCAAAGCCTTCAAGGCCAGTTGTGGGATGCAATTGCTCGTGCCGCACGGCTTCAGGCCGAGCAGCAGAACTTTGAGAGCATCGCAACCCCGAGCGCGCTGGAGCAGGACAGCAAGCGAAATGGGGTGGCCGCCGCCGCGGTGTCGGCGCAGCAGTTCATTTTTCAGGCGCGCCGGCAGGTTCATGAGTCGCAGCTTGCGGTCATTCGCGAACGGAGGCTCCAAGTCGAGAGGGAGATCGAAGGTCTCAAGGCTCAGCAGAACGCCACCGGGCAGCGGATCGACATCGTCCGGGAAGAACTGGATATGGTCACGACGCTCGTGAACAAGGGACTCGAACGGCGGCCGCGGCTTCTGAACCTGCAACGTGAACTGGCCGACGTTGAGGGTCGCCGCGGCGAGATCACCGCGCAGATTTCTCGCGCCGGGCAGGTCATCAGCGAGCAGCAGGCCACATTGTTCAAGCTCGAGAGCGATAGGCAGAACGAGATCGCACAGTCGCTTCGAGAAGCACAGAACCAGATATTCCAGCTCCGCGAGCGGTTGCTTGCGGCCAGGGATCAGCTGTCGCGAACGGAGGTGAAGGCGCCTGAGGACGGCGTGATAACCGACTTGCGGATTCATACAGCGGGCGGCGTCATCGGGGCGGGTGCTCCGCTCATGGAGCTGGTGCCGCGGCAAGACCGCCTCATCGTGACCGCCCGCCTGAGGCCCGAGGATATTGATGTGGTTCATCCCGGCCTCAATGCCGAGGTGCATCTCGTGCCGTACAATCAGCGTCGCGTACCGCGCCTGAAGGGAATCGTCGTGCACGTATCGGCAGACCGGCTACTCGACAAGCGTACCGACCAGCCATACTACGCGACCAAGATCCGGATCGACGACGCGCAGATCGCCGCAAACGACTTCCAGATCGTCCCCGGTATGCCGGTTCAAGTGTTCATCACCACGGGGCGCGGTACCGTCGCACTTTACGCGCTCAGGCCCCTGCTCGACAGCTTCCGCGGTGCATTCAGAGAGGATTGATCCCGCTCAGGGTGACTAGGTCTCCGGCATTGGGGCTGTGCCCGGGTCGTGATCGCGATTCTGCGCGAGCGACCGGCCGCGCCAGCGCAGGACCGCTTCCGTGCGATTGTGAGCGGCACATTTCCTCATGATATGCTGAATGTGCATTTTGACGGTGCTTTCCGAGAGCTTCAATTTGGCTGCGATCAGCTTGTTGGGCAGGCCGAGCTCCAATTCCGCCAGGACGTGCTGCTCTCGAGGCGTGAGATCGCTCCTGTCGATGACCGCCCTGGCTGCCTCGTTCATCAGATATGCGGACGCAAGCCCGCGCGCGTCCGGCGGATCGAAACCCGGCATCCTGTTCATTTCGGCGACCGGCAACGGCCTGTAGACGCCGCCGACAAGAACAAGGCGCAGGCCGGCTATGACGACCTCGATTGGTAGCGAGGTGGGAAGAAAGCCGCGAACACCCCGCTGCATCGCGGCTTGTGCGGTCGGCTCGTCGTCATGGTTTGACAGGATTGCGACGGCGGCATTGGGACAGTGCTCGGCCACGAAGGCGAGATCGTCCTCGACCGAGGGATCGCCGATGGGCTTGTCCGCGATGCTCAGCAGCACCAGACGAACGTCGCGGGCCGACATGCAGTCCAGGCCCTGGACCGTTGCCATGTCGAGGATCTCGAAGTCGGCCAATTCCCGTCTGAGGACGTTGAGAATACATGTGCGCGGCAACAGGTGCGGCTCGATGATCACCAGAACCGGTACGTGAAGCGCTCCATTGAGCCGTTTTGAGGTTATGTCGTCCATGATTTCCTCGGAATGAAAAGAATTTCTGCGACAGTCCCATCGATCCGTATTGCGCATTTACCGTTGCGGCATTCATCCTGAATGCATCATCACGCGCAGCCCCGACATCAGGATCGCATCCATTGCGGGATAGCCTGGCGCCTGGGTGGGAAATTCTTTCCGCTCAAATCATTTGGACGCGCGCCGCGGCGCGGTCGACGCATCCCCTATTTGCAGATATTTCGATACGCCGTTGACGCCGCCGACCCCGATTTGCCGTCGACGACATACGCTTCATCCTCCTTCACAAGATACAGAAACGGCCTTCCTCCAATCTCTCCGCCCGACGCACTCCTTCCTTTCACGCGCCCGCAAATCGTATCCACGGCGCGACCGAGCGTGTTCTTTCGCATGGCGCGCTTCATGTCGCTGAATTCGGCCGATCCCGGATCCTCTATCTGCGCTGCAATCGTGACCTTCGCTTTGGTGAGGACAGGATCTGCCATGTCCGCGGCGCGTTCGGGTGTCGGGACGTTGATCCTCGTCCGCGGAGACGCCGCCTTGGCGAGGTCGGGCGGTCTGTGTTTCTTCGATGATGCTCTCCCGCCGGATTTTGCCGGGGTTGCAGAATTCGATTTGACGATCGCAGGCACCGGGGCTAACGCCGCCGGCATGGGCTCTGTGGGTCGGGCGACTGCAACCTTGTCGAAACAAGGTCTTGACCCACACCCAAGGAAATACCCTCGGGAAGGCGCGAACCAGCCAAAGCCGACCAGGATTCCTGCCAGCGCTCCGACAACAAGCAGTCCCATCCGATTCCCCTCCTCGGGAGCTCGGCTCGCACTCATAACTAGGACTAATTCCGCGCTGGTGATCCTATCTGTTGCGCAAAAGCGTTAAGCGCTCATTAAGCGCGCGGGCTCGGGGCGATAGGACGAACCCTACGGCGATGTCGGGTTTAGCGTCGGCTTCCGGAAGCATGGCGGATGCGACGAATTATGAGTACACACCCTAGCTCGCCGGGTTGTCCTCGCTTGGATACACGCCGCGCAGCACTTCCTCGAAATGATCCTTGACGGCGTCGTTGCACAGGCAGGAGCGCTGCCGCAGCTTGTCCGGGTCGCGGATCACGATCGCGCCGCGGCGCGTCTCCAGCACGCCTTCCGCCTTGAAGTTCTGGATCACGCGGCTGGTGTAGCTGCGGCCGACGCCGAGCAAAGTCGAGAGCTGTTCATGGGTAAGTGGCACCATGCCGTTGCCGTTGGTGCGCTCCATCGCCGAGATGATCCATTTCGCCGCGCGCTGCTCGATCGAGTGGATCGCATTGCAGGCGGTCGACTGGAAAATCTGCGCCAGCATGCAGTCGGCATAACGCGCGAAGATGTTGCGCACGGAGATCGACGTCAGCTTGGCGGCGTCGAGCTTGCTGACCGGCAGCCGCGCGAACGGGCCGCCGAACTTGACGGTGATGCGGGTATAGGCCGGCAGGAAGCCCTGGCTGACGATGCCGCCGACCGCGCCCTCGCGACCGACCAGGATGGTCTCGACATCGCGGCCGTCCTCATTGGGCACCATGTAGGACGCAAGGCTCGGCCCGCATGGAAAATGCACGGTCTGGACGTCGTCGCCGGGATTGTAGAGCAGATCGCCAGCCGCGGCCTCGACCAAGGCAAGGTGCGGCGCGATCAGTTCGTAATCGGCGGCGTTCAGCCGGCGCAAAAGATTGTTGAACGGCCGGTCACTCGTCCCGGCCAACTCGGTCCGTTTCGTGATCATTGGAAATCCTGAGAACCCAACTCGGACCATAATCGGAAAGTTCCCGGATTTATGTTCACTAGTGAACAGACGCGGCAGCCCGCGATGTGATGGGTTTCACCTCGGGAACAGCCGGCGTGCTTTCAGGCGCCGGTCGCGGGCCAATCCGGCCGGACTGATCCGGTCTTTCATCCATGCTTTAAAAACGGAAACTGGCACGCCATGGATTTCACCCCCAATGCCGGCATGCCCGGTGACGTCCTCGTGGTTGAGGACGATCCGATCATCTCGCTCTATTTCGAGGACACCATCCTCGGCTTCGGCGCTCGGACGGTGCGCACCGCCACGAACGTCGCCCGGGCGCTCGAGCTGATCGCCGAACGCGCGCCGGATTTCGCGCTGCTCGACGTCGGCCTCGTCAGGGGCGAGAAGACGTTCGCCATCGCCGAGCGGCTGGATGCGCTGAAGGTGCCGTTCGCATTCGTCACGGGTTATGGTGCGGATATCCGGCTGCCGGCATCGCTCGCCGGCAAGCCGCGGCTGACCAAGCCGTGCTCGAGCGAGGCGCTGGAGGCGGCGCTGCGAAACGGACGTTGACGCATTGCCGGCTTCGGCCTCGCCGTCGGCGCGTTCGTCGTCTACCATCCAGCCTGTCGGATTCGGTGACGCAAACGCTTCGGGAAAGCGTCATGGTGATCAGGATATTTGCTGCGCCCGCAGCCGCGCTCGCTCTCGGGCTGCTGCCAGCGCCGCCGTTCGGCTCGGCCGTCGTCGGTCGCTTCGTGTCGCCAGCTCTCGCTACGCCGGCCGCACGCTCGAGCGAGCAATCGGCCGCGCTTGAGACCTACGACAAAGCCCTGAAGGGCTTCGAGTCGATCCTGCGCCAGCGCCGCGCGCAGATCGATTCGAAGCAGCCGCTGCCCGACTTGCCGGGCCAGGCGATCTATCTGGCCCGTGTCGAGATGATGAGCGCCTACAAGGACCTCACCGATGCGCTTCCGTCCAGGATTGGAAGACCCAACAGATTCGGAATCCCCCCGGCCTACTTCAACGCCGACAATGAGCCGCTGCTCGATGAGTACAGGAAGCTCTTCGACGTCATGGAGGCGCCGCCCGCCGGTGCGCAAACATCCGATACGCCATTCAAGGACGTGGTCGATCTGGCAACGGTGATCGCGCGGGCCAAGGGTCTTGACGCCGCCGACGCCGCCGTCGCGGGCCGTATCAGCCTCGGCCTCTTCTTTGCCGAGACGAACGGCAAGCAGAATGCGGGCAATGCACGGTCGAACACCTATAAAGGAAGCCTGCAGACCGGCCCGTCCGAGGATCGCGACGGCCGAAGGAAATGGGCCGCCATCAAGGGGTCGATCGCGACGCTCGATCCTGCGCTGAGCCGTCGCGACGACCGGGAAGAGGCGCGGGTCGGCAACCTCGACCACAGGTTCAATCACTGGACCGCCGTGCGGGACGGCCTCATGAACGCACACGCCGAACTTTTCCCGCAGGTCGCGGCGATCCAGAAAGCGCTGCCGGACCCGATCGATCAGATGAAGGTCTTTGAGCTGATCCAGATCATTCCCACGCCGACCAGGGCAGCGCTCAAATCGGGCAACCTCGTAGGCTACAGAATTTCCGATCCCAGGATCATGCGATATCTGCGCAACAACAGCGTCTTCGCGTTCGGCCGGGCCGACCGGGCAAGAACATCCCCGACTTTCCGCGAGATCTTCGATGCGATGTGGCTGTTCAACGCCAAGTTCGAGCAGGCGCTTGCCAAGTTCAAGGAGATCAAGTCGGGCAAGCCGGGCTGAGGAGGAGCCGATCGCTCGGCCGTCAGGGTGGACCGAGCAGCGCCCATCGCGGTTCGCAGAATTCCTTCACGGCGGAAGCGACGCTGCTGCTGATGAGATTTTGGCGCTCGGGCGAGTCCATCTCGCGTTCCTCGTCCCGGTTGATGATCGAGCCTGCCTCCAGCAGGATCGCGGGCATCGCGGTCTTTCTCAGCACGATGAGTTCATCGTTGCTGTAGACGCCGGTATCCTTGTTCAGCAACGGGTGCTGGTAACGACCCATGATGGCCTGGCTGTATTGCTCGGCATAATGCAGGCCCTGGGCCTTCATTTCCCCGGCGACCAGTTCGGCGAAGCGGAGGCTGGTCTTGAAGTCCGGATTGTCCCGGGAGACGAACACGGAGTAGCCGCTGAAGCGGTCGCTGAAGTGGCTTTTCTTG
This sequence comes from Bradyrhizobium australafricanum, assembly GCF_020329495.1. Classification (NCBI taxonomy): domain Bacteria; kingdom Pseudomonadati; phylum Pseudomonadota; class Alphaproteobacteria; order Hyphomicrobiales; family Nitrobacteraceae; genus Bradyrhizobium; species Bradyrhizobium australafricanum. Next base: position 119,699 of record NZ_JAGKJL010000003.1, on the reverse strand, counting down.
CCCTCGAACTCCCAGTCCTCGAGCATCTTGTTGGGCACGGAGTCATGGTGGATCGACATCAGCAGATCCGCGTGCAGATTGTTGGCGGCGGCGACCCGCTTGAAGAGGCTCGGTCTCGCTTTGCCTTCGGTCAGCAGCAGCCTGGTTTCGGCAAAGCCTTCGGCTTTCAACCTCTCCTCGATCAGCTTCGCAAGGCGCAGGTTGAAGGTGAACTCGGCGACATTCCGCGCGCTGATCGCGCCTTCCGATTGCGCGGTATGTCCGACATCCAGCACGATCCGGAACGTCGCGGGATCGCATTTGGCAGCGGCTGGCTTGAGAGCTGAAAGCGGCAGGGTGACTGGCCCAAGGGCGGCCAGCCGCATGGCGCGGTGCCTGGGCGGAGCGCGGTGCCTTGCCAATTTGGCAGCCCTTGTCGCCTTCGCGCGCTTCGGCGACTTGGCATGCTTGGGTGAGCTCTTAAAGAGATCGGGCAGCCAGCCGGCATCGCTGACTTCGATCGGCAGCAGCGCGAACACTGCGATCGCGACGACCAACAAGCGGCCAGGCCGAAACCTCGCAACGCTACCACCGAGCACGCGAAAGAATTCGCAGCGCCTCATGCTCCGCCCCTCCGGGCCCCCAGCATAACGGCTCTGACATCGGTACCGGAAGATGCCGGGGAGGTCCATCCCCGGCAATCGCGTTGCCTCGCCTTGGAGGCAGGGCCGTCAAGACGAAGAGTCCGGTTCCGTCGTGGCTGTGACCGAACTAGTGTCCCGAATCCGAAGTTCGCATCATTTGCCGCACCTTCGGAGCGAACTTCGGATTCGATAAGGACACTAGCAAACTTATAATTCTAGTGTGCTTTATGAATGCGAAGTTCGTGAAAGTGGCTGCCGCGAAATCGCACGAACTTCGCATTCAGCACACTAGACCGGCTTCGGGTCGAGCGTGATCGCCCACAGCTCGGCGTCGACGCGGTCGCGCAGGCTTACCGTCATCTGCCCGCTCTTGCCGTCGATCTTGACGTGGCCGAAGAACTGCATGCCGGCCGACGGCGGCAGGTTCTGGTTGCCTTCGCCCGGCGCCCTGATGAACCTCACCTCGGGGCCAAAGGTGTTGTCGAGCTCGTTCGGACCGAACGTGCCGGCATGCAGCGGACCGGAGACGAATTCCCAGAACGGATCGAACTCCTGGAACTGGGCCTTGTTCGGGTTGTAGTAGTGCGCGGCGGCGTAATGCACGTCGGCGGTCAGCCACACCGTGTTGACGATTCCCGCGGTCTTGATGAAACGCAGGATATCGGCGATCTCGAGCTCGCGGCCGCGCGCCGGGCCATCGCCCTGCGCAAAGGCTTCCGAGCCCTTCTTGTTGGCCGCATCATCATAGACGATCAGCGAGAGCGGCATGTCGGAGGCGATCACCTTCCAGGTGGCGCGCGAGTTGAGCAGCGCGCGCTTCAGCCAGGCCATCTGGTCGGGGCCGATGAAATAGGCGTCGGGGCCATACTGCTCCTGCAGGTTCGGGCCGTTGGGGCCGCGATAGCTGCGCTCGTCGAGCATGAAGACGTCGAGATGCGGACCGTAGCTCAGCGTGCGATAGACGCGCCCCGGCTCGACGATGCTCTCGCGCATCGGATACATCTCGTGGAAGGCCTTTGCCGCGCGCGCCGCGAGCACATTGATGTCGCGCTCCTTGTAGGCCGCCGGCAGCTGTTTCGACAGCGACCAGTTGTTGGTCACCTCGTGATCGTCCCACTGCACGAAGATCGGCACCTCGGCATTGAAGGCGCGGACGTTGTTGTCGAGGAAGTTATACTTGTGGGCGGCGCGGTATTCGTCGAGCGTCTCGGCGACCTTGGCCTTCTCGGGTATAGTGACGTTCTTCCAGATCTTGCCGTCGGGAAGCTTCACCTCGGAGGGGATCACGCCGTCGGCGTAGATCGTGTCGCCGGAGTGCAGAAGGAAATCCGGAGCGTGCTTCTTCATCGCGGCGAAGGTGATCATGCCGCCGTCGTCGGGATTGATGCCCCAGCCTTGGCCGGCGACATCGCCGCCCCACACGAAGGAGACGTCGCGGCGATCGCTCGGCGCGGTACGGAAGCGTCCGACCACCGGCTCGCCGACGATGTCGATATGGGCGAGGTCGCGGAAGCGGACGCGGTAGAAGATGTCCTGGCCGGAGGGCAGGTTCTCCAGCAGCATCTTGGCGGTGAAGTCGCTCTCGGGCAGCGCCGTGATCGGCGGCAGCGTATGGGCGTCCTTGAACGATTCAGTGGTCGCGACCTCGACCATCATCTGCGACGGCCGGTCCGCACGCGCCCACACCACGCCGCCGTCGACGCCGACATCGCCCGACTGCACGCCATGGGTGATCGCGGGACGGTCGGCGGCGCGCGACAGATAGGGCATCGCAATCACGCCGGCGCCGGCCGCAGCCGCCGTGGAGAGAAAGCGTCGGCGGGTGAGATTTCGCGAGAACCGGATCGTCATGGGGAGCCTCCTCAGGTCACAGCGACAATGCGCCGCAGGCGCGCCAAGACCTAGAAAAATTCCATGACGGAGACATTACAGCGGCGGGAGTGCGGGACGTAAGGGAAGCACATCTGTCAGGCTCCCTCTCCCGAGTGCGGGGGAGGCAAGGGGAGTTTGCGGATAAAGATTGGCGGCGCCCTATGCCGTGCCCGCCGCCCTGAACTGCGTCGCAGCCCGTTGCAAATTCTGCGGCATGCTGAACAGCAGCGCTTTGCGGTCGGCGACGGCGTTATGAAGCTGCTCGAGCGCGATGTTGAACGCGGTCAGCGTGCCTTCCTCGATGGCGCCGTGCTCGAAGCAGTCCAGCGTGTGGCGCAGGATGTCGTCGGCCTCCGCCTGCATCTGGTCGAGTTCCTCGATCGAATCGCTTTGCCGTGCGGTCTTCAGCATCTCCAGCAGGCGTTCGCGCTGCGAGGTGTTGGTGTTGCGCTCGTCCTGCTTGAGATAGCCGGCGAACCACGCACCGGCCGAGCCCATCGCCGAGAACGCCATCAGGCTCCACCAGATGTAGTCGCTGTAGCGGTCGAGGAAGGTTTTTTCCTCGCCGTCGACAAACGCGGCGGCGCCCGGATGCACCGGAATGGTGGCATCCTTGTCGGTGTCCGGCGTCTCGATCTTGGCGGCGAGCGGGAAATCGGTCTTGAGTGACTGCCGGATCGCGAACAATTGCCGCGTGAATGCCGCGACCGTCGAGTCCGACAGGCCCTTCCGCGCAACGATGTGGTGCGAGAAGCTGATCGTCTTCACCTCATCGTCGGGCCGGTCGGCGGAGCCGAGCGAGCCCGCAGGGATTTCCGCGGCCTCGTAGGCCGGATGGTTCTGCGCGATCGCCTCGGAGGCGTCGATCGCAAGGAAGCTGGGCTCGCCGCCGTCGCGGACCGACGCCGTGATCGCATCGATCGTGATCTTGCTGTTGGCCGGGCCGACGGCGAGATAGGCGTCGGCCTTGAGATTCTTGATCGCTTCCGCCGCCTCATTGGCCGGGAATTGAACGATCTCGACCTTCATCGGGTCGACGCCGTATTGCGTCAGGATCAGCTTCAGCAGATTGACATTGGCCGGGGTGCGGCCGACGACGCCGATCTTGCGGCCGGCGAGCTGCGCGATCTTGGTGATCCGCGCGGATTTCCGAACCTTGCCCTTGGCGGGCGGAACCCACATCACCACGACATTCTTGCGCAGGGTGGCGACCGCCTGGGCATTCTTCGGCACCTCGAGATCGCCGCGGATGATGGCGAGATCGGCCTTGCCGTCGGCCAGCGTCTGGGCGCTGGCGGTAGCGCCCTCGGTCTGCACCGGCCTCAGTTTGACCTGGGTGTTCTGCTGGTTGTTGAAGGCCTGCGCCAGCGCCTGCACGACCTTGACGTCATCGCTGTTGGCGGGACCGACCGCGATCCGCAGCGTCACCGGACGCACGGCGAAATAATAGCCGGCCAGCAACGTGCCGATGATGGCCAGCGCGCCCGCGATCAAAACGAACATCAGCCGCCGCTTTGCCGAACGCAGCGGCTTGGGCGACATGCTGGCGGAGCCGTCTGTCATCGATCTCGCAAACAATCGTCGGGGCTCAATCTCGCAAAACTACCAACGCGCATACATCCTCTATGTGTAGCAAATTACTGAATGGACAGATGTTACAACTCCGTCATGGTTACCAGCGGCGATAGGACGCGATTTCGGCCTTAATTTGGGCGTGGATCCCATCCCGGAGGCCGTTGTTAGGCTAAAGTCGGCGTTAAACGGGAGGGTTACCATGGTCGAACGGCTGTCAGCGGAGGCGAGGAAGGCCGCCCTTTGGGAACTGGCCGGCTGGTCGGAGGCGTCCGGCCGCGAGGCGATCGCCAAGACTTTCGTGTTCAAGGACTTCAACGAGGCCTTCGGGTTCATGGCCCGCGCCGCCCTGGTCGCCGAGAAGAGCGACCATCACCCCGAGTGGAAAAACGTCTACAAGACCGTCGAGGTGGTGCTGTCGACCCACGATGTCGGCGGGGTGACCAAGCGCGACATCGACCTCGCCAAGGCCATGAACGCGATCGCAAGGCAGCTTGGGGTCAGTTGACCCCGGCGAGTGGAACCTTGCGCGGGTCCGCCGATATCCCCAGATTCGCATCGTCCGCCGCCGAATTGGCGCGGCGTCGAGGAACCTTGCGATGACATCGAGCGAACACGGCGCGGGATTTGGGCCTGCCGATCGGCTGGCGCAGGATCCTGAGAGCGTGCGCCGCCGTTTCTGGATCAAGTTCAAGAAGGTGGTGGCGAGCCTGCCCTTCGCGGAGGACCTGCTGGCCGCCTATTACTGCGCCTTCGACCGGCAGACGCCGCGCCATGTGCAGGCGGCGCTGCTCGGGGCGATCGCCTATTTCATCCTGCCGTTCGATTTCGTGCCCGACGTGCTGCCGATCCTCGGCTTCACCGATGACGCCGCAGTGCTCGCAACTGCGCTCCGCATGGTGGCAAGCCACATCACGCCGGAGCATCGCGATGCCGCCCGCGCCGCGCTGAAGCGCGGGGTGCCTGCGGAGGAGTGAGATCTGCCTTCTCCTTCCCCCTGAAAGGGGGAAGGTCGGGAAGGGGGTCAGCCACAGGCGACGCTGCAAGCCGGCAGATTTGATCCCCACCCGCTTTGCTCTCGCGAGCAAAGCGACCTCCCCTTTTCAAGGGAAGGTTATGATGCATCCCGGATTTCGTTGCGCTCCATCCGGGCTACGAAACTTTCGATCCGTCATCCTGAGGAGCGCGAAGCGCGTCTCGAAGGATGTACGGCCACCAGCGGGGCCGTCGACCCTTCGAGACGTGCGCAAGAGCGCGCTCCTCAGGGTGACGGACACGGTAAGGAGCGCCATCGTCCGTTCGGCTCCATCCGCGCTACGCAATCTCTTCCTCAGCTTCCCGGATGCAGGATCACCTTGCCCATCGCCTTGCGGCCGGCGAGCACCTTCAGGGCTTCTGATGTCTGCGACAGCGGGAAGGTGCGGTCGACATGCGAGGAGATCTTGCCTTCCGCGGTCCACTGCACGAGCTTCTCGAGGTTCTTGCGGTTCTTGTCCGGATTCTGCCGCGCCCAGGCGCCCCAGAACACGCCGCGGATATCGCAGCCCTTCAGCAGCGCGAGGTTGAGCGGGATCTTTGGAATGTCACCGGCGGCAAAGCCGATCACCAGGAAGCGGCCTTCCCATGCGGTCGAGCGCAGCGCGGCCTCGGCGTAGGAGCCGCCGACCGGATCGAACACGATGTCGGCGCCCTTGCCGTCGGTCAGCTTGCGCAGGCCTTCCTTGAGATCTTCCTTCGCATAGTTCAGCGTCAGCTCGGCGCCGTGTTGCTTGGCGAATGCCAGCTTCTCGTCCGACGAGGCGCAGGCGATCACCTTCAAGCCCATCAGTTTGCCGAGCTCGCACGCAGCAAGGCCGGTGCCACCGGCGGCCCCAAGCACCGCGAGCGTCTCGCCCGGCTTCGGGCTTGCGCGATCTTCCAGCGCATGCAGCGCGGTGCCGTAGATGATGATGATGCCGGCGGCGCGGTCGTAATCGAGATTGTCGGGAATCTTCACGATCGAATTCGCCGGCAGCGCGATCTTGTCGCGCGCGCCGTTGTGGCCGCAGGACGCGACGACCCGATCGCCGACCTTCAGGTCAGTGACGCCGGCGCCGACGCTTTCGATCACGCCGGCAACTTCGGCGGCCGGCGAGAACGGGAACGGCGGCTTGATCTGGTACTTGCCTTGGATCATCAGGATGTCGAAGAAGTTCAGCGCCGCCGCCTTGATCGCGATCACGGCTTCGCCCGGCGCGGCCACCGGATCGGGCACGTCAGCCAGCACGAGATCGTCGGGTTGACAGTATTGCGAGCAGAGGATGGCTTTCATGGACACACCTGAGTTTCGGACGCAGAAAGAGCTGCAAGATCTTGGACTACAAGCTTCATGCCGGATTTGCGGCGGAGCGACAATACAGTGCGGAGGGATCAAACTATGTTTGAAAAAGGCCTGCTAGCGAAAAAGCGCATCCTGATCACCGGCGGCGGCTCCGGCCTTGGCGCGGCGATGGGCTACCGTTTCGCCGAACTCGGTGCCGAACTGATCATCTGCGGGCGGCGCGAGGGGCTGCTGGAGGAAACCGCAGCGAAATTCCGCAGCGAGCTCGGCGCCAAGGTTTCCATCGCGCGCTGCGATATCCGCGACGGTGCGGCGGTCGAAGCGATGATGGACCAAGTCTGGCAGGACGCGCCGATCGACGTGCTCGTCAACAATGCTGCCGCAACCTTTATTGCGCAGAGCGAACATTTGTCATTCCGTGCGGCGGACGCGATCCTCGCGCCGACACTGCATGGCACGATGTACTGCACGCTCGCCGCCGGCCGCCGCTGGATCGACGGCAAGCACAAGGGCGTAGTGCTCTCGATCCTGTCGACCTCGACCATCACCGGCCGCGCGTTCACGGTGCCGTCCTCGATGGCCAAGACCGCGGTGCTGGCGATGACCAAGAGCCTGGCGGTGGAGTGGGGCCCGAAGGGCATCCGCACCGTCGCGATCGCGCCTGGCGCGTTCCCGACCGCCGGCGCGACCGGACAGTTGCGCCCCGAAGGGCGCGGCGAGAGCTGGGCGCATCGTAATCCGCTCGGCCGCGCCGGCGAGCATTCGGAGCTCGCCAATCTCGCGACCTTCCTGATCTCGGATCAGGCCGGCTACATCAACGGCGAGATGGTGGTGCAGGATGGCGGCTCGCACTTACGCAGTTCCGGTGCCGAGGACCTGCTGCAATGGACCGATGCTCAGTGGGAGAAGCAGCGCGCTGCGCGCGCCAAGTGATAACGCGTCGCGATACGCGCCCGACGGTGAGCGGCGTTCGCCTTTCGGCCTAACTGCCTTCCCAAAAAAGCGTTTCCCGGTTATCCATCCGAGCCGGCGGAGGGGAATCGCCGGGCCATCTTGCAGTCACAATGATGGGGGAACCAGTTGGCCGTGCGGCAGATTCTGACATCACTGGTTGCTTGTATCCTGTGCGGGTTCATCACCCTCGCGCCGGCGCAGGCTGCGCCCAAGAAAGATACGGCCAAGGAAGCAGCCAAGCCGGCGCCTTCGGCTGCCGCGGCTGCGGCCGGCGGCGCGGAGCCGACGCTGATCGGCCAATTCGGGACCTGGGGCGCGTACACAGCATCGCCCAACGGCAAGAAGGTGTGCTTTGCGCTCGCCAAGCCGTCGTCGTCGAAGACCAATCCGGCGAACCGGCCGCGTGATCCGGCCTATGCCTTCATCTCCACCCGTCCGGCGGAGAAGGTCGTCAACGAAGTCTCGATCATGATCGGCTACACGGTGAAGCCGGGCTCCGAATCGACGCTTCAGGTCGGCGGCGGGACCTATGCGATGTACACGCAGGGCGACGGCCTCTGGATCAAGAATGCGGCCGAGGAGGAGCGGATGGTGGAATCCATGCGCAAATCGGCCGAACTGACGGTAAAAGCGGTCTCGGCCAAGGGCACCGAGACGACAGACACCTTCTCGCTGAAGGGCCTGGCGCAGGCGCTCGACCGGCTCGGGCAGGACTGCCGGCGCTAGAGCATGATCCGGAAAAGTGTGAAGCGGTTTTCCGGAAAGATCATGCTCTAAAAATCGACTTAAGGCCTGAAATCGAGGTATTTGGTGGCTTTCCAGCACCGGCTGGAAGGCCTATTTGAGGTTTCATGACCGACACCGTGACCACCCATGCCGTCTCCGGCGCCAGCGCGCTGGTCGAGAAGGTTCCGCTCGAGACCTATGTGCCGCCGGCCAAGCCGTCGCTGATCGGGCTGTCGCGCGCCGAGATCGCCGAGCGCCTGGGCGAGATCGGGGTGCAGGCCGGCCAGCGCAAGATGCGCACCCAGCAGCTCTGGAACTGGATGTATTTCCGCGGCGCCAAGAGCTTTGCCGAGATGACCAACGTCTCGAAGGACATGCGCGCCGAGCTCGAGAAGCATTTTACCGTCGATCGTCCCGAGGTGGTCGCCGAGCAGATCTCCAACGACGGCACCCGCAAATGGCTGCTGCGGCTGCCGAGCGGCGACAAGGTCGAGCGGCCGCACGAGGTCGAGTGCGTCTACATCCCCGAGACCGATCGCGGCACGCTGTGCGTTTCCTCGCAGGTCGGCTGCACGCTGAATTGCGCGTTCTGCCACACCGGCACGCAGCGGCTGGTGCGCAACCTCACCGCCGGCGAGATCGTCGGCCAGGTGATGGTGGCGCGCGACCGGCTGAATGACTGGGCCGACCGCGAGGACGGCACGCGCCGCGTCACCAACATCGTGATGATGGGGATGGGCGAGCCGCTCTACAATTTCGACGCGGTGCGCGATGCGCTGCTGATCGTCGCCGACAATGAAGGCATCGGCATTTCGCGCCGGCGCATCACGCTGTCGACCTCGGGCGTGGTGCCGAACATCCAGCGCACCGGTGACGAGATCGGCGTGATGCTTGCGATCTCCTTGCATGCGGTGCGCGACGAGCTGCGCAACGAGCTGGTGCCGCTGAACCGCAAATATCCGATCAAGGAATTGCTGCAGGCCTGCCGCGATTATCCCGGCGCCTCCAACGCCCGGCGCATCACCTTCGAATATGTGATGCTCAAGGGGGTCAACGATTCGCTCGATGACGCGAAGCTGCTGGTGAAACTGCTCAAGGGCATTCCGGCCAAGATCAATTTGATTCCGTTCAATCCGTGGCCGGGCACCGCTTACCAATGCTCGGACTGGGAGCAGATCGAGAAATTCTCCGAATACATCTTCAACGCCGGCTATTCCTCGCCGGTGCGCACGCCGCGCGGCCGCGACATCCTCGCCGCCTGCGGCCAGCTCAAGTCGGAGACCGAAAAGCTCTCCGCCCGCGAGCGCCAGGCGCTGCGCGCGATGGCGATGACGGATTGAGTGTGTTTCCATATTTCGTCATGGCCGGGCTTGTCCCGGCCATCCACGTCTTAGCTTTCTCCGCGAGAAGACGTGGATGCCCGGGACAAGCCCGGGCATGACGGAGGAGAGGCTAGTGCCTGGCTTGATGTTCGATGATGGAATGACCCGATGGCCCTGATCGGCCGCCTGTTCGTCGTCGCCTTCGGCTTCCTGATGGCCTGCTTCGTGGCAGGGATCATCGTGGTCGTCGCGGTGCTGTATCCCGAGATCAGCGATTTCGGCGGGCAGATCGACCAGAGCGCGATCAACGTTGTGCTGGGCTTCGGGTTCATCTTCATTTCCGGCTTTGCGCTGCTGCCTGCGCTGATCGTGGTGCTGATCACCGAGGCGTTCTTCATCCGGAGCGTGCTGGCCTACGCGGTCGGCGGCGCCATCGTCGGCGCGGCCTGCTATCTCGGCCTGGTTCCGTTCGATCCCGATATGATGCAATTCCACGGCATCGTGCGCCGGCATATGGAGATCATGACCGGCGCCGGCATCGTCGCGGGCCTGGTCTACTGGCTGATCGCCGGCCGCACCGCCGGCGCCTGGCGCGAGCCGTCGCGTCCGTTGCCGCCGCCCCCGCCATTGCCGTCGCAATCGCAGCGGCCGTGACCTCGTCCAGAGTGCCAACATGGATTCGAACCAGAGAGCCGCATCCGCAATCTTGGGAAGCGTGATAAGCGCGCAGTCGGGCAAATTGTCACTTCCCGAGCTTGAACGAGATATCCTCGCTCAATTGCCGGCGATCGACTCAACCTTGCCCAGAGCGACCCGGGAACTTCTGGATGGACTAGTATTGAGCGTTTTTCAGGCGCAGACGAAAAATGGTGCTGCAGCGCTCAATACTCCGCGGCAGTTTAACTACGACGAAAATGAAGGTGTCGATCACCTGTTTGATCAAGCGGCAAATGCCCTTCGGGCTTACTTGAAATGATTGCGCCACCTCATCCGCCTCGGCTAAACCGCGCGCCATGAACCGGACCGGACTTTTCATCGCGCTGGCGCTGGCGCTCATCGTCGGCATCCTGTTCGGGATCTATCCCGAACTCGACCTGAAGCTGGCGGCGCTGTTCTACGATGTGGCGCAGAAAACCTTCCCGCTGAAGCTCGACGCGGTGGCGTCGTTTGCGCGCGATGCGGCGATGTGGATCGCCTGGGCGTTGGTGCTGCCGGCGATCGTGACCATCGTCTGGAAGTTCATCCGGCCGGACCGGCCGATGCTGATGTCCGGCCGCGCCGCGGTGTTCCTGCTCACCACCATGCTGCTCTCGGCCGGCGTGCTCACCAACCTTACCTTCAAGAATTATTGGGGCCGGCCGCGGCCGGTGTTCGTGACACAGTTCGGCGGCGACCTGCAATTCGTGCCGTGGTGGGACCCGCGCGGCGGCTGCCCGCGCAACTGCTCGTTCTTCTCCGGCGAGGGCGCCACCGCGTTCTGGACCTATGCACCGGCGGCGCTGACACCGCCCGCGTGGCGGCCGCTGGCCTTTGCCGGAGCGACCGTGTTCGGCATCGTCACCAGCGGGCTTCGCATGGCCTTCGGTGGCCATTTCTTCACCGATGTGGCGATCGCGGGCCTGGTGTCGTTCTTCACGGTCTGGCTGTTCTACGCGCTGATCTACCGCTGGGCAGCGACCCGGCTGACCGACGCCCAGGTCGATGCCGCGCTGGCGCGCCTTGCGATGCCCGGCTACCGGTGGATGCAGCGCTGGCGCCGGGGCGGCAAGGCGGCGTCCAGCCAGCCCGAGGCCTCCTCAGAGGCCTGATTAAAGGCGTGCTCAGCCTTCGGAAATTTGATATCGCCACCCCGGAAACATCATTGATTTCGACCGATTGGACCGTCCCATGAGTACGATTCTGAAAAGCCTGCCCACTGGCGAAAAAGTCGGCATCGCGTTCTCGGGCGGGCTCGACACGTCAGCGGCGCTGCTCTGGATGAAGCTGAAGGGCGCCAAGGTCTTCGCCTATACCGCCAATCTTGGCCAGCCCGACGAGGCCGACTACGACGCGATCCCGCGCAAGGCGATGGATTTCGGCGCCGAGAAGGCCCGCCTGGTCGATTGCCGCACCCAGCTGGTCCATGAGGGCATCGCCGCGATCCAGTCCGGCGCGTTCCACATCTCGACCGGCGGCATCACCTATTTCAACACCACGCCGCTCGGCCGCGCGGTGACCGGCACGATGCTGGTCGCGGCGATGCAGGAGGACGGTGTCAACATCTGGGGCGACGGCTCGACCTTCAAGGGCAACGACATCGAGCGCTTCTATCGCTACGGCCTGCTGACTAACCCGAGCCTGCGCATCTACAAGCCCTGGCTCGACCAGCAGTTCATCGACGAGCTCGGCGGCCGCGCCGAGATGTCGGCCTTCATGACCGCGCAAGGCTTCGCCTACAAGATGAGCGCCGAGAAGGCCTATTCGACCGACAGCAATCTGCTCGGCGCGACGCATGAGGCCAAGGATCTCGAGAGCCTTGCGAGCGGCATCACTATCGTCAATCCGATCATGGGCGTGCCGTTCTGGCGCGCCGACTGCGACGTCAAGCCCGAGAAGGTCGTGGTGCGGTTCGAGGAGGGGCAGCCGGTCGCGCTGAACGGCAAGACGTTTGCCGATCCGGTCGCGCTGTTCCTCGAGGCCAATGCGATCGGCGGCCGCCACGGCCTCGGCATGAGCGACCAGATCGAGAATCGCATCATCGAAGCGAAGAGTCGCGGCATCTATGAGGCGCCGGGCATGGCGCTCTTGCACATCGCCTATGAGCGCCTCGTCACCGGCATCCACAATGAGGATACGATCGAGCAGTACCGCATCAGCGGCATGCGGCTCGGCCGCTTGCTCTATCAGGGCCGCTGGTTCGATTCGCAGGCCTTGATGCTGCGCGAGACCGCGCAGCGCTGGGTGGCACGTGCCGTCACCGGCGAGGTGACGCTCGAGCTGCGCCGCGGCAACGACTACTCGATATCAAACACCGAGAGCCCGAACCTCACCTATGCGCCGGAGCGGCTCAGCATGGAGAAGGTCGAGGACGCCGCCTTCACGCCGGCCGACCGCATCGGCCAGCTGACGATGCGCAACCTCGACATTGCTGACACCCGCGCCAAGCTCGGCCTGTACAACAAGACCGGCCTCATCTCGAGCGACGAAGGCTCGCAGATCTTCCAGCTCGAGAACGACAACAAGGACTGAGGCGGCACTCTCTCGCCTCGTCGTCCCGGGCAAGCGTAGCGCGACCCGGGACCCATAACCACCGGCCGTGGTTATGAAGCACGTTGGTGCTCCAGCGCGTTTCCACGACTCCTCCCTGTGGTTATGGGTCCCGGCCTTCGCCGGGACGACGTGGGGAGAGAGGCCTGCCTACTTCACCCTGAGCGCATCGAGCAGCGAGCGGAACGCCCGCGCGTAATCGGTGCCGGTCTTGCCGATGTCCGGCCCCGCGGAGACCGCAACCGCGGCTTCCGTCACCGCGCCGAGCAACAGCCGCGCCAGCGGCTCGATCGGTTGCCTGGCGATCACGCCGACGTCCATCGCGGCGGCCAGCGCGCGCGGAAACTTGCCGCCGAAATGTTTCGCGTCGATCTCGCGCCAGCGTTCCCAGCCGAGCACGGCGGGGCCGTCGCGCAAGATGATCTGGCCGGTCGGGCCTTTCGAGCACGCCGCGAAATAGCCCTGCGTGCCCGCCGCCATCGCCGCCAGCGGATCGTTCTCGGCGCGCGAGATGCGGTCGAGATCGGCAACAAGGTCGATCGACACCTGCTCGAACACCGCCTCGAACACCGCCTCCTTGGTCGCGAAGTGATGATAGACCGCGCCCTTGGCGACACGCGCGCCGGCGGCGATGTCGTCCATCGTCGCAGCGGCGAAGCCGCGCTCGCCAAAAATGCGCCGCGCCGCCTTGACGATGGCGGCTCTGGTTTTCTCGCGCCGTTCGGCCTGGGTTGCCATGGCGCATCTCTAGCCCAGTTCCAGACGCAAGCCAATTGACTTACCGACTACCAGTCGATAAATACCGACTATAAGTCGGTAAATGGAGAATGCCCGATGCCCTCGCTTAGGACGTTGCAAGCCTTCACCGACACGGTCGAGTCCAACGACCATGTCGGCGCGATCAGGAATTTCTATTCAGTCGATGCCCGCACCCAGGAGAATGACGGTGAGTGGCGCGTCGGCCGCGGGGCGCTGGCGGCGCGCGAGGCGGCGGTGCTGGCCGCGGTCGCCGGCGTCAAGACCACGCGGCTCGGGCCGCTCCTGCTTGACGGCGATCATTCGGCGATCTGCTGGCGCTTCGAATTCACCGGCAAGGACGGCAAGGTCCGCAGCATGGAGGAGGTCGCCTGGCAGACCTGGCGCGGCGAGGAGCTGGTCGAGGAGCGCTTCTTCTACGATCCGCAACAGATGGCGCGCTGAAATCGCGCCGGCCCTTGCGGCAATACGCCCCGGCGCGCCTCATTACGCCGTCATCCGCCGCTACTAGCCTCCGCCCCGATGCGCATGATGCGCAAGGGCAGAGCATCGATCATGATCAAGCGAGTTGCCGGTATGTTCGTCACGCTGGTGTTGTCGGCAGCACCGGCGTTCGCCCAGACGATCTATCCGATCGATCGCGCCGATATCCTCGTCGGCGCCAAATTCGACTTCAAGGTCGAGCTTCCGGAATTGGTCGATCAAGCAAAGCTCAAGGTCACGCTGAACGGCGCGGACTATGCCGCGGTGTTCGGCCAGGGCGGCACATTCACCGCGCACGAGGCCGGCCGGGAGCAGTCGGCGCTGTTGCTGCGCGATGTCTCGCTCGTCAAACCCGGGCAGGTCGCCGTCGAAGTCAGTGACGGCACGCAGAGCCGGACCGTGACCTGGACCGTCTACGACACCGGGGCACGCAAGGCCAGGAACGTGATCCTGTTCATCGGCGACGGGATGTCGCCGTCGCATCGCGTCGCCGCGCGAATCCTCTCCAAGGGAATCGCGGAGGGCAAGAGCCGCGGCAAGCTCGCGATCGACGACATGCCGCATATGGCGCTGGTCGCGACCGCCGGCTCGGACTCGATCATCACCGATTCGGCGAATGCCGCGAGCGCCTACGCCACCGGCCACAAGGCCGCGGTCAATGCGCTCGGCGTCTACGCCGATCGCACGCCCGATCCGCTTGACGATCCGAGGGTCGAGACCATCGCGAGTCTTGCCAAGCGCCGGGCGGGCCTCGCCGTCGGCATCGTCACCAACACCGAGGTCGAGGATGCGACGCCGGCTGCGATGGTTGCGCATACCCGCCGCCGCGCGGCCCATGACGCGATCGTTGCGCAATATTTCGACGCGAAGCCTGACGTGCTGATGGGCGGCGGCTCCGCGAACTTCCTGCCGCAATCCACGTCCGGGTCGAAACGCAAGGACGATATCGACTATCTCGTGCGCTTCCGCGACGCCGGCTATCCGATCGCGACCACCGCAAGCGAACTCGCCACGCTCGCGGCCAAACCGGACACCCGCCAACTGCTCGGCCTGTTCGCCGCCGGCAACATGGACGGTGCGCTCGACCGCAAATTCCTCAAGGGCGGCGGCGTCAGGAGATTCCCCGAACAGCCGGACCTGACCGAGCAGGTCTAGGCCGCGCTCACGGTGCTGTCGAAACACGAGGCCGGTTTCTTCCTGATGGTCGAGTCCGGCCTGATCGACAAATACGCCCATCTGCTCGACATGGAGCGCGCGGTCTACGACACCATCATGCTCGACAATGCGGTGCGGCTGGCGAAGGACTGGGCGAAAGCGCGCAACGACGACACGCTGATCCTGGTCGCGGCCGATCACAACCATCCGAACAGCCTGGTCGGCACCATCAATGACGACATGGCGGCGACACCCAACGTGCCGCTGCGCGAGCGCGTCGGCGTCTACGAGAAAGCCGGCTTCCCGAATTATCCGGCGCCGGACGCCGACGGTTATCCGTCACGCGTCGACGTCAGCCGGCGGCTTGCGATCTTCTCGGCCAGCCTGCCGGATCACTACGAGACGTTCCGCCCGAAGCTCGACGATCCGAACGAGCCGACCGTGAAGGGCGACCAGCCCGACACGTTCAAGGCCAATGACAAGTACAAGGATGTCCCCGGCGTCGTGCTGCGGTTCGGCAATCTGCCGGCGATGATCGGCGCCAGCGTGCATTCCGGCGAGGATGTCATCCTCACCGCGATCGGACCGGGCAGCGAGCGCGTCCATGGCTCGATGGACAACACCGAGGTGTTCCGCGTGATGGTCGAGGCGCTGGGACTGGGCGCGGGGAAGTAGCTCCGCCGTCATTGCGAGGAGCGTAGCGACGAAGCAATCCACTCTTACGCTTGTGATGAGATGGATTGCTTCGCTTCGCTCGCAATGACGAGAAGGGTGCGGGGCCACTGCTCCGAAAATCTCACCAAAACAAAAATGGCCGGGATCGCTCCCGGCCATTTCGTATCGTCATGTCGCGCCGGCTCAGCGCGGCGGCGCGGCCGAGGCGGTGCCGCCGTTGAGCAGCGGGGTGATGCGGCGGACGGTGACGCGCCGGTTGATGCGGCTCGGTCCGTCGGTCTGCTCCTTCGGATATTGAGAGCCATAGCCCTGCGAGGTCAGGTTCTCAGCCGGCACACCGAACTGCTGCGTCAAGAGCTCGGCGGCGGATTGCGCACGGCGGTCCGACAGTGACAGATTGTCGGTGTCGTTGCCGGTCGCATCCGTGTGGCCCTCGATCAGGAACACCTCGCGCGGGTTGCGCTGGATGGCTCGGTTGAGGCCGTCGGCGATCACCTGCAGCCTCGCCGCCTGGTCCGGTGGGATGGTCCACGATCCGGAGTCGAAGTTGATCGTGTTGACGTCGATGCTCGGCATCTGCATGCGGACATTGGGGCTGTAGCGGATCTCGTCCAGCGAGTAGCGCCGTTCGATCCGCTGCACCGGCGGTGCCTCCATGGTCTCGTAGATCACGTCGGGCGACGCGTCCTGCGCGTCGACGATGTAGCGATCGTAGGGAATGTTGACCACGGGCGGCGGGGCGTCGACATAGAAACCACCGACTGCGCGCGGATCGCGATAGCTGTTGTCGATGATGACGACCTCGCGGCCGCCAGTATCCCTGCGGATTCGGCGCAACATCTGGCCGTCGGAGCCGACCACGGTGATGATCTCGCTGCCGTCGGGACGAACCACGACCGTCCGCGTCTCGCCGCCGATCGTCTCGGTGCGGATGTCGCGCGCGCCATAGCGGAAGCGATAGACGTCGTCGCCGCGGACATAGGCCTGCCCACCCGGATCGCGGATGATGACCCGGTCCGGCTCGGTGTAGATGGTGCGGCCGCCTTCGACCACCTCCTGCCGCTGGCTGTGCAGGTCGGCGATGCTCCCGCCGATGATGGCGCCGGCCACCACGCCGGCGCCGACGGCGGCGCCGATCGCGAGCGGCTTGATGTTGTCATGTCGCGGAGGCGGCGGCAGCGGCGCTGCGACCGCTGGCGCGGCGCGGAAGGCGGGCGCAACCGTCGGCGGCGCATATTGCGCGCGGCCGGGCGGCGGCGTTGCGGCGGCCGAGCCGGGGACGACCGACGGTGCCGGCGCGCCCATCGCGGCGCCCTGGGCCGGCGATACGCCGGGCGCGACGCCCGGACGTGCTGCCGGCTGACCCGGAGCCGGGGCCGCGCCGGGCGCGCCCATTGCCGCGCCCGGGGTTGCCGGTGTTCCGGGCGGTGTCGCCGGACGTCCCTGCTGACCTGGCGCCGGTGGCGTCGGCGTCGCGCCGGGTGCCGGAGGCGTTGTTGCGGCAGGCGGGGTGCCTGGACGCGCGGGCTGTGCGCCGGCTGCCGGAGGTGTCGGCGTCGGTGTCGCACCGGGAGCTGTCGCGGCGGGCGGCGTGCCCGGTCGTGCCCCTGCTGCCGGAGGCGTTGTCGTTGCCGAAGGCGCGGGCGTTGACGTCGCCGCGGGCGGCGTGCCCGGCGGTTGCTTGGCGCCGCCAGGACGTTCACCGCGTTCGCCACCCGGACGATCGCCGGGGCGGCGTTCGGCCGGCGCCGTTGTCGGAGCTCCCGGCGTTGCGGGCGTCGGAGTCGGCGTTGCCGCCGTGGGCGGGGTGCCGGGACGTGCTGCGGGCGCGGCATTCGGCGTGGCGCCGGGCGCCGGCGTCGGCGGCGTGCCGGGTCGCTGCGGTGCTGCGGCCGGCGGCGGTGGCGTCGGATGTGCGGGGGCGGCCGCCGGCGGTGGCGGGGTCGGCTTCGCAGGCGCTGCTGCGGGCGGCTCCGGCCGTGCCGGTGACGGCGATGGCTTCGCGGGTGCGGCCGCGGGCGGCGGCGGTGTGGGATGTGCGGGAGCAGCCGACGGCGGAGGCGTCGTCGGGCGCGCGGCAGGCGGCTCGGGCCGTGCGGGAGCCGGCGGCGGTGCCGGATGCGGTGCGGCTGCCGGAGGCGGCGTCGGCTTTGCCGGTGCAGCTGCGGGCGGCTCGGGCCGGGCAGGGGCTGCAGGCGGGGTCGGCTTCGCGGGCGCTGCGGCCGGCGGCGGAGCAGGATGTGCGGGTGCCGCGGCGGGAGGTGGCGCCTGCGGATGCGGCGCTGCGGCCGGCGGTGCCGGACGTGCAGGAGCACCCGGCGCGCCCGGCGCCGGCCGCGCCTTCGGCTTTCCGTCAGGTCCGGTTTCTTCCTTCTGCTGCGCCTGTGCGACGACTAGAGGCGAAGTTTGGGCGTGCGACGCTGAGGTGGCGAATTGCATCACCGTCAGCGCAGTCGTGGCAAGCAGCACGAGACGAAGCTTTGTCATTGTCTAGGAGTCCCCGGCGGAAAGTCTGGGCAGGAAAGCAAAGTGAGAACCGAACAATTCGGCAGGACGATGAACCGCCAGCCGTTAGGCCGGATTGTGGCGAGCCACGAATCATCGGCGAAGTTTATTTCGACATTATAACGGGTTGCGTGTGTGATTGTTCACCGCGCGTTCAGAAGAAACGCGCCGACACATTTGCGATCGACGTGGAACTTGGGCGCAAGAGCGACTCATCGGCCGGCGAGTCGATCTGTCGCAGGTGGCGGGCCGGACGGTCCAGGCGGTCCGCGCACCGGTGATTCGTCAGGTGTCTTGCCAGGCAACTCGTCCGGTCGCGGCGGCTCGCCGGGTTCGCGCACCGGCTCCGGAATCTCGGGGCGCGGACTGCCGGGCGGAATTCCCGGCGGCGGTTCGCTCGGTGTGCCCGGCGTCGTCGGCGGAATCTCGGGAGGCTCGATCGGCATCATATCGAGGCTCCGCGGCGGTTGCCGATGCCAGATCGCGTCGCGCGCATTGATCGCTCCATCGAAGTTCGAAGCGACAACGGATCGCGCGCCGCGGCGTTCCGATGCTTCACCCGGGCGTGTGGCAGACCGCCTCGATATTGTGGCCGTCGGGGTCGAGCACGAATGCGCCGTAATAGTTCGGGTGGTAATGCGCACGGATGCCGGGCGCGCCGTTGTCGCGGCCGCCGGCTGCCATCGCGGCCTTGTAGAAGGCGTCGACGGTGGCGCGGTCCCTGGCCGTGATGGCGATATGCACCGGCTTGTTCATGGCGCCTTCCCCGCCGATCCAGAAGTCCGGCTTGCCGTCGGCGCCGAAGCCCGCGGCGGGCGCGTGCCCTGTCACCTCCGCGGGCACTTCCATGATCAGGCCGTAGCCGAGCGGCGCCAGCGCCGTCTGGTAGAAAGCCTTCGCGCGTTGATAGTCGGAGACGGAAAAGCCGATATGGTCGATCATCGCGAGCCTCCCTTGTTGTGTGACGCTACATCCGCAGACTAGTTGCACCTCTCCCGCCTGCGGGGGAGGTCGGATTGCATCGAAGATGCAATCCGGGTGGGGGCTCTTTCCACAATATGACTCGTGGACACACCCCCACCCCGGCCCTCCCCCGCAAGCGGGAGAGGGAGCAGATCTCAGCCGCGTAGCCCGGATGAAGCGAAGCGCAATCCGGGGCTGCTCT
Source organism: Bradyrhizobium australafricanum (assembly GCF_020329495.1). Lineage (NCBI taxonomy): Bacteria > Pseudomonadati > Pseudomonadota > Alphaproteobacteria > Hyphomicrobiales > Nitrobacteraceae > Bradyrhizobium > Bradyrhizobium australafricanum. Next base: position 100,325 of record NZ_JAGKJL010000003.1, on the reverse strand, counting down.
GGCCGCGGATGGTCTGGTCCCGGATTTCGCTGCGCTTCATCCGGGCTACGATCTTACATCCGCAGACTCGTTGCCTCACCTCCCCTTGCAAAGGGGAGGTCGCTTTGCTCGCGAGAGCAAAGCGGGTGGGGATCTGCTCTCTTCGCAGGCACCGTTCCTGCGGCTGACCCCATCCCGACCTTCCCCCGTTCAGGGGGAAGGAGAAGACAAGTCTGTCAACTCCGTACCAGCAGCGTGTTGCTGCGCGTCCGGCCCTGCTCGACGTAACCGCGCGCATGCATGTCCGCAATGCAGTCGTCGGTCCATTCGTCCTTCGACAGATGCTCGATCACCACCGCGCGCGGCCACAGTGACTGGGGCGCGTCGCGGAAGAAGCCGATCAGCACGCGGTCCTCGAAACCCTCGACGTCGATCTTGAGCGCATCGACCTTGCTCGCGCCGGCCTCGTCGAGGATGCGTTGCAGCCGCAGCGACGGCACTTTGAACGCCTTGCCCGTCGGCGTGCCGGTGACGATGTGGCTGGCGCCGAGATTGTCGCCGTCGGTCTCGATCATCAGTTCGCCATCGGTCGGGCCGGCGGCCGCCGCAACCAGGCGCACCTGCGGAAAGCCGGAGGCCTGGGTGTTGAACTTGAGCCGCGCATGCGTCACCGGATGCGGCTCGATCGCGATCACCCTGCCACCGGGTCCGACATCGCGCGCCAGCGCCAGCGCATAGGTGCCGACATTGGCGCCGAGATCGACGAAGGTGCCATCCGCGCCGACATGCGCCCGCAGGAAGGCGAGTTCTTCAAGGTTGTAATCGGGATTGAACAGCGCGCCGCGCTCGGTCGCGCTCGCCTGATGATAGAAGCGGAACGATGCGCCCTGATAGGTCACGTCCAGCGGCCCAGCGCCGAACAGATTGACCAGTTTCGACAGCCAGGGTCGGAACGCGCCGCGCTTCAATCCTGAGCCATGCGCCAGGCGGATGATGGCGGCCTGCGCCGCATTGGGCGCGAAGGCGCCGAACGGCGCCGGCGATATGTCGTTGCTCGGGATCACGCATGGCCTCGTCAAAAGCGCGGCATGCATAGCCGGTTTTGCCGGCAGCGCCAACGCCCGTTACGCCGCCTTGCCCGCTGCCTGCCGTTGCCGCAGGAAGCGGCCGAGCAGCCTTCGCTTACCCTTGCGCGGGATCAGATCGACGTCGCTGACCAGTTTGGCGCCGCCCTTGCGGCGCTCCAGCACGATCTTGCGGCTATGGAACGCTTCGAGCTCGACGCGGTGGGCGACGCTGACGATGGTCGCCTTCGGCAGTTCCGTCGTCACCGTCTCCATCATCTTGTCCTGGCTCTTCTCGTCGAGCGCGGACGTCGCCTCGTCGAGCACGACGATGTCGGGGGCGTGCAGCAGCAGGCGGGCAAAGGCGAGCCGCTGCTTCTCGCCGCCGGACAGGGTCTGGTCCCACGGCGCGTCCTCCTCGATCTTGTCCTTGAGATGGTCGAGGCCGACCTTGTGCAGGGCACGGCTGATCTCATCGACGCTCCAGTCCTCCGCCGCACCCGGATAGGCCACTGCGCGCCGCAGCGTGCCCGAGGGCACGTAGGGCTTTTGCGGCAGCATGAACAGGCGGCGGTCCGCGTGCAGGCCGACACTGCCGCCGCCCCACGGCCACAGGCCGGCGATGGCGCGCACCAGCGTGCTCTTGCCGGTGCCGGATTCGCCGGCGACCAATAGCCGCTCGCCCGGTTCGATCACCACTTCGGTCTCGCCGACCACGGCGGTGCCGTCGTCCAGCGTGACGGAGAGATCGTTGAGGCTCAGCATGGCCTCGCCTTCGGTCTCGCCGCGCTCGATGCGGCCGAAGCCGTCGCCGGTCTCGGCGCGTTCGAGCCCGTCAAGCGACATCATCAGCGAGGCGATGCGCCGTGCGCAGGCGTTCCAGTCGGCGAGCCGCGGATAGTTGTCGACCAGCCAGCCGAATGCGGTCTGCACGATGGTGAAGGCCGAGGCCGCCTGCATCACCTGGCCGAGCGACATGCTGCCGTCGAGGAACTTTGGCGCACACAGCAGCAAGGGTACCACCGGCGCAATGAGATTCGATCCCTGCGACACCAGCGTCGTGCGCATGTGCTGCCCAGCGAGCCGCGCCCATTGCCGCAACACGTTCGAGAACGTCTTGTCGATGCCGTCGCGCTCCTCGGTTTCGCCGCCGAGCAGCGCGATGCTTTCGCCATTCTCGCGCACGCGGGTCAGGATGTAGCGGAATTCCGCTTCCGCCTGGTTCTTGTCCTCGGAGATCTGCGCGAAGCTGCGGCCAATCGCCGTGATCGAGCCCGACGCAACCGCCGCATAGATGATCGCGGCAATGACCAGGAAGCCCGGGATGCTGATCGACGAGCCGCCGAGCGTCACCGTCAGCGCGCCGCCGATGGTCCAGAGCACGGCGATGAAGGTGACGGCCGAGAGCAGCGCCGACGTCACTCCGGCGACGAAGTCGACCGGAGAATCGGTCGCGATCCGCAGATCCTCCGCGATCCGGTACTCCGGATTCTTGTGATCGCCGTCGACGAGGTTGAGCTGGTAGTAGCGGCCGTTCGTCAGCCAGCGCGAGACGACGGCGTTGGTCAGCCAGGCGCGCCAGCGCCGCTGGATGCCCATGCGGCCGAACACCTGCGCGACCCCCAGCAGCACGCTGCCGATCGCGAGCGGAAAGAAGATGGCCGTCAGGTGGAAGACACTGGCCGCGTCGCGCTTTTCGATCGCATCGAAGATCGCGCGATTCCAGACATTGATGCCGTACTGCACGGCGACATTGGCGACGATCAGCAGCAGCAGGCCGATCGTGAACAGCCACGCCAGCCGGTCGCCGCTCCGGCCCCAATAGCCGCGTGCGCTGATCCAGAACCGCGTCAGCAAATAGTCCTTGCGCGCCTGTTCGGCCTCTTCGGCCGATAGCTCGGGATCGGGCTCGACGATTTCCGGCGGCGGCGGTTCGACATCGTCGCCGTTCTCGGCGATCACCTCGACGAATTCCGACTTCTCATCCCCTTCGCTTGGCGCGGGATCCTTGCGCTCTTGATCGGCCGCCTTTGCGCTCGCTTTCCGGGACGATGAAGTCCTGGCCGACGACGGCCCGTCCGACGATTTGGATCTTGCCTCAGCTTTGCCCATGGCACGATAACGCCAGGCAAATTACCCGGTTCCGCCCGGCTTCCGGCGGTCAGTCGCGCGGATTGCAATGACAAGTCCCTGCTACAACATCCGCCGCGGCGTATGGGTCCCGGCCTTCGCCGGGACGACGAGTGGAAGGAGCGGTGTGCTATATTCTTCGGTGTCATCTGTTTAGTCCGGGGACATGGCTGACACCTGTTCGGACACATCACTGACAGGTTGGCGGTTGGTCAAGTCGATTGATGCGACCTGCCAGCTGGCGAAGAAGACGCCGTAATGGCCGTCGCGATCCAGCGGCCTGATGGCAAGCCGTTCGCGCGCGAAGGCCTGTGGAACCTTCCAGAAGCGTCCCTTGAAGGAGATGTAGGGCCTCGTCGATGAGACCCTGCGCACGGTCTCGCCGCTGTCGTACTCGATTTTCGGGACGCGGGCCGGCATAGCGCGGGCACTGGGTCGGAAGCGATCGGCGGGAACGTGCATATCAAGGCCTTGGTGAGGGCGCTGCAGATTGTAGATCGGCCGCCAGGCATCCAAGGCACGCTGGACTTCCGGTAGGGTGCGGAAGCGGCGCATCGCAAAGACCTCGGCCTTCAGGGTGCGATGGAAGCGTTCGTTCTTGCCGCGGGCCTGCGGGTGGCAAGGCCTGGCATGCACCACCCTGACGCCAAGCTTGAGCAGCCAGACCTTCAATCCGGTCCAGCGAATGCCGGACGTATCGCCCCATGGTGAGCCGTTGTCGGTGTAGAAGGCCTCCGGCAAACCATAGCAGCGGAACGTCGTCGTCAAGTGATCCTGCACGGTGAAACGCTGCTCGTCGGCGCAGGCCTTCAGGCACAGGACATAGCGCGAGTGATCGTCGACGATCGTTAGCGGATGACACCGCGTTCCGTCGGCGAGCGGCAGGTGGCCCTTGAAGTCCATCTGCCACAGTAGATTGGGAGCTTCCTTCTCGAAGCGGTGCCCTGGATTTGGCGGCGCGTTCTCGCTCGGCTTGACCCTCACTGCGCTTGGGCATCGCATGCGGACGCCGGGATCGGTCAGCCAGTTCCCGATCACCAGCCTGCCAGCGCCGCAGCCATTTGTAGCCAACGTCAGGGCTGATGTTGAACCGTTGACACAGCTCGCGCCGGTTGGCGCCTTCCTGCAATGCCAGCCGCACGAACTCGTGGCGCTGATCCATTACTGACACCTCACTCCACGGCATGGACGGCCTCCCGAATCGGACCAATCCAGCCAATGTTGATGTGTCAGCTATGTCTCCGAACACCCGTCAGTGATCTGTCCGGGCTAAACACTCGTGCCGGGCATCCACGTCTTTGGCGGTTGCTGCGAGCAAGACGTGGATGGCCGGGACTTGACCCGGCCATGACGATGCCGAAGGAACAGCGCACGCCGCCCGCGAGAGGCGTTCGCCCTAGACCCGCTCCAGCGCCCGCTCGAAATCCTCGATCAGATCGTCGGGATGCTCGAGCCCGGCCGAGAAGCGAATGAAACCTTCGCTGATGCCGAGCTCGGCGCGGGCCTCCGGTGCCAGGCGCTGATGCGTCGTGGTCGCGGGATGCGTGACCAGGCTCTTGGCATCGCCGAGATTGTTGGAGATGCGCGAGATCTTCAGCGCGTTGAGGCAGCGGAAGGCGCCGGCCTTGCCGTCCTTCACCTCGAAGCCGACCAGCGTCGAGCCGGCGCCCATCTGCTTCTTCACCGTCTCGGCCTGCGGATGATCGGGGCGGCCCGGATAGACCAGCCGCGTGATCTTCGGATGCCTGGCCAACGCCTCGGCGATCTTCGCCGCGTTCTCGGTCTGCGCGCGAACGCGGACGCCGAGCGTCTCCAGCCCCTTCAGCAGCACCCAGGCGTTGAACGGCGATAGCGACGGCCCGGTCTGGCGCATGAAATTGTGGATGTGCTCGGCGATGAAGGCCTCCGACGACAGGATGACGCCGCCGAGGCAGCGGCCCTGGCCGTCGATATGCTTGGTTGCGGAATAGACCACGACGTCGGCGCCGAGCGACAGCGGGCTCTGCCAGATCGGCGTCGCAAACACGTTGTCGACGATCAGCCGGGCGCCGCCGCTATGCGCGATCTCTGCGATCGCGCCGATGTCGAGCACGTCGAGCGTCGGATTGGTCGGGCTCTCCAGGAAGAAGGTCTTGGTGTTCGGCCGCAGTGCGCGCTGCCACTGGTCGAGATCGAGGCCGTCGACCAGGGTCGTCTCGATGCCGTAGCGCGGCAGCAGGTCCTGCACCACGTAGAGGCAGGAGCCGAACAGGGCCTTCGAGGCCACCACATGATCGCCGGCCTTCAGCGGCGCGAGGATCGCGGTGGTCACCGCGGCCATGCCGGTCGCGGTCGAGCGCGCGGCTTCCGCGCCCTCGAGCTCGATCATGCGGCGCTCGAACATCGCGATGGTCGGGTTGGAGTAGCGCGAATAGATGAAGCCGGGGTCCTGGCCCTTGAAGCGCGCCTCGCATTGCTCGGCGGTGTCGTAGACGTAGCCCTGGGTGAGAAACAGCCCTTCCGACGTCTCCCCGAATTGCGAGCGCAGCGTGCCGCCATGGACGAGGCGGGTTTCGGGACGAAAGCGGGCCGTGGTTTCAGATTCAGACATGTGACCTCCGAGGTGGCCATTTCCCCTGGAGAATGGCCACAAAAAAACCGGCCTGGAGCAACCTCCACAAGCCGGGATCACACTGTCCCCGGCCTGTTTAGCGACTTATTTAACGTGGCTGCAAGCCGGCCGGCTCAAATCACCACGGGATAAGTGCAGCTGATATTCCCTCGCGCCCTTTCCGTCAAGACGGTCATCGGATAACCCGTAAAAGCCCATATTTTGGGGCTTGATGGCCGCCTGGAGTATGATTTTTGGGCCATCTCGAGGGATCGCCGAGGGACTGCATCGTGTCGTTCACGCTGGAAGATGAATCCAACGGAATCCTGCCCGACCGCATGATCGCGGAGATGGCGGAGGCCGGCCTCATTCTGCCCGCCTACGACTTCGTCGAGAGCCAGATCCAGCCGGCCAGCCTCGATCTCCGCCTCGGCGACATCGCCTACCGGGTCCGTGCCAGCTTCCTGCCGGGACCCGATGCCACCGTCGCCGAGCGGATCGACGAGCTGAAGCTGCACGAGATCGATCTGTCCGACGGCGCGGTGCTGGAGACCAACTGCGTCTACATCGTGCCGCTGCTGGAGAGCCTGGCGCTGCCGCCGGAGATCGTGGCCGCGGCCAACCCGAAGAGCTCGACCGGACGGCTCGACGTCTTCACCCGCGTGATCGCAGACGGCACCCGCCGCTTCGACATGATCGGCGCCGGCTATCACGGCCCGCTCTACGCCGAGATCAGCCCGAAGACGTTTCCCGTGCTGCTGCGCGAGGGTTCGCGGCTCAGCCAGGTCCGCTTCCGGATCGGCGAGGCGACGTTGACCGCCGACGAGCTCGATGCGCTGCATGCCGCCGAGCGGCTGGTCGATATCGACGATGCCGATCTCTCCGATGGCGTTGCGCTTTCCGTCGATCTCTCCGGCGAGAGCTCGGGCGGCTTCGTCGGCTATCGCGCCAAGCGCCATACCGGCGTGGTCGATGTCGATCGCCGCGGCGGCTATGCCGTCGACGACTTCTGGGAGCCGATCAAGGCCCGGCCCGACGGCAGTCTCATTCTCGATCCCGGCGAGTTCTACATCCTGGCGTCGAAAGAGGCGGTGCAGGTGCCGCCGGACTACGCCGCGGAGATGGTGCCGTTCGATCCGCTGGTCGGCGAATTCCGCGTCCACTATGCCGGCTTCTTCGATCCCGGTTTCGGCTATGCCGGCGCCGGCGGCAAGGGCGCGCGCGCCGTGCTGGAGGTGCGCTCGCGCGAGGTGCCGTTCATCCTCGAGCATGGCCAGATCGTCGGTCGCCTCGTCTATGAACGCATGCTCGAGCGTCCCGATGCGCTCTACGGCCAGCGCATCGGCTCGAACTATCAGGCGCAGGGCCTGAAGCTCTCCAAGCATTTTCGCGTGTAATTCCGTTTCGCGTGCGCTTAATTCCGTAGCCCGGATGAAGCGCTAGCGAAATCCGGGACGCTGCATACGCGCATTGAGCTGCCCCGGATTGCGCTTCGCTCCATCCGGGCTACGATTGCGCGCGCGAGGCTTTATCTCGCCAACAAGAACAGCGGGAGCAGACATGACCGGAGAGCAGGACGCGCGCGAAACGCAATGGCGGAAGTGGCGCAGCGTCGCCGATCTCTATCATGCCTTCTTCACCGGGCTGATCCTCACCGTCGTCACGCGGCGCGGCACGGCTGATGCAGCGGAATTTGTCTTCCGTGTGTTTCGCCGCCAGCAGCAGGAACGCTTTCTCCCCGGCTTGAAGAAGCTCGGCCTCGACGGCCTGCCGCCGGCGGTCGCGGCCGCGCAATATCATTACCTCTCCAACTGGATCGGCGGCGTGCATGTCGAATACATGTATGAGACGGATCGCAAGGCCTGGATCCGCTATCCGCCGCCGCGCTGGATCTGGAAGGGCACGGCGATCTGCGGCGTGCCCGGCGAGGTCTCGCGCGCGATGCTGCGCGGCTGGCACGCCAACAACGGCGTCGCGCTCGGGGATTTGCGGCTCGGCTTCGTCTGCACCAAGCAGAGCGTCGACGGCCAGGACGGGCTCGAGGGCTATTACTGCGAGTACGATCATCCGCTCGAGCTCGACCAGCGCCTGGTGTTCGCGCGCCATATCGAGGCGCCGCTATTCGATTCCAGAACCGCGCCGGCGCTGCCGGTCGACAGCTGGCCGAAGCCGCGGCTGGAAAAGGCCTATCGCAACTACGCGATGGAATATGTGAAGACGGCCGCGCCGGTCATCGTGCAGGTGTTCGGCCCCGAGGATGCGAGCTACCTGCTGCATCTCACCGGCAGACTGATTGGCATGCAGTATTTTGATGAGGTCGCGCAGGCGCTCGGCGGCAGCCGTGGCCGTGCCACGGAATTTGCCGCATTCCTGCGCACGCTCTTCGAGTCGCAGGATGATGTCGCTGACATCAGCGAGTCCGAGGGCCAGTTCGAAATTCGCCAGCAGGGCTGGAAGCTGATGGCCGATGTCGCCGACTATCATCTGCGCCAGCGTGCTGACCGGCCTGTTCGAAGGGTTGGCCGCCGGCTGCGGGCGGCATATTCCGGTGCATCTGAAGCCGAACAGCACCGCCAGCGCGCCGTTCGTGTGGTCGATCGGCTAGCGCCAAGGTTCATCCGGGTTCACCTGCAATCGCGCAGGCCCCCCTTGCGTCCCGCGCACGTGGATTCCGCCATTGCCATGGTAGGGAAACACCATGGCGCGGCTCCCCAGATCGCGCGTGGGAGTAGAAATGTCCGATCTCGGCCTCGCCGAAATTCCTGTCGACGAACAAGAGCGGCCGCTGCCGCCGCCGGTGACCAAGCCGGCGCGCAATGCGCTGCTCGACGGGCCGATCCTGCGCACGCTTCTGTGGCTCGCCTGGCCGAATGTGATCGCGCTCTCCGCCGGCACCTGCGTCGTGATCGCGGAGACTTCGTATATCGGCCGGCTCGGCGTCGAGTCGCTTGCGGCGATGGCGCTGGTGTTTCCCTGCGTGATCCTGACCATGACGATGTCCGGCGGCGCGATGGGCGGCGGCGTCGCGTCCGCGATCGCGCGTGCGCTCGGCGCCGGCGAGATCGAGCGCGCCTCGACGCTCGCGATGCATGCGCTGCTGATCGGCCTGACCTTTGGTTTGACGTTCATGCTGGGCATGCTGATCTTCGGTCCGCGCCTGCTCGAACTGCTCGGCGGCCGCGGCAATGTGCTGGCGCAGGCGATCGCCTATTCGCAGGTGTTCTTCGGCGGCGCGATCCTGCCCTGGCTGATGAACACCATGGCCGGCATCCTGCGCGGCACCGGCAACATGAAGCTGCCGTCGACCATGATCCTGTCCTCGGCGGTGTGGCAGATCATTCTGGGCGGCACCCTCGGGCTCGGTCTCGGTCCGGTGCCGCAATTCGGCATGCGTGGCGTCGCGGCGGGTTCGCTGATCGCCTATTCGATCAGCATCAGCGTGATGGGCTGGTATCTGTTCTCGGGCCGCGCGCGCGTGAAGCCGAAACTCAAGGGGCTGCGCGTGCAATGGGCGATGTTCATCGACATCCTCAAGGTCGGCGCGGTCTCCTGCTTCTCGCCGTTGCAGTCGGTTCTGACGATCTCGATCTTCACCCACATGCTGGCGCAGTTCGGCACCGCGGTGCTCGCCGGCTACGGCATCGGCGCGCGGCTCGAATTCATGCTGACCTCGGTCGCCTTCGCGGTCGGCATCGCCTCGGTGCCGATGATCGGCATGGCGGTCGGCGCCGAGCGCGTCGCGCGGGCCCGGTGCATCGCCTGGACCGCGGGCACGGTGTCGTTCCTTGCGGTCGGCGTGGTCGGCAGCTTCATCGCCGTTTTCCCCGACCTCTGGGTCAATCTGTTCACTAACGATCCGCACGTGCGGGCGACCAGCCATCAATATCTCTCGACCGCCGCGCCGATGTACGCGTTCATCGGCCTTGCGATGTCGATGTATTTCTCCTCGCAGGGTGCCGCGAAGGTGCTGGGTCCGGTGCTAGCGCAGACCGCGCGGCTGATCTTCATCGGCGCCGGCGGCTGGTGGCTGTCGACGCACGCGGCGAGCGCGCAGAACTTCTTCGCACTCGCCGCCGCCTCGATGGGCGTGCTCGGCGTGCTGTCCTGCCTCAGCGTGATCTTGACGCGCTGGGGCAAGTCGGCACCGGTCGCAGAAGTGCAGCCGGCGCTGTCTTGAGCCGCTGAAAGTGCCGTCTCGGCTCTCACACCGTCGTCCTGAGAGAATGTGCATGTATTCAGCGTCGTCCTGGCGAAAGCCAGGACCCATTACCCCAACCGTTGGTTGTTGTGCGACGTTGGGGCCACTGTCGCATGCTCAATCAAATTCGGTGGTTATGGGTCCTGGCTTTCGCCAGGACGACGGCGTGGAGAGGCCGCTCGCTACAATTCTCACACCGTCATCTCCGCGCAAAGGCGACCTTTGCGCGGGGGCGACGGTGATAAAGTTTCCGGCCGCCAGCCCTGCTACGCTGCGTTCTTCGCCGACTTGGCCATCGCCGCCTGCATCGCCGCCGCGCCGAGGTCCATTTGCGCGTCCATGTAGGGCGCGACCTCGTGCGGCAGCACGTCGGCGATCCACACCACGCGGCAGCGCGCGTCGCCTTCGGCGAACACCTGTACCGACGCGGAATGCTGCTTCAACCGCTCGCTGCTGATCGCATAGACCAGTCGCTTTCGCTGGTCGTCGCAATCGACCAGCGTTTCGCGCGCCACGGTGCCGTTGGCGAAAGTGACGGTGCGGACGTCGCCGTCCAATTGCGTGTCGGTCACGAAGCCCGGCACCAGCCGCGTATGCAGCGCGCCGAAATCGCGCAACGCGTCCCAGACATGATCTGCCGGCGCGTCGATCGGGATATCCTTGTGAATGGAAGCCATCGTTCAATCCTCGTTGGTTTCAGATGTGTCGTCATTGCGAGGAGCGAAGCGACGAAGCAATCCACACCGCAGCAGGCGGAAAGATGGATTGCTTCGCTCCGCTCGCAATGACGGCGGAGCTGTGGTGTGCTAGGTCGACACCGCCTCGACATTGTTGCCGTCGGGGTCGAGCAGGAACGCCGCGTAATAGGTCGGGCTGTAATCCTTGCGATGGCCCGCCGCGCCGTTGTCCCTGCCGCCGGCTTTCAGGCCTTCGGTATGGAATGTCTTGATCGCGTCGTGGCTCGGGGCACGGAACGCAACGTGCGCGCCGCCCTGGGTCTTGCCCTTGTGCAGATGCAGCCAGAGCGCGGGCTCGCCCTTCGGGCCGAAGCCGGCGCCGCTGTCGTCGCGCGAGCAGAGTACGAAGCCGAGTGGCGCCAGCACCGCGGTGTAGAAGCGCACGCTGGCGTCGAGGTCGGCAACGCGCAATCCGATATGGTCGTACATGAGGAAATCTCCAGTCGCTAAGCGCATCGAAAGACGCGCGGACGGGAGTAGCCTAGCTATTGCAGCGCGAGACGTTCTTGGAAAATCTTGCGGTCGCCGCGCGAGGCCCGGCGGAACTTCAGCGGCGAGGCACCCGCAGCGCGGTGGAAGCTGCGCACGAAATTGGAGAGGTCGCCGAAGCCGACGTCATAGGCGATGTCGGTGACCGGGCTGTCGTCATCCGCGAGCCGCCGCGCCGCATGGCGCAGCCGCGAGCGCACGAGATATTGATGCGGGGTGACGCCGAGCACGGCGGAAAACAGCCGCAGAAAATGGAAGGTGCTCAAGCCGGCCTGTTCGGCGGCATCGTCGAGGTCGATCGTGCGGTGTGAATTGGCGTCGATCCACAGCGCGGCCTCGACGGCGCGGCGGCGATCGCGCAAGCCTGCGGTGAGCGGCTTTGCCTTGCGGTCGGATACCAGCTCGACAAGGCGGCTGGTGAGGAGGTGACCGATCTCGTCGAGACCGACGTCGCTGTTGCCATCTGCCGCCGTTTGCGCGAGCTCGCCGATCACCATCAGTTCCGGCAGCGGCGGCACGGACCCGACCTGCCAGACCGCCGCGCGGTCGCCGATGGTCTCGACCAGCACCGGGTCCAGGAAGAACGACAGGCATTCGTCGCCGACCACGTGGTCGTGCGTGCAGGTGTATTCATCGCCGGGATGGCCGACCAGGATCGAGCCTGCCACCAGCTCATGGAAGCGGCCGCGGCAATGGCAGCCGAAGCTGCCGCTGCGCACATAGGACACGGAATGGCAGGCGAACTGCTCGGCGAACGGCTTGTCGCCGGGTTCCGCCGTGCAGCGAAACTCGTTCACCGTGATGCGATCGCGCTGCAGCAGCGTGGTTCGGACCATACCCGGGATTTAAGCTTGCGGCCGGAGCCGTGCAACGGGCAGCAGCACATCAAAAAGGGTCTTGCTGGTGGTCGGCTGGGCGCCCTCGATCGAGAGCAGCCGCCGCTTCGAGATGCTGCCGCCGTTCGGCGAGATCCGGTCGGCATAATTGCCTGCCTCGAGCACGCGGTGGCAGGGCACCATGACCATGAAGGGATTGCGGCCGAGCGCCTGTGCCACCGAATAGACCGCGCCGGACGCGCGCAAGGCGCTCGCCACCTCGTCATAGGTCCGGGTTTCGCCGCGGGGAATGGTGCGGACAAACTGGTAGACGCGCGCGTTGAACGCCGGGATGCCGCTCATGTCGAGCGCAACGCCGGCAAGGTCCCCAATGCCGCCGCGCAAGCTCGCGGCGATGCCCTCGATCGCGACAGCGACCTCCTCGGGAGGCCGCATCTCGCGCGCGTCAGGATAAAGCTTGAATAGCCGCTTGCGGGTCTCGATCTCGCGCAGCTCCGGAAGCTGCACGCCGGCCACGCCGAGCTCGCCCCACGCGATACCGCATCGGCCGATCGCCGTGTCGAAAATGGTATACCCACGCCCCGCCATGACGCCACCAGCCCCCATGCGCGCGATCCTAGCATTGTCGCCGGCGCGCGCATCCGGAATCTTGACGTTCGGTTAAGCATGCCGTGGCTCGGTTGCGCGCGGGCCGGCGAGCCTCCGGTCACGCATCTTAAAGGCTTTGCTCGCTATCTGGTCGTCAGCATGCTGCTCCACGGTACGATCGGCGGAACGATGACCAGCACCGGCGCGGATGGGGCGCGCGGCAGCACAGCCGTGGCCGGGACATCGGCCGGGCGTCTTCATCCGCTGTTCGCATTGCTGCTGCTGGCGTTGGTCCTGCGCCTTGCGGCCGCGCTCTGGCCCAACGTGATGTATCCGGACGAGATCTTTCAGTATCTCGAGCCGGCGTGGCGGATGCTCGGTCATGACGGCATTTTGACGTGGGAGTGGCGCGAAGGCATTCGCGGCTGGTTCCTGCCGACATTGCTGGCCGGGCCGGTCGCGGTGGGCGGCTTGATTGCGCCGGGCGGCGAGGGCGCTTTCCTGGTGCCGCGCCTGGTCGCCGCAACAGCGGCGCTGTCGATCGTGGTCAGCGCCTGGTACTTCGGTGCACGGATCTCGCGAACCCATGCCATCGTCGCGGCGTTCGCGGCTGCGGTCTGGTTCGAGTTGATCCTGCTCGCGCCGCACACATTGGGCGAGCCATTGGCGACGGCGCTGATCGTGCCGGCGGCGCTGCTGGCGACCGGCCGTCCGTCGCCGCGGCATCTGGCGATCGGCGGCGCGTTGCTCGCTTTCGCCTTTGTCTGCCGCTTTCAGTACGCGCCGGCCATCGCCGTGCTTGCGCTCGGCGCCTGCTGGATGCGTTGGCGAAACCTGATTCCGCTGATCGCGGGCGGTCTCGCCGCGCTGATGCTCACCGCCGCGATCGACCTTGCGCATGGCGCCGTGCCGTTCGCCTGGCTGATCGGCAACATCAAGGAAAACCTGCTGCACGATCGCGCGACCGAGTTCGGCGTGACGCCGCCTTCGGCCTATCTCGTCAACTTCCTGATCGTGTGGTCGGCGGCGATCGTATTGCCGCTCGTCGCGATCTGGCGCGGCGCGCGCCATGCGCCGCTGTTGCTGGCCGTGGCGCTGGTCAACCTCGTCTTCCACAGCCTGATCGCGCACAAGGAATACCGCTTCGTCTTCCTGTCGGTGGCGCTGTTCATCATCGTCGCGGCGCTGGGATCGGCCGATTGGGTGCAATGGCTGCGCGCAAAACCCGGGTGGCGCCGCTGGGCGTTGCCGATCGTCACCGGCGGCTGGGCCTTGCTCTCGGTGACGCTCGCCGGCGCCAGCGAAGGGATGCGCGACTACTGGACGCGCGGTGTCGGCGCGGCGCGGCTCGCCGCCGAACTGCGCAGCGATCCGCAGCTGTGCGGTCTCGCACTTTACAATGTCCGTTTCCAGCTGTTGCCAGGGCGGGAACGATTGGTCGGCCCAGTGCCGCTTTATGCGCTCGAGCCCGCCGATCCGCTCGCCGAGCTGATCCTGCCGCCGCTGTTGCAGGCGACCAGGCCGGCCTTCAACCGCATCCTCGCGCGGCCCGCGGCCGCCGGTGATCTGCCGGCGGATTATTCAAGGCAAAGCTGTGCCCGCGTCGGCATCGTCGATGCCTGCATCTATGCACGAAGCGGCACCTGCGACGCATCCGCGGCCGCGGCTTTTGTCATCAATGACGTGCTCGTGAGGATGGGCCACTAGCGGGGGCGGTGCGGCGATCGGCTCCAATGCGCGCTTGATCCGCTGCCGCCGCCCGGGCTATGGTCCGGCCGGTCGCACCGGGTAGGGCGACCTCAAGCAATTGAGATCGCGGGCGTAGTTCAATGGTAGAACGGCAGCTTCCCAAGCTGCATACGAGGGTTCGATTCCCTTCGCCCGCTCCAGCCTTCAGGCAAATGTCGCGGGACAGTTTGTCGGCATGGCAATGTATTTGGCGACAGCAGGAGACGTGACGTGAGGTTGCTTGGAGCGCTGCTGCTTGCGCTGGGCGCGCTTTGGATGACGAGGCCGGCATCCGCGCAAATGTATGATCCGCGCTATCCCGTCTGCATGCATGTTTACGGTGAGTTGGTCGGCGAGCGCATGGACTGCATCTTCACGTCGATAGATCAGTGCCAGGCCAGCGCTGTGGGCATGCCGGCGACCTGTCTGGTGAACCCCTATTATGCGCCAAGGTCGGCGCGTCCTTACCGGCCTGAACGATGACCTTTCCACCCGTTATCGCGAGCGTCATTTGAGATCAAGGCATGGCATGGTGGTACTACGCGCTCTTCGCGATCGTTCTGCTCGGATGTTGTGCATTGGTGGTTCGCGCCCGCCGCGGCAGCAATGAAAGAGAAGACGAGGAGCTGAACCGGCGGATCGACGAGCGCGTCGATCGGCTCGATCTCACCCGGCGCAATCGCGACAGGGATTCCTGACCCAGGGGATCCGCAGACGGCCTTCCGTTATTATCCCGGGATATTACGGCGATCTGTTCACGCAACGTGCGCGCCTAACGACCCGTACTCGACCTGTTCTTCTCACAACGCGCAGTTATGTTTCCGTAGTTCTCCGCGTTTGAGAACGAAGTTCCGCCGGAACGATGTCGCGGGTTCCGGCATTGGTCGAATAGAGCCGACCGACCTCCGGCGAGAACGGTCGGTTCAAGCCCGCGCCTGGCCGTTCCCTCTCAACAGCCCCCCTAGAAGACGGCCGGCGCGGGTCCTTATCCCGGTCCTGCTCGATGTGACGAGGCTGCGCGCCGGTCGAGTATCGCTGACGTTGCGCGATCGATTTAGCGCCAGCCCAAAGCGGGCGCGATCTGGGTCAGGATCGTCTCGATCACATGCGCGTTGTAGTCGACGCCGAGCTGGTTGGGGACGGTCAGAAGCAAGGTATCGGCCTCCGCGATCGCCTCATCCGTCTTGAGCTGCTCGATCAGCCTGTCCGGCTCGGCGGCGTAGCCGCGGCCGAAGATCGCGCGCGTCCTCTCGTCGATGAAGCCGATCTGGTCTTCCTCCTGCCCGTTGCCGAAATAGGCGCGGTCGCGATCGTCGACCAGCGCGAAGATGCTGCGGCTCACCGAGACCCGCGGCTCGCGCGTGTGCCCGGCCTCCTTCCAGGCGGCGCGATAGGCCCGGATCTGGGCGGCCTGCTGGATGTGGAAAGCCTCTCCGGTCTCGTCGTTCTTCAGCGTCGAGCTTTGCAGGTTCATCCCGAGCTTCGCCGCCCACACCGCGGTGGCGTTCGAGCCGGCGCCCCACCAGATGCGCTCGCGCAGGCCTTCCGAGAGTGGTTCGAGCCGCAGCGGGCCGGGAGGATTGGGAAACATCGGCCGTGGATTGGGCTGCGCAAATCCCTGGCCGCGCAGCATGTCGAGGAAGATCTCGGCATGACGCCGGCCCATGTCGGCATCGGTTTCGCCATCGCCCGGCTGATAGCCGAAATAGCGCCAGCCATCGATCACCTGCTCGGGCGAGCCGCGGCTGATGCCGAGTTGCAGGCGTCCCCTCGCGATCAGGTCGGCCGCGCCGGCGTCCTCGATCATGTAGAGCGGATTTTCGTAGCGCATGTCGATCACGGCGGTGCCGATTTCGATCCGGCTGGTCTTGGTGCCGACGGCCGCCAGCAGCGGGAACGGCGAGGCCAGCTGGCGCGCGAAGTGATGGACGCGAAAATACGCGCCGTCCGCGCCGAGCTCTTCGGCCGCGACCGCAAGGTCGATCGATTGCAGCAGCACATCCGCGGCCGAGCGGGCCTGCGACTGCGGCGAGGGCGTCCAGTGCCCGAACGAAAGGAATCCGATTTTCTTCATGCCGGCAATGTAGGGATGTCCGCGACGAATTGCGATGGGATGACCGAAAGTGTTTACCCGCCGGGAAATTGTTCTGCGGCAAATGTTGCGGGTTTTGCAGATCGCGCCGTTGCGCAAGTGCTGCATGCGTGCAGGTCTTGCCGCCTGCGCCGCGGCATGGCTTGCGATCCCGAGGCGCGCCGCCTAGCTTTCCGCCACGATTTCTCCCGCCAACACCGTCCCGCAGGTCCCGATGTCGCAGCCGCTTCTGTTTCAGCCGATCACGCTTCGCGGCGTGACCTCCCGAAACCGCATCCTGATCTCGCCGATGTGCCAGTATTCGGCGACCGACGGCCTCGCCAATGACTGGCATCTCGTGCATCTCGGCAAGTTCGCCCAGGGCGGCGCCGGGCTCGTGATGGTCGAGGCCGCAGCGGTGACCGCGGAGGGCCGCATCACCCATGGCGACGTCGGCATCTGGAACGACGAGCAGATCGCGCCGCTCGAACGGATCGCCGCCTTCCTCAAGGACAATGGCGCAGTGCCCTCGATCCAGCTCGCGCATGCTGGCCGCAAGGCCAGCATGCAGCGTCCCTGGTACGGCAATGCCGCTCTCGATGCGGCCGACCGCGCCCGCGGTGATCTGCCGTGGCGGACGGTGGCGCCGAGCGCGATCCCGATGGAAGACGGCTGGTTGATGCCGCACGCGCTCGAGGTGGCCGAGCTCGCCGCGCTGCGCGAGCAATGGCGGCGCGCCACCTTGCGCGCGGTGGAGGCCGGCTTCGAATTCGTCGAGGTACATTGCGCGCATGGCTATCTGCTGCACGAATTCCTTTCGCCATTGTCGAACCGCCGCAGCGATGCCTATGGCGGCGACCGCGCCGGGCGGATGCGCTATCCGCTCGAGATCATCGAGACCGTGCGCGCGGCCTGGCCCGCGGAGCGGCCGCTGTCGGTGCGGATCTCCTCGGTTGACGGTATCGACGGCGGCCTGACGCTCGAGGACCAGGTCGCGTTCGCCCGCGAAGCCAGGGCGCGCGGTGCCGATTTGATCGATTGCTCGTCGGGCGGCCTGCTCGGCTCGGCGACCGCGGCGCGGATTCCGCGCGGCTACGGCTTTCAGGTGCCCTATGCCGATGAGATCCGCCGCGCCGCCGACATTGCGACCATCGCGGTCGGCCTCATCCTGCACCCGCAGCAGGCCGAAGACGTCCTCGCCAAAGGCCAGGCCGATCTGGTCGCGATCGGCCGCGAGGCGCTGTTCGATCCGAACTGGCCGCTGCACGCCGAGCTCGCGCTCGGCGGTGGAGGCGGCGAGGTGTTCGCGTCCTGGCCGAAGCAGTATGGTTGGTGGCTGGAGCGGCGCGAGCCGGGCCTGCGCCGGCTCGATGGCTCGCCGCTGCCGTTCCGCCAGAGCTGACAAGAAAATCCGACAACAACCTGGGAGGTCGTTATCATGACAGCAGTCGCAAAGCGCCCCTATCGCGGCGTCTTCCCCGTGGCGCCGACCATCTTCGACGCCGACGGCAAGCTCGACCTCGACGGCCAACGGCGCTGCGTCGACTTCATGATCGACGCCGGCTCCCACGGCATCTGCATCCTCGCCAATTTCTCCGAGCAGTTCGTGCTGACCGACGCCGAGCGCGAGACCGTGATGCATACGGTGCTCGAGCATGTCGCCGGCCGCATTCCCGTCATCGTCACCACCACGCATTTCTCCTCGGCGGTCTGCGCCGCGCGCAGCCGCGAGGCGGAAGCCGCCGGAGCTGCGATGGTGATGATCATGCCGCCCTATCACGGCGCGACCTTCCGCGTCGGCGAGCCGGGCATCTATGAGTTTTATCGGGTCGTGTCGGATGCCATCAACATCCCGATCATGATCCAGGACGCGCCGGTCGCGGGCACGCCGCTCTCGGTCGATTTCCTGGCGCGGATGGCGAAGGAGCTCGCCAATATCAGGTACTTCAAGATCGAGGTGCCGATGGCGGCGAACAAGCTGCGCGGCCTGATCGAGAAGGGCGGCGCCGAGATCGAGGGGCCGTGGGACGGCGAGGAGGCGATCACGCTGATGGCCGATCTCGATGCCGGCGCAACCGGCGCGATGACCGGCGGCGGCTATCCCGACGGCATCCGCCAGATCATGGATCCGTTCTTCGCCGGCCGCCGCGACGAGGCGGTCGGAGCCTATGCGCGCTGGCTGCCGCTGATCAATTACGAGAACCGCCAATGCGGGCTGCAGGCCTGCAAGGTGCTGATGCGCGAGGGCGGCGTCATCAAGTCCGATGCGGTGCGCCATCCGCTGCAACCGCTGCATCCGGCGACGCGCGCGGGGCTGATCGAGATCGCGCGGGCGCTCGATCCGGTCGTGCTGCGCTGGGGACGATGAGAGGGCGCCTGGTCAGGCGCGTCCGGGCCTTTAGGACGCTCTCTCGATCGCCGGCGCGCATGGACGTTGATCTGGCGAGCGGAGCCGGTGTGGCGGGCTTGGCTGAAGGGCTCGGGCGAAACCTTGTCGAAGCATGGTGCCGCCGCTGCCGCTCTTGAAATCCTCGTGCCTGATCATCACCTTGGGTGGAGTACGCGATCATCGACCCTGCTTGAGTTCGCTGCAGTGAGCTTGGTTCGCCGATGGTCGTGCATGGCTGCCCGGACAAGGAGGGGGCCATGTTGCGATGTATCCGCTTGGCGGCACTCACCTTGGCTGCCGCGTTGATGTCGACGGTGGCTGGCGCAGCGCAGACTTGCGCCTCCCGGTCCGATTTCGTGACCTTCCTCAAAGACCATTTCGGCGAGGTTGAGGTGCACCTCGGATTGTCCGATCGCGGCCACCTCGTGGAGGTCTTCGTTTCGCCGGCGGGTACCTGGACGATCCTCTTGTCGCGGCCTGACGGTTTGTCCTGCCTCGTCGATGCGGGCGAGGGCTGGACCACGACGGTCCCCCCATCACGCGACGCGCGATTGCTGCGCCTCGTCGTGCCGGGTCCCGTGCACTGAACCTGCGCAAAGCACGCTACGCGTCCCACGTCACCGGTAGATCCAGGAGGCCGCGGAACGCCCAGCCGCCGATCCGCGCCGGCTGGTGCGCGATCAGGCGCAGATTCTTCAGCCGCTTGAAGATCGCGGGCAGCGCGACGTCGGCGACCATGGCGCGCGAGGCCCAGGCGCCGGCGCAGAAATGCGGACCGGCACCGAACGCGATGCTCTTGCTGGCGTCGCGGCGCACGTCGAACGCGTCGGGCTTGTCGAAGTGTTTCTCGTCGCGGTTCGCCGAGCCGAACATCAGGAACACGCGCTCATTGGTCTCGAAGGCGACGTCCCTGATCGTCCGGGGCTTTGCGATCCGCCGCGGCGACATCCCGATCGGCGAGATCCAGCGCGCATATTCCTCGAACACCTGCAGCCACGGGATCGTGCCGCTCGTCGCCAGCGCAAGCTGGTCGGGATGGGTCAGCAGCGCCCATACCGTGCCGGCGATCGCATCGCGCGGCTCGTTCTGGCCGCCCGAGATCGCAAGCTTGATATTGGCGCGCACGCTCTCCATCGGCATGTCGGTCTGCAGCATCACGCCGAGCAGGCTGAGGTCGGGCGTCTTGCGCAGCCTGGGGACCATGTCGTCGATCGCGGCATCGATGCCCGAGGTCGCCGCATGGCAGCGCGCCTCGATCGCGGGGGCGCCGACATAATTGGCGATGCCGTCGATCATGCCCTGCGACCACGCGTTCATGTCCTGGAAGCGCATGTTGGTGAGGCCGGTGATCGACTTCAGGCATTCGGCCGAGAACGGCAGCGCGAACGCCTGCACGAAATCGACCACGCCGTCCGGCTTCAGTTCGTCGAGGATGCGGGTCGCGTGTCCTGCGAACTGCGCGGTCCAGTGCGATCTAACGGTTTTCGGCGAGATCGCCGGAAAGATCGCCTTGCGCTCGTTCATGTGCGCATCGCCGTCCTTGCGCATCATGTTGTGGCCCATCAGCTTGTTCATCAGCCCCTCGGGCTGGTGCGACGAGAACACGTCGATCTGCTTCTCGGAGATGAAGATGTCGTCGCGGCTGCACAGCAGCGTGCTGCCGAGTTGCGGCACGAAGGCGATCGGCGCCTCCTTGCGCATGCGCGCCAGCGCCGGGTAGGGATCCTGCCAGAAGGCGGGGACGTCGATGTCGAAATGGGGCGCGGTGCTCACGACGTGATCTCGGTTTGGCCTCGGGTTTTCGAGCCGAGCATAGGCCGGGCGGCGCGGCCCGTCTGTCCCCACCGCTGGGGACAGCTGGAGGCCGCCGCGTGGAGCGCGCTCAGTTCAGCTGGCGCGCCGACGCCATCAGGCGCAGCGCGATCGCGAACAGCTCGTTCTGCGAGGAGATGCCGAGCTTGTCATAAGCGCGTTTGCGATAGGTGAGGGCGGAGTGCAGCCCGATGCCGAGCTCGGCGGCGATCGCTTCCGAGCTGAGACCGGAGAGGATGCGCAGGCAGACCTCCTGCTCGCGCCCGGTCAGCCTGGCGAGCGGTTCGGCGGTTGCAAACACGGTCTTCAACCGCTCGATCGGATCAACATCCGCTGCCGGGTCGCGCTGGAAATGCCGCGCCACGGCCGCCGTCAACGCCGGCGCGACCGCGGCCAGGCGCGCGATCTGCTCGCGGCTGAAGCGGCCTTGCGCGGTGATCTGGTAGAAGTTGACATAGAAGCAGGTGTCGCCGGTCCAGATCGCGGAGGCGAACTTGTCGACAATGTCGGAGTCGTCGAAGAAGATCTTGCGGTAGCCGTCGCTGTACATGCGGCGGGCAAAGTTCGGCAGCATGATCGGCGCGGCCTGCGTCCGTCCCTCGAACACCGCATCGCGGTTCGGGTCGGCCTGATGGAAATGCTCGGAATAGGCGATCCCGAGGTCGCGCCCGGTCGGGATGTTGCCGAC
Source organism: Bradyrhizobium australafricanum (assembly GCF_020329495.1). NCBI lineage: Bacteria > Pseudomonadati > Pseudomonadota > Alphaproteobacteria > Hyphomicrobiales > Nitrobacteraceae > Bradyrhizobium > Bradyrhizobium australafricanum. Next base: position 79,026 of record NZ_JAGKJL010000003.1, on the reverse strand, counting down.
ATCGAGCAGGCACGCGGCGGTCCGCGGGCCGGTGAACGAGAACACCATGCAATGACCGACACCGGCGACGCGGCGTAGCGCGCCGATCAGGGCCTCTGGAAAGCTGTCGCGGCCGATCGCCAGCAGCGCCGGCGTGATGTCGCTGACGACAGAAGTCTTGAAGGCGTAATCTGCCTTCATGGCGTCCTCCCTGTGTTTCGGGAAGACTAGAGCCTTTTCCGTTCCGATGGAATCGGAACGGGGCTTTCTATTCTTTCTTTTGAGGCGTTTTCTTGACGCGAACCGGGATCCACTTCGCTCGAAAACGCTCTGGCAGCGACATCGCCGGCGCGGAAGCGGCGCCTCAGGCGCCCGGCACCTGGTCGAGGAAGCCGGTGATGCTCCTGATCCGACCGTCCTTCAGCATGGCGAAGTCGGTGCCCTTGATCGGGCTGTCGACGCCGTCAGGGCCAAGGCCCCACGAGAACCGGACATGGTCGCCGAAACCGTTCGGCTCCCCGATCAGCTTGAAGCGGAAGTCCGGAAACTTCTGCTGCACGCCCGCGATCAGCGCGTCGACGCCCTCATGGCCGTCGCCGTTCATCAGCGGATCGATATAGCGCGCATCGGCGGTCCAGTTCTCGCTCAGCATCTCGCGACGCCGGCTCGGCGTCCGCTCGTTCCAGAGATCGATATAGCGGCGGGCGATGGTGGCATGGTCGGTCATGGTGCTCTCCTTCGATAGTGCCGGATGCGGCGGTCCGGACTATCGAAGGTTCGCGTGCGCCGATCGATTACCTCTGAGGTCATCGCGCGGGCTATGGTGCGATGGTCAGCACCGCCTTCATGTTGGGATGGTAGCGGCAGTAATAGTCGACCGTGCCGGCCTTGGTCAGGACCGACTTGATTGTCTTCTTCGGCGCTATCGTCACGTCGAAGTCGCCGTTCTTCGCGGTGGCGGTGTGGGCCAGCACGTCCTTGTTGACCCATTCGATGGTGTCGCCGACCTTGGCCGACACCTCGGCCGGCGAGATCACCATATTTTCCATCACGATCTGGATGGTGGCCGCATGCGCCGGGACGGCCATCGCGCCGAGCGCGAGCAAAGCCAGCGTTGCGAGACAGCGTCCTGGCAACATCGCGCGCCTCCTTACTTCAGGCCGGCCGCGACATGTTCGGCATGCTGCTGGTGGCCCTGGAAGATCTTCAGGCCGGTTTGCAGCAGGCCCTTCAGCTCGGGATTGCTGGCCGAGGGGATCAGCTGCGTCTCCAGCGCGGTGTTGACGGCCTTGTGGTAGGCGACCTCGTTGTCGATATAGGCCTTGTCATAGGCGGCGCCCTTCAGCTTGCCGAGTTCGGCGAGCTTGTCGGCCGCCTGCTTCGACAGCGCCTTGCTGGTGTCGTTGTCCTCCGGCGTCACCTTCAATTTCTTGACGAGGTCGAGCGCCTGCTTGTTCACCGCCTCGTGGTCGCGCGCCATGTCCTTGGCGAACGCCTTGACCTCCTTGTTGGAAGCCTTCTCTTCCGCCTGCTTGGCGGCATTGATGTCGATGACACCGGCCGTATAGGCGATGTGTGCGATCTGTGGATCGGTCGGCTTTGCGCCCTGCGCCAGCGCAGCGCAGTTGAGAAGGCTGAGCGCGGCGACCGCGATACCCAATCGAACGAACATGGTTTGACACTCCTGTTGAGCCGGGCGTAGCGCGCGGCGCGTCGTTGCTTGCACAGGAGTTGGATGGTGCGGACGAGCAGAGGTTCCCGAAAAATTCAGGCCGTGGCGCGCAGCCGTTTCAGAACCGCCTCGGTCAATCGCTCGCAGCGCTTGCCCGCGAAGGGAAAGGCCTCCATGACGACGGGGCCGATCTTCCGCTCGACATTGTCGCGCAGCATGGTCCGGGCGCGGTGCAGGCGGGTCTTCACGGTTTCCGGCTTGAGGCCGAGGATCTCAGCGGTCTCCTCGACATTCATGCCCTCGATCACGCGGGTGATGAAGACGAGGCGGAACGCCTCGGGCAGCTCGTCGATCGCGTGCTCGACGACGCGCTGGATCTCACGCTGGGCCATGGATTTTTCCGGATCGTCCGTTGACGACAGGGGGAACTGGATGATCTGGGCTTCAGGAGCGCCTTTCGGCAGATCGGACCATTCGACGCTGCTGTGCCTGCGGCGCAGGCGGCCGAGCGCCTCGTTCATTGCGATCCGCGACAGCCAGGTCGACAGGCTGGAGTCGCCGCGGAACTGGTCCAGATGGGTAAAGGCGCGCACATAGGCGTCCTGAACCACATCCTCGGCCTCGTTGTCATTGCGCAGGATGCCGCGCGCCAGCCGGAACAGCCGGCGATTATTCGCCTGCATGATGGCGCGGATCGCGGCCTCGTCGCGGGCAAGCGCGCGTTGCACGAGCTCGGCATCGCCCGAGCTGGTCGGCGGCAGGGACGTTACATGGGCCTGGCGCATGGCGGGGTCGCCCTCACTGTTGGCGGAATAATACCATTGGATGCCGACCGACCGTGCAGGTTCCCGGGAAAATGGTAATCGGCCAAAAAAGACCGCTACGGCCTGATATAGGCCTCCGGATCCCCGCGCGCATGCGCCTCCATCGCATCGAGGAAGCAGCGCACCTTCGCCGGGACAAATTGCCGCGCCGGCAACAGCGCGTGCACGTTGAGCGGCTCGCAAACATGATCGGGCAGCAGCCGCCGCAACTGGCCGGCCGCGACGGCGGCGCGGGTGTAGCTGGCGGTGACCCGCAGCACGCCATGGCCCGCGAGCGCCGCCTGCAGCCGGACATGGGCATTCGAGCTGGTCAGGCGTGCGCGATCGACCGCGAGATGCTCGACCGCGCCGCCGGGAGCGGTGATCGCCCATGGCGGATCGCTGGGGCCGGTCAGCAGCGGCAGCTTTCGCAGATCATCCAGCGTGCGCGGCTCGCCGAATTTCTCCAGCAGCGCGGGGGCTGCGAACAGGCCGCGCTCGAGCGTGAAGACGCGGCGGATCACGATGCCGGCCGACGGCAGCGGCGTCTCCAGCATCGCAAACACGATGTCGTAGTTCTCGGCGATCGGGTTGACGATGTCATGCTCGACATCGATCCGGATCGCGAGTTCGGGATAGCGGCCCATCACCGCGCAGGCGACCGGTCCCGCATGATGCGCGCCGAATTCATAAGGCGCCTTGATCCGCAGCGTGCCGGCGACCGCGCTCGACATCGCCAGCGCCTCGCTGTGGGTGTCGTGCAGCGCGGCGAACAGCGGGCGAACCTTGCGATAGATGGTCTCGCCGGAATCGGTCAGCCGCAGGTGCCGGGTGGTGCGCTCGATCAGCCGCAGCCCGAGATTGGCTTCGAGACGCTGCACCGCAGCACTGAGGCTCGATTTGGGATGGCCGAGCACGCGCGCAGCCGCGGTGAAGCCGCCATGCTCGACAACCTCGCAAAACAGCTCCCAGTCGCGCCACTCCATGGCCGATTGTCCATCCACCGGTACAGTGTGTCCAGCCAAATCGGATTATCCCGGTGACCGCAATCACCTAACCTCGTCGCAACCAAATCTTGCATCGGGAGGGTGAGATGGCTGACGACGGAATTTTCCTGCGCAACACCTGGTACGTGGCGGCGTGGAATCACGAACTGATCGACGGCAAGATGGTCGCGCGCACCATCCTGGAACGGCCGATCGTGCTCTATCGCGGGTCGAGCGGCAAAGTCGTCGCGCTGGACGACCGCTGCTGCCATCGCGCCGCGCCGCTCTCGATGGGGCGCGTCGAGGGCGACGACATCAGGTGCATGTATCACGGCATGAAGTTCGCGGCCGACGGCAAGTGCATCCAGATCCCGGGCCAGGACGCGATCCCTGCCAAGCTCGGCGTGCGCAGCTATCCCGTGGTCGAGCGCTACAACATGATCTTCATCTGGACCGGCGATCCGGAGAAGGCCGATCCGAAACTGATCCTCGAATATCCGCCGCTCGAGGATCCCAAGTGGCGCGGCCTGCCGGGTTACATGCACTACAAGGCCAACTGGCTCCTGATCGTCGACAATCTCAGCGACTTCGCGCATCTTGCCTTCGTGCACACCAACACGCTCGGCGGCTCCGAGGAATACGCCTACAAGACCAAGCCGGTCGCGATCGAGAAGCTGGACGACGGCTTCCGTGTCGAGCGCTGGCACATGGCCGCCGAGCCGCCGCCCTACCACAAGAAGGTGATCTCGAACAAAACCGACAAGATCGACCGCCGCAATATCGGCCGCATGATCGTGCCCGGCATCTTCACGCTCGACACCACGTTTGCGCCGGCGGGGCAGGGCGTCGAGAAGGGCGTCCAGGTTCCGGGCACGCGGTCGTATCGCAACGCGCAGTTCATGACGCCGGAGACGCGCTCGACCACGCACTTCTTCTGGAATTACCTGCACGATTTCGACATCGACAACCCGAACATCGCACTGTCGCTGCGGCACAGCCTCGAGGAAGGGTTCAACGAGGACAAGGATATCATCGAGGCGCAGCAGCGCGTGTTCGACGCCGATCCGGACTATCAGCTGCTCGCGATCGGCGCTGATGCCCCGCTGACCTATTTCCGCTGGCTGTTCGCGCGCAAGCTCGAGGCGGAGAAGGGCACGGCGCGCGCCGCCTAGAGCATGATCCGGAAAAGTGTGGAGCGGTTTTCCGAAAAGATCATGCTCAAACAAGGAGCTAAAGCGCGATGATGATTCAACCCAATCTCATCGCGCCTTAGTCCGTTGAAACGACGGCTTTTGCTGCTTGGCAGCAAGCCGCGCCGGGGTCGCGAGATCGTGACATCCCGGCGTGGCTGCCGCTCCAGCCGGTTTGGCGTAAACTGATCCGGGCCTGAATTTGTCGGCGTGAAGGTGACCCGCGTTGGCCAGACCATCCCGGTAGCGATCAATCGGTGAATGAGCTTGCCCGAAAAGACGGATCGATCGGATCGAAGTGCGAGCAGCGGCTGGGCGCAGGACGCCTGGCTATGGCCGTTTGAAGCCGCGCGATTGGCGCTGGACATCTACTCGCAGTGGTACCCCAGTCGTGCGCCCGAGCCCACGGATTCGCCGGGCGAAGTGGCGGCGCTGCCCTGGACGACAGCCCATTCGCTCGCGCTTCAGCTGCCGTCGATGTGCCTGCTGGATTTCTCGAGAGCGGCCGAAGGCCGGCCGCTGCTGGTCTGCGCGCCCTATGCGCTGCATCGCGCGCAGATTGCGGATCTCGCCCCCGGCCATAGCCTGATGGAGGCGTTGCAGAAGGCTGGCGTTGCGCGTCTCTATCTCACGGATTGGCGCTCGGCGGCACCGGAGATGCGATATTTCTCGATCGACACCTTTCTGTCCGATCTCAACGTGGCCGTCGACACGATCGGGCCGCCGGTCGACCTTGCAGGTCTCTGTCAGGGCGGCTGGCTGTCGTTGCTCTATGCGGCGCGCTTTCCCGGCAAGGTACGGCGGCTTGTCCTTGCCGGCAGCCCGGTCGACGTCTCGGTGCCGTCGGAGCTTTCCCGGATGGTCGCCTCGCTTCCACCGCAAGGCTTCGAGGCGCTGGTCCGCCAGGGGGATGGGATCATCAGCGGCAAGCACATGCTGCAGGCCTGGAGCATCCCGTTCACCATGCGTGACGCGGAAGCCGCGCTGCAGAGGCGGCTCGACCGCAATTCGGAGGATGCGCGGGCGTTGCTCGATCGCTTCACGCGCTGGAACGATGAGACGCTCGATCTGCCGGGCACCTACTACCTCGAAGTGACCGACTGGATCTTTCGCCAGAACCGGATCGCGGCTGGAGACTTCCTCGCGCTTGGCTGCAAGATCGATCTCGCTGCCGTGAAGCAGCCCGTCTTCGTGCTCGCCGCAGAGAACGACATCGTTGTTCCGCCCGACCAGGCATTTGCGACAGCGCGGCTCTTGGCCACGCCGCCCGCGTGGCTGCAATGCCATACCGAGCCGTGTGGTCATCTCGGACTGTTCATGGGCTGCAAGGCTCTCGCCGGCTCATGGCACCGGATTGCCCGCTGGCTTCAGTCCGATCTCGGTGAGGCTGCCGGCGAGCGAGCGCGGATCAGCGCGTGAGTGCAAGATGAAAATGCCCCGAATTGCGCTTTGCGATCCGGGGCATCCGGTATCCGTTGGATGACGTGCGTCGCGTCTATTTCGCCGCGACGACCATGATTTCGACATTGTACTGCGGCGCCGCCAGCTTGGCCTCGACGGTGGCGCGGGCCGGGGTGTTGCCCTGGGAGACCCAGCCGTCCCACACCGCGTTCATTTCCGGGAACGTTTTCATGTCGGTGATGTAGATCGTCGCACTGAGCAGCTTCGACTTGTCGGTGCCGGCCTTGGCGAGGTGGCCGTCGATGATCGACAGGATGTCCCTGGTCTGGTCGGTGACGCTGCCGCCCGCGGCCTTGCCGGCGACGACGCCGGCCAGATAGACGGTGTTGCCGTGCACGACGGCCTGGCTCATGCGCGGGCCGGTTTCGAAACGCTGAATGCTCATTTGGGTCTCCACTGAATGGCGGGCATGTCTATAGCGTTTTCAAGCGAAGTGGCTACCGGTTCGCGTGAAGAAAACGCGTCAAAACAAGAGATTGAGAGGTTTGGTTCTGATTTGATCAGAACCAGACCTCTAGCGCGTCACGGCGACCGCCGCCACTGCGCATTTTGCAGCGCGCACCTCATGGAAATCGCGGTCCAAAGCGTGATGAGATTAGGTTCAGCTGGAACGGCGCCGAAGGTTTACCTCTCCCCGCCGGGGAGAGGTAAACCGAAATCGCGGCAAGCAGATTTAACCAAAACACATCCTGCTTCAGGGCGTGGACTCCATTTGCGCGCAACCAAATTCGGATTGATGCGAATTTGACGAACGCCTGTCGAGGAACCTTGCTGCCGGATCTGCGTTCGGAGATTGCTGGCGGGCTCGAACATCGAACCCATGGGGGAGACCATGGGACTGTCCTGGCAACAAGGTCCGCTCTCAACGGGAGCAATCGGCCGGTTCCTCGTGCCCGACCCGCTGCCCAAGAGACTGTTGTACGTCGAGCGGTTGCGCCGGCGTATGCGCGTTCGCTTCGGGGGGATCTGGATCGCCGATAGCGAGAATGCCCTCCTGCTCTTCGAACCGGGCCGCTATCCGGTCGCCTACTTCCCGGAGACCGACATTTCCCCACGCGTCCTTGAACGCAGCGAGCATACCACCCAACACGCCGATCTCGGGCTCACGTCCTGGTACAGCGTCCGGGCCGACGAGCAGCACGTCGCACCGCGAGGGGCATGGCAGCACACCAGCCTTCCTCCCCATGCGAGCGAACTGCAGGCACGCGTTGCGTTCGCCTGGCGGGCTATGGACGCTTTCTACGAAGAAGACGAGCGAATCGTGGGCCATGCGGCTGACCCCTACCACCGCATCGATATTCGCCAAGCCTCCCGTAACCTCTTGGTCCGCCATGGTGACCGGATCATCGCCGATACCAAGCGGCCGCTCGTCCTTTACGAGTCCGGCTTCGCGCCGCGCTGGTACGTTCCACGCGCCGACATCGATGAGTCCGCCCTCACTCCCGTGAAACTCCAGACCTTCTGCCCATACAAAGGGCTCTGCAGCTACTACTCCATCGATGAGGCGCGTCTGGCGGCATGGTGGTACCCTGACGCCTATCCCGAGGTCCGCCGCATCTCCAATCTGGTGTCATTCGAACCGGATATCGTCTCGGTCCATCTCGATGGCACCCAGCTCCATCTCGAGCCGGGCCAGACGGTGGTTGCGCACGGCCCAGATCGCAACATCGACCTCTCCGAGGTGGTCCATGAGACAGGTGGCGGCGGCTAGGAAACACCTTCAGTCCTATCAAAGTGGAGTGGGACATGGCGCGACTGCTGTCGGTGAACGTCGGACTTCCGCGTGATATCGAATGGAAGGGCCGCACGGTACACACCGGGATCTGGAAAAATTCCGTGCGTGGCCGCTGTCGGGTCGGCCGGTTGAATCTGGATGGAGACGGTCAAGGCGACCTGAGCGGGCACGGGGGTGAGCAGCGAGCCGTCTTCGTCTACCAGATCGAATCGTATCGCTACTGGCAGGAGCAGCTGAAGAGAACCGACCTCGTCCATGGACAGTTCGGCGAGAACTTCACGATTGAGGGATTACCCGACGATGCCGTTTGCATCGGTGATCGTTATCAAATCGGCAGTGCACTGTTCGAGGTCACTCAGCCTCGCGTGACCTGCTATCGGGTCAGCATTCGGATGAATGAACCGCGGATGCCGGCATTGCTGACAGCCAGCGGCCGTCCGGGGTTTTACTTCCGCGTCCTGCAGGAAGGCGAAGTAGGCGCCGGCGACGAAATCGTGAAGGTGGGAGAGGCGAAGGAACGAATAACTGTCGCAGAGATCAACGCGCTTCTCTATTCGCCCAATCATCCACGCGATCGATTGGAGCGCGCCTTGCGGATCGAGGCGCTTTCGCCCGGATGGCGCGCATCGTTTGAGGCGTTACTGCAGAATCAGACGACTGGCGCGGGAAGCGGCAACGCAGGGCTCGCGCCGGCAGCGGCTGCGCATCCGGTTGCACCAGGATTTCAGCCGCTCGCGGTGGCCGCGATCGATCAGGAGTCCGCGGACGTCCTCTCCCTGTCGATGCGAGATCCGGACGGTCAGCCGCTGAAGATGGCTCTGCCCGGTCAATACGTCGTCTTGCGTCTTCGACGGATTGGTGGCGGCCCGCCACTCTTTCGCAGCTACTCGCTCTCGGGTCCCCTCTCGACGGAGCGCTACCGGATCAGCGTGAAGGTCGAGCCGGACGGGGCGGCTGGAACCTACCTGAGGGAGCACGTCCGCATGGGCGATGTTCTCGACGTCAGCTCTCCGCGGGGAAGCTTCATTTTGCAGTCGGGAGAGCGGCCCGTGGTGTTGCTCAGCGCGGGAATCGGGGCGACGCCTGTGCTGGCGATGCTGTATGCGCTGGCGGCGGCCCGCTCGACGCGTCAGGTCTTGTGGCTGCACACGGCTCGCGACCGGCAGCACCATCCATTTGCCGCCGAAGTCCGCCGACTCATGCCCGCACTCACCCGTGGCCGCAGCTATGTCTGTTACAGCCGGCCAGGCTCGCGCGACAAAATGGGCGAGGATTTCGATGCTACCGGTCACCTGTCGCGATCGGTCTTCGACAAGGTCGGCATCCCGCGAGAGGCGGATGTCTACCTCTGCGGGCCGACTCGCTTCATGGCGGACATGAAAGAGGCGCTCGCAGCCTTGGACGTGGCGCCGGAGCGGATGCATGTCGAAATCTTCAACGGCAGCGAGTCGATGACTCCTGGTGTCGTCGGCGCAGCCTCGCGAACTCCACATCTGCCCAGGGACGATGCCAACACCGGTCCGCTGGTATCGTTCGCGCGAAGTGGCATTGCCGCACACTGGAAGGCGTCAGCCTACCAGAGCATTTTGGAACTGGCCGAGGCTTGCGACGTCCCGGTCCGTTGGTCGTGCCGGACCGGTGTTTGTCACAACTGTGAGAGCGGTTTGGTTTCGGGCGAGGTTGCCTATGGACCCCAGCCACTCGAGAAGCCCGCCGACGGCAACCTTCTCGTTTGCTGCTCACAACCGGTTCGTGACGTCGTGATCGACTTATAATCCTGGCCGGATTTCGATTTCCGACCCGAGGGACCGCCACGGTTACTTGGAAGAGGAACCCGCCGAGAGTGGAAGATCAGGGCGGCGAACATCAGACCAAAGAGGAGTCGCGGCGCGATGAACACAACCAGCAAAGCGGCCGAGAAGCTCTCAATTGAGGTGATTACGTTGCCGGTGAGCGATGTCGAGCGAGCACTGCGGTTCTATGTCGACCAGGTCGGCTTCACGCTTGACGTCGACTATTCGCCGAATGACGCGTTCCGCGTCGTGCAGCTCACTCCGCCGGGCTCGAGCTGCTCGATACAGATCCGTCGCGGACTCGCCGACGCGCCCGTCGGATCAGTTCGCAATGTCTATCTTGTCGTGACCGACCTTGAAGCTATGCGGAGCCGCCTGCTCGAACGTGGGGTCAAAGTCAGTGAGGCCCGGCACAAAACACCCATCGATGCCTGGGACGGAGGTTTCGCAACCGGGCTCGACCCCACGCGCAGGGATTACGCCAGCTTCGCCGATTTCTTGGACCCGGACGGCAACAGCTGGGCGCTGCAGGAACGAGGTTACCGCAATCTGTGACGTGTTGTGGACGCTTTGCGACGCTGGCCGTGCGCGGCGTCGTAGAAGCACTGGGTTGACCGCTTCTGGCCCATCGCGTCATTTTTCGATGCGGAGTTTGATCGCTACTGGGGCATAACGGACTCTCGCGAGCCGTCAGCCTGGCCGAATTATGGGTCCACGGCCGTAGGTTACCGTCTTCTGCCCATTCGCCCAGCGGGCGAACAGCGCCACTCGCTCGGTTGGCCAGGCGCCGTCGCAGGGCATGGTCCCGGCCTCGAGCCGTGCCAGGATTTGTTGACCGTGCCTGGCCACATCCGCCTCCTTCCAGAGATCGAAGGCGAACAGCATCGAGTTGCGATCCATCGGCCTGAACAGCGGCCGGATGTGCTGCTCGAACTGCACGGTCTCGTCTGGACCGGGCGGTGCCTCGATGTCATCGCTCGCGGCCTGCGCATCGCTCGCGGTTGCGGACGGCCGCGCGGCCGGCGTTGCGTTGCAGACCCACCACCATCGCGGCACCGGCATGTTCGGCGGCGGTGCTGCGCCGGCGCCCGAATTCTCTACCGCGATCCGCGAGCCCCATTCGATATAGGCGACGAAGGCGGCGCGGAATTCCGGATCGGTCGGCAAGCCGGCATCGTCGGCGCTCTGCACCATGTAGGTCGCCCACAATGCGCGCTGCTCCGGCCGGATCTCCTTGCCGATGTGCTGCGACACCATCCGCCGATAGCCGCCATAGCGCTCGGTGTAGAAGCGCGGGCCGCCGAACACCTCGCTGAGCCACGCCGCCACCCGTTCGGGGTGGTCCGGCGACATCTCGGCGAACAGTGGGCCAAGCAGCGGATCTTCCGGCACGTAACGGCTGTAGAAGATGCGCGTCATGTCGAGCAGCGCCGGATAGCCGCCGGCCCATTCGAATAGCGTCGGCTCGCGCATCGGATCGGGAACGGGATCGCGAAACGCGACGTTCCAATGCATGCCGCTGCAAAACGGCTTGTTCAGCGACCCGCCGCAGCGGCACAGGCTGACATGCTCTTGCGACGCGCCCGCGTTCTGCGTGATCGGCGCGCCATCCTCATCGACCAGTTCGACATCGCCGGTGACGCGATAGGGCCCGTCCTTCGACACTTCGATCTGCGGCGGCCGGTTGATATCGGACAGGCTGGCGTCACGCTCCGGGCCAATGCCGATGCCGAGTGCCCCCGACGGGCACCTGCGCACCGCGTTGATGAGATCGTCCAAGCGTGCGCCGCTCGGCGCAATGAACGGCTCTTCGTCGAGACGAAACACGGAGGTGAGCCGGTCGGTGCAGAAGCCGGAATGGGCGCAGGTGCCGCGATTGTCGAACACGAACGCCTGCTGCCCGGCATAGACGTCGAGCTTGTCCGCTACGCGCCGCGTATCCCTGGCGTCGGTGAAACCGCGCGCGAGGTGGCTGTCGTCGCAGAACGGCTTGGTCTGCGATTGTCCGCAGCGGCAGAGCCGCACTGGCGCCGCGGCTGCGATCGGTACACCGAGATGATCGACGATCGGAATGTCGGGGTCGGGTTCGTAGGGCCCGTTGCGTCTGACGACGATGCGCTTGTGCGGCTGTTGCTTGTCGCTTGGATCCTGGGCGGAATTGTCGTCTGTCATGCCTTGCAATGATCCCTGAACTCGCCCAAGCCGTGCAATGCGTGCTTAGATGGATCGATGGCGGCTCTCAACGAACCAGATGGAAAGTGCCGCGGGAGAGTTGCAATGATCCGCAAGACCAAGCGCAAATATGGTTGCCCGGTCGAGTTCTCGATCGATCAGCTCAGCGGCAAATGGAAGACGGTGATCCTGAGCCGGCTCAAGGTCCGGCCGATGCGCTATGGCGAATTGCGCCACGATATCCCGCAGCTCAGCGACAAGGTGTTGACCGAGCGCCTGCGCGATCTCTGCAATTCAGGCTTCGTCAGGCAGGAGCGCGGCGGCGGCTCCTCGCGCTATTGCCTGACCAAGCGCGGCGAGATGCTGGAGCCGATGCTGCAGGCACTCTACGATTGGGGCGAGGCCAACGCCGACACGTTCGGCGTCCGCTTCCTCGGCGCGGAGGCGGACTAGAGCAAGATGCGCAATTTCGGAATATTAGAAGAATATGTCTGAATTGCCCGACGTGTCAAGTTGCTTGGTCGAACGCCGGCCACCGCCGGCTACTTTGCATGGGGTTGTTTTCGATATTTTGGCAGCGCTCCCGGCGACGGTCGCATAATCACTAGTCCAGAGAGCGGATTTCCGGCGGAACCTTAAGCAAGGAAAGCCCGTTGTCGCGGGATGTTGGGGGTAATCAACGCAAGGAATAGTCATGCGCATCCGCATCTCTACGGCGTCCGTCATCGTTGCGGCGCTCTCGCTCGGAACACCTGCCTGGGCGCAGGTACAGGGAACGCAACCGAAGGCGATGCCGCAGGCTCAATCTGACCAGCCCAATGCCATCCGGAGCATACAGGTCGTGGACATCAAGGAACTCAAGCCCGACGCCCGGTCGAAGGTCGAGGCTGTCGTCGCAAAGGCAAGCGAAGACGACCTGCGGAACCTTCGCGGTTCCATCGACGCGTCTGAAGAAGCGGTATCCGCGCTGAAGGCGAAGGGCCTCAGCTCGGCACAAGTTGTCGCGGTCAATCTCACCAACGGCATCCTGACGCTTTTCACCAAGACCGCCTGATCGCAACACGGCTCGGGGAACTTCCGCTCAACAAGAACAGCCCGCCGGTTCACGCCGGCGGGCCAACGACTGCGTCTCGGAGTAGCACGCCTCAGTTCACCGCCTTCGCCGCCGCACGTCCCGCGTTGCGGCCCGAGAACAGGCAGCCGCCGAGGAACGTGCCTTCCAGCGAGCGATAGCCGTGCACGCCGCCGCCGCCGAAGCCGGCGGCTTCGCCGGCCGCGTAGAGGCCGCGGATGATCTGGTGATCGTTGCCGAATACGCGCGAATCGAGATCGGTCTCGAAGCCGCCGAGCGTCTTGCGGGTGAGGATGTTGAGCTTCACCGCGATCAGCGGGCCGTGCTCGGGATCGAGGATGCGGTGCGGCTTGGCGGTGCGGATCAATTTGTCGCCGATATAGCGCCGCGCATTGTGCAGGTTCATCACCTGCGCATCCTTGACGTAGGGGTTGGTGATCTCGCGGTCGCGCGCCTCGACCTGCGCCTTGATGGCGTCGAGCTGCAACAGGTCGTTGCCTGCGAGCTTGTTCATGGCATCGACGAGTTCGGCGAGATTGTCGCGCACGATGAAGTCGGCGCCGTGCTGCTTGAACGCCTCCACCGGCGCCGGCGCGCCCTTGTTGGTGGCGCGCTTGATCGTCATGCGCCAGCTCTTGCCGGTGAGGTCGGGGTTCTGCTCGGAGCCGGACAGCGCGAACTCCTTCTTGATGATGCTCTGGGTCAGGATGAACCACGAATAATCGTAGCCGGTGCCCATGATGTAATGCAGTTGCCCGAGCGTGTCGGAGCCCGGGAACAGCGGCGCCGGCAGCCGCTTGCCCGTCGCGTCGAACCACAGCGACGACGGTCCCGGCAGGATCCGGATGCCGTGACGCGGCCAGATCGGGTTCCAGTTCCGGATGCCCTCGACATAGTGCCACATGCGGTCGCGGTTGATCAGCCGCCCGCCCGCCGCCTCGGTGATCCCGATCATGCGGCCGTCGACATGTTCGGGCACGCCGGAGATCATGAACTTGGGCGGCTCGCCGAGCCGCTTCGGCCAGTTCTGCCGCACCAGATCATGGTTGCCGCCGATGCCGCCGGACGCGACGATCACCGCTGGTGCACGGAAGGAAAAATCGCCGACGACGTTGCGCGAGGAACTCTTGCCGCGCTCGACTGAGCTCGGTTCCAGGATCGCGCCGCTGACGCCGTCGACCACACCGTTGGTGACACTGAGCGCATCGACGCGGTGGCGGAACTTGAATATCAGCCGTCCGCTTTTCGCGGCCTCGCGCGCGCGGCGCTCGAACGGCTCGACGATGCCGGGGCCGGTGCCCCAGGTGACGTGGAAGCGCGGCACCGAATTGCCATGGCCCATCGCGTCGTAACCGCCGCGCTCGGCCCAGCCGACCACCGGGAAGATGCGATGGCCCATCGCGCGCAGCCAATCGCGTTTCTCGCCCGCCGCGAATGCGACATAGGCCTCGGCCCATTTGCGCGGCCAGTAATCCTCCTCGCGATCGAAACCGGCGGTGCCCATCCAGTCCTGCAGCGCGAGCTCGACCGAATCCTTGATGCCGAGCCGGCGCTGCTCCGGCGAATCGACCAGGAACAGGCCGCCAAACGACCAGAAGGCCTGGCCGCCGATGCTTTGTTCCCCTTCCTGGTCGAGCACGATGACGCGCTTGCCTGCGTCGGCGATCTCGGTTGCGGCCACGAGACCGGCAAGCCCCGCGCCAATCACGATCACATCTGCATCGTCAGCCATGTTCAGGTCCCCCGTCCCGCCGAGATTCAAGACCGCCTCATTGCGTGCGGTCAACGCCAAATGGACCTTGCCTGTGGCGGCGAAGCACCAAGCATGTGCGCCGCGCTGTTCCAGTTTGGGACCTTTCCCCAGTCCCACTGCAGCGTGCGCGCAACACCCAATTTGAATTTGTTTTGACCGGCTTCGCTCGTCTGGACAAAAATCCGCGCGCGCAACACGCTCACGATTGTCTTGCATCACAGACCAAACAGATTCGGTTTCGACTGGGGCTGGCCAAAATGAAGTTGATGACGGGGTTGCTCGCTGCGGTTCTCCTGCTGGCGGGAATGGGGGTGTCTCAAGCCGTAGTCAGGATCGCCGACGATCGCGGCGGCAAGATCGGCGTCTATGTCGACAGGTATCAGGACCTGCGGACTTCGGGCGAGACGGTAATCATCGACGGGCTGTGTGCCTCGGCCTGCACGATCGTGCTCGGCAAGGTTCCTCACGACCGGATTTGCGTGACCTCGCACGCCAGCCTCGGCTTCCACGCAGCCTGGGACTACGGCGATAACGGCCGCCCGGTCCCCAATCCCGAAGCCACCCATATGCTGTACCTGATGTATCCGCCGGCGGTACGCAGATGGATTTCGGGGCGTGGTGGCCTGACCCGGCGCATGATCTTCCTGCGCGGCAAGCAACTGCAGGCGCTGTACAAGCCGTGCTACCTCAACGCCCAGGCCTCGGCGCCGAAGCCCGCGCACTAAGCTCAGGTTGCTTCTCTGTTTGACCTTTGTCGGCCATTGGCCTGGTCATACGCCGGGGGATGGACGAGCAGGCATCGGAATAGCTCGCCATCATTTGACGGCCTGCGGCCGCCATTGCGCTTGCTGCCTGCCGGAACCGGGCTTATCTCAACCTCATGGTTCAGCCGATCTCCACCCGATCCGAGCTTGTAACGGCTCCGCAGACCCGGGTGGCGTCTGCGATCCTGTGGGGCGCGGCCGGCATCGGCGGATTGGCCCTGCTTGCCGCCGCCGCGCTCTGGTTCCACTACGGGACCGCGGTGTTTTTCGAAATGATCACGGCCGGCATCTCCGCCTGCTTCTGACAAGGACGCTCTCGCATCATGCCCCGGACCACGCGCCCATTGGTGATCTTCGCTGCCTTCGCGGGCAGTCTGGCGGTCGGCCTGTTCCTCATGCTGTGGGCGATCGGCGGCTTGCGCACCGTTGCCGCGCCGGCCGCGATCGGCGGATCGTTCCAGCTCACCGACCAGTCGGGCCAGACCATTACCGACAAGAACCTTCAGGGCAAGCCGACCCTGATTTTCTTCGGATTCACCCATTGCCCGGACATCTGCCCGACCTCGCTGTTCGAGATCTCGGAGGTCCTGAAGGCGATGGGCAAGGACGCCGATCGCGTGAATGCCTATTTCGTCTCGGTCGATCCGGAACGCGACACCGCCACCGCGATGAAGGATTACCTGTCGAGCTTCGATCCGCACCTCAAGGGCTTGACCGGCGATCCCGCCGCGATCGCCAAGGTGCTGTCGAGCTATCGTGTCTACGCCAAGAAAGTGCCGCTGAAGGATGGCGACTACACGATGGACCACACCGCGCTGATCTATCTGATGGACCGCGACGGCCATTTCGTCGCGCCGTTCAATCTGAAACGGACGCCGGAAGAGGCGGCGGCCGATCTCAAACGGTATCTCTGATCGCCATTTCCGGTTCAGAATTAACCCAATCGGCGCTCGCTTCAGGCGCCGATTCGGCTATAAGCCGTTCAATTTCCTGAAATTGCCGGTTATGCCAGATCTGTCCGCCCAGCCCTTTGCCGTCCGTTCGCGCCAGCTTCGCCTGGCCGCGGGCATGCTGGCGGCTGCCTTGCTGCTGACCTTGGCGCACCCTGCAATTGCACAGACACCCCCCGCACAGGCGCCGGCAGCCAAGACGGCTCCTGCTCCGGCTCCGCCCACCAAGGCGGCCCCTGCGCAAACGGCGCCCGCAACACCACCGGCCGCCGCCGCCCCGCCGGCCCCGACCCTGCCGCCCAAGGCCGCCGCCGAGGCCGCGCCGCAGGCGGTGCCGGGTTTCTGGGACCCGCGGCGCCGGCCGGATCGCCCGGACCTGTCGCGCCTCACCGTGATCCGCTTCCTGACCGAGACCGACTATCCGCCGTTCAATTTCACCGGTCCCGACGGCAATCCGGCGGGCTTCAACGTCGACCTGGCGCGCGCGCTCTGCGACGAGATCAAGGTCACCTGCACCATCCAGATGCGCCGCTTCGAGACCCTGATCGATGCCCTGGCGACCAACCGGGGCGACGCCATCATCGCGTCGATGGCCGTGACGCCGCAGCTGCGCGCCAAGGTCGATTTCACCGATCCCTATTACCGCGCGCCGGCCCGCTTCGTGTCGCGCCGTGACAACGCGATGCCGGAAATCCGCCCGGAATATCTCGAGGGCAAGAAGGTCGGCGTCATCGCCGGGACCTCGCACGAGGCCTACCTCAAGGCGATGTTCACCGACGCCGAGATCCATTCCTATCCGGATAACGACACGCTGCGCGCGGCGCTGCGCCGCGGCGAGGTCGACTTCATCTTCGGCGATGCGATCTCGCTCGCGTTCTGGATCAACGGCACCGATTCCGCCGAATGCTGCGCCTTTGCCGGCGGCCCCTTTGTCGAGAGCCGTTATTTCGGCGAGGGCGTCGGCATCGCGGTGCGCAAGGGCAACGACCTGCTCCGGCAGTCGCTGAACTGGGCGCTGTTCCGGATCTGGGAAAAAGGCCGCTTCACCGATCTGTGGCTGCGCTATTTCTCGGTCAGCCCGTTCTGAGTTCGTCATTCCGGGTTCGATGCTGCGCATCGCCCCGGAATGACGACAAACTTCCCGTCGTTTTGCATTTTGCCGCGAAAGCGTTAGTTTTCGCCGCCTTTTTGGAGAGAACCTGAGGAATGTCCGTGATTGATCCTTCTGCCAGCCCGAGCGACCTGCGGGCGCTCGCCGAACAATCCAACGCCTGGCCGTTCGAGCAGGCGAAAGCGATTGTGGCGCGGCTGAAGAAAAATCCGAAGGACGAGGTGCTGTTCGAGACCGGTTACGGTCCGTCGGGCCTGCCGCATATCGGCACGTTCGGCGAGGTCGCGCGCACCACGATGGTGCGCCACGCCTTCCGCGTGCTCACCGAAGACAAGATCAAGACGCGCCTGCTCGCCTTCTCCGACGACATGGACGGCCTGCGCAAGGTGCCGGACAACGTGCCGAACAAGGAGCTGCTGGAGCAGCATCTCGGCAAGCCGCTGACCAAGGTGCCCGATCCGTTCGGCACCCATCCGAGCTTCGGCCAGCACAACAATGCGCGGCTGCGCGCCTTTCTCGACCAGTTCGGCTTCGACTACGAGTTCGCGAGCTCGACCGAGTACTACACCTCCGGCCGCTTCGACGCCGCGCTGCTGCGCATGCTGGAGCGGATCGAGAAGGTGATGGCGATCATGCTGCCGTCGCTGCGCGAGGAGCGTGCGGCGAGCTACTCGCCGTTCCTGCCGATCTGCCCGCGCACCGGCCTCGTGCTCTACGTGCCGGTGACGGCGCACGACGCCAAAGCCGGCACGATCTCCTACGAGGATCCCGATACCAAGGAGAGCGTCACGGTTCCCGTCACCGGCGGCCGCTGCAAGCTGCAATGGAAGCCGGACTGGGCGATGCGCTGGTACGCCCTCGGTGTCGACTATGAAATGGCCGGCAAGGACCTGATCGACTCGGTGAAGCTGTCGGGCAAGATCTGCTCGGCGCTCGGCGGCACGCCGCCGGAAGGTTTCAACTACGAACTGTTCCTCGACGAGAAGGGCCAGAAGATCTCGAAGTCGAAGGGCAACGGCCTGACGATCGACGAGTGGCTGCGTTATGCCTCGCCGGAATCGCTGTCGCTGTTCATGTATCGCGAGCCCAAGGCGGCGAAGCGGCTCTATTTCGACGTCATCCCGCGCAATGTCGACGACTACCAGCAATTCCTCGACGGCTTCACGCGGCAGGAAGCGCGGCAGCAGCTGCAGAATCCGGTCTGGCACATCCATTCCGGCATGCCGCCGCGGGCCGACATGCCGGTCACCTTCCAGCTGCTGCTGACGCTGGTGTCGTCGTCGAACGCGGAGAATGCCGAGACGCTGTGGGGTTTCATCGGCCGTTATCGTCCGGGCGTGACGCCGCAGACCCATCCGAAGTTAGATGCGATGGTCGGCTACGCCATCAACTACTATCGCGACTTCGTGGCGCCGACCAAGCAGTTCCGCGAGCCGACCGACGGAGAGCGCGCCGCGCTGCAGGATCTGCGCGATGCGCTCGCCAACATGCCGGCGGACGCGACCGCGGAAGACATCCAGAACGTGGTCTATGAGATCGGCCGCCGCGAGCCGTTCCTCGACATGGTCAAGAAGGGCAAGGACGGCCGTCCCGGCGTCTCGCTCGACTGGTTCAACATGCTCTACCAGGTGCTGCTCGGCCAGGAGAAGGGCCCGCGGTTCGGCTCCTTCGTCGCGGTCTACGGCGTGCAGAACGCGGTCAACATGATCGACGGCGCGCTGGCGCGGTCGTCGTAGGGATCGCGCCGCTCATCGCCGCTCGGCCTGCGCCGCGTCGCGCAGGCCGTCGCTGGTGGCGCGCAACAGCGTCAGCAGCAGGCCGTTGAGCGGCGTCGGCACGCCGTGCCGTTCGCCGGCCGCGACGATCGCGCCGGTGAGAGCGTCGGCTTCGAACGGGCGTCCCGCGACACGATCGAAATACATCGAGGTGCCGGCGTCCGGCGGATAGGTCAACAACGTCGCCAGCATCAGCTCGGCCTCGTCGGGCGCGAGCTGTGCGCCGTCGGCGCGGCCGACATTCGCGGCCTCCTCGAGGATGGCGCGGCACAACGCCTTGACGTCCGCGCGGCGGAACACCGCCTGCCGCTGCAAGGTGAGCGCGGTGATCGGGTTGGCGACCGCATTGAGCAGAAGCTTGCGCCACGCCAGCGTGGTAAAATCGGCGGAGCGCCGCACGCGCATCGCCGTGCCATCCAGCAGAGCTTCGAACGTCCGTCCGTCGGCGTCATCGGCAACCGCAAATTCGTGCTCGCCGGCGCGGCGGAAACGGACGCGATCCGGTGCCAGCCGCTCGCCGTTGTAATAGACGATGGTCGGCACGACCGTGGCGGCGCCGACCAATGGCGCCAGCCGCTCGGCGTGGCCGATGCCGTTCTGCAGCACCGCGACGCGCGTCCGCGGCCCGCACAGCCTTTGCAGCCAGGGCGCGCTCGATTCCGTGTCCTGCGCCTTGGTCGACAACAACACCCAGTCGACCGGCGTAGCCGCCGCCGGATCGGTGAGGGCGCGCAGCGGCACTTCCACCGTGCCTTCCGCCCGCTCGACCGTGAGCCGATCGAGCGGCCGCCGGACACAGGCGATCACGTCATGCTTGTCGACCGCGCGCAGCAAGCCGGTGATGATGCCGCCGATGCTGCCGAGGCCGACGATGGCGATGGTTTTGCGGTCGGATGGTCCTGTCATGGCGTAACTCTGGGCTTTGCGGAGTGTGTTGCGTTGGGTTGGAAAGTGCAGGCCGCTCATGTGGCTTTCCGCCGCAGCCAACGAAGCCGCCGATCCGCCGTCTTCGCAGCGCATCATCACATAATGACGCCAAGCCCGCAAAATTCGGATAGCAGGCCATCGGCAATTTCACCGGAGCCTGGCGCCGGATTGCGCTACACTCGCATCCATAAAATCAGCACGGCCTCCGCGGAGAGGCCGGCACAGACGGGAGCATGCGCATGCAGTTCAGGGTTTCGCCGACATCGCTGCAGGACAGTTCGAGCGCCGAGGAATGGCAGGCGCGGGTCGATCTCGCGGCGGCGCATCGGCTCGCCTACATCCACGGCTTTTCGGAAGGTATCTTCAACCATCTCACCTTGGTGGTGCCCGGCCGCACCGACCGCTACTACCAGATCCCGTTCGGCATGCACTGGTCGGAGGTGACAGCATCCTCCTTCATGGAGGTCGGCATCGACGATGCCGAGGTGAAGCGCGGCGAGGGTGAGGTCGAGCGCTCCTGCTATTGCATCCATGCGCCGATCCACAAGGCGCTGCCGCAGGCCAAGGCGGTGTTCCACACCCACATGCCCTATGCGAGCGCGCTGACGCGGCTCGAGGATCCGCGCATCAAGGAGATCGGCCAGACCGAGGTCGGGCTGTCGGAAGCGATCGCCTATGACGATCTCTACACCGGCCCCGCGCTCGATCCCGAGGAAGGCGCGCGGCTCGCCAGGGTGATCGGCAACAAGACCATCCTGTTCATGGCCAATCACGGCATCTCGACCGTCGGCGAGACGGTCGCCGATGCCTATGACCGGCTCTATTACATCGAGCGCGCCGCGCAGGTGCAGATCTACGCGATGTGGACGCAGCAGCCGCTCAAGCAATTGCCGCAGCATGTGGTGGAGAAGACCAAACGCGATTTCCGCGACGACCATCTCTACAACGGCCCGTCCCCGGCGCAGCGGCATTTCGATGCGCTGAAGCGGATGCTGGATCGCAAGGAGCCGGACTACGCGACGTAAGGCTGGCAGGGAGCGCGCCGCAACCTCCGCCGTCGTCCCGGCGAAAGCCGGGACCCATAACCACAGGGTCATGTTGTCGAAGCCAGCTGTGGCCCCAGCTCGCTCAAGCACAATGAGTGGTGGTTATGGGTCCCGGGTCGCGCTTCGCTTGCCCGGGACGACGCCGGCGTTTACCTGCCCAATCACTGGCTCGCCCACACCACGCGTGCGATCCACGCGACTTCCTCGACGTCGAGCATGCGGTCGGGGTGCTCCGGATTGAGCGATGCGAGTTCCAGCATCTTGGCGGTGCGGCGTCTCAATTCCTTCACCATCACCTCGCCGCCGGTCGTGCGCACCACCACGCGGTCGCCGCGGCGGATCGCGGTCGCGGGTGACACCACGATGATGTCACCTTCGCGATAGGCCGGCTTCATCGAGTCGCCCTCGATCTCCAGCGCATAGGCGTGTTCGTCTGATGTCGCCGGTAGCGCCACTTCGTCCCAGCCCTTGCCGGCGGGAAAGCCGCTGTCGTCGAAATAGCCGCCGGCTCCGGCCTGCGCGAAGCCGATCAGCGGCACCGACTGTCCGCCGCGCGCGCCATCGCCGAGCAACTGCACGAAGGTCTCCATGCTGGCATTGCTAGCGGCCAGCGCCTTGGAGAGCGATTCGGTCGAGGGCCAGCGCTCGCGCCCGTCGCCGGTCACGCGCTTGGATTTGTTGAAGGTGGTGGGGTCGAGTCCGGACTGCTTGGCAAGGCCCGACGGCGACAGGCCGGCGCGTTCGGCGAGCCGGTCGAGCGCGGCCCAGACCTGCGCGTGGGTCAGCGGTCGGGTGGCTTTGGGCTGTTTGGCCATCGAGGATATCCCGGATGGTAGGAATTATTGCCTGAAACTTGGCGTTTTCGCAAATCTGTCGGCCGATGTGTCCCGGCACCGCTTGAGTTGCGCCGCCGCCGCCGATACGGTCCCTCGCTCGCCAGATGGCGTCTGGGGCATTTCCCCTCAAATCCGGATAAAACCCCAAGAGACTCAAGGACAAAAGGGAAGGCCGGCCCGTGCCGATGATCTACAAAATCACCCCCGCTTCGGCCTGGCGCGAGGCTGAGCGGCAGGGCGTGTACCGGGGCAGTGCCGACGACAAACGCGACGGCTTCATCCATTTTTCCACCGCCTCCCAGGTGGCCGAGACCGCGCGCAAGCACTACCAGGGGCAAACTGGCCTGTTCCTGGTCGCGGTCGATGCCGATGCGCTGGGCGATGCCCTGCGCTGGGAGCGGTCGCGCAACGACGAGCTGTTCCCGCATCTCTATGGCGAGCTCGACCTCGGCGCGGTCATCGAGATCCTCGACCTGCGCGCGCGCTCCGACGGTGGCCACGACGTTCCGGAGCTCAAGCCGTGATCCGTGCCTTCGACGCCTTCTCGCTGCCGCTGCTGCGTTGGTTCGATCCCGAGGATGCCCATCGCATGGCGATCCAGGGCCTGAAGCTGCTGCCGCCGATCCGGCAGCGGCCGGATGATCCCAAGCTCGCGGTGCGCGCCTTCGGACTCAACTTTCCAAATCCGATCGGCATGGCGGCGGGCTTCGACAAGAGCGCGGAGGTGCCCGACGCGCTGCTGCGGCTCGGCTTCGGCTTTGTCGAGATCGGCTCGGTGACGCCGAAGCCGCAAGGCGGCAACCCGCGGCCGCGGCTGTTTCGCCTGGAGCGCGACGAGGCCGTCATCAACCGCATGGGCTTCAACAATGACGGTGCGGAGGCCGTGCTGCGGCGGCTCGCCGCGCGCGCCAGCGCCGGCGGCATCGTCGGGGTCAATGTCGGGGCCAACAAGGATTCGCCCGACCGCGCCGCCGATTATGTGAAGCTGATCGAGACGTTTGCGCCGGTCGCGAGCTATTTCACCGTCAATGTCTCCTCGCCGAACACGCCGGGCCTGCGCAATCTGCAGCAATCGGCGGCGCTCGACGATCTGCTGGCGCGGGTCATCGACACCCGTGAGCGCGTGCGCAAGAACGCCGGCGACTCGCCGGTGCTGCTCAAGATCGCGCCCGACCTCAGCCTCGCCGAGCTCGACGACGTCGTGCACATCGCCCGCTCGCGGCGCGTCGACGGCATGATCGTCGCCAACACCACGCTGGCGCGTCCCTCGACCTTGCGTGAGGAGAATCGCGCCAAGGAGCAGGGTGGCCTGTCGGGCCGTCCACTGTTCCGGCTGTCGACGCGGATGGTGGCCGAGACCTATGTCCGTGTCGAAGGCGCGTTTCCGCTGATCGGCGTCGGCGGCATCGACAGCGGCGGCGCCGCACTGACCAAGATCCGTGCCGGGGCCAGCCTGATCCAGCTCTATTCCTCGCTGGTCTACAAGGGCCTCGGCCTCGTCGACGACATCAAGCGCGATCTGTCCTCGACCCTGCTGCGCACCGGCCGCGACTCGCTGTCGGAAATCGTCGGTGCCGACGCCGCGACGATTACAGCCGAGGAGTGGCCGGTGAGGTAGGTGCGGGTAGCCCGGATGAAGCGAAATCCGGCTGCGCCCTAACCTCCCCTTGAAAAGGGGAGGTCGCTTTGCTCGCCAGAGCAAAGCGGGTGGGGATCAGCTCTCTCCATGAGCTGCGTCGCCTGTGGCTGACCCCCATCCCGACCTTCCCCCTTTCAGGGGGAAGGGGAAGAGAACTTCGTAGCCCGGATGAAGCGAAGCGAAATCCGGGACGGACTTCCCGCGGATGCAGACCCCGGATTTCGCTTCGCTGCATCCGGGCTACGGACTTACGCCGTCTTGAACGTCTTCCGCAGCAGCGCCGGATAGCGCAGGCCCTGCAGGCCGCCGCGCGCGACGTAGAAGCCGAGCAGCGCGATCCACAGGCCGGTGTTGCCGAACGAGCTGAGCGCCCACCAGGTGGCGAGGAAGATCGCAAGCGAGGCCAGCATCAGATTGCGCATCTCGCGCGCCCAGGTGGCGCCGACATAGATGCCGTCGAAGCCGAACGCGAACACGCCGGGCAGGGGTGCCAGGATCACGAACGGCAGGAACTCGCGCGCATAGCGGCGCACGTCGTCGCTGGTCGTCATCAGATTGATCAGCGCCGGTCCGAACAGCGCGAACAGCACCGACACCGCCAGCGCAAAGCCGATCCCCCACAGCAGCACCAGCCGGGTCGAATCGGAAAAGCCGCGTGGATCGCGCGCGCCGAATGCGCGGCCGCACAGCTGTTGGGCGGCATTGGCGAGACCGTCGAGGAAGAAGGCGCTGACCAGCAGGAAATTGTTCAGCACCGAATTCGCCGCCAGCGTCACGTCGCCTTCGCGCGCGCCCTTGGCGGTGAAAAACAGGAACACGACGATCAGCGCCGCGGTGCGGACCATGATGTCGCGATTGACCGCCAGCATGCGCATCAGCTTGGCGCGGTCGAACAGCGTCGCCGCGGGAACGGCGAAGCCGCCTTGCGAGATCTGCCACGCCACCACGATGCCGGCGGCGAAACCGGCGGTCTCGGCGAGCACGGCGGCGATCGCGGCACCGGCAATGCCGGCGCCGTAGACCTGCACCAGCAGCACGGTCGCGGCCATGTTGATCAAATTGATCACGATCTGCAGCGCCAGCGCCAGATTGGCGCGGGCCTGGCCGACCAGCCAGCCGAGGATGACGTAATTGGCGAGCGCCAGCGGCGCCGACCAGATCCGGATCATGAAATAGGCTTTGGCCGCGCGCGTGACGCCTTCGCTGCCGCCCATCAGCTGGAACGTGACCGCGGCGAGCGGCACCTGCAGCGCGATCAGCGCCGCGCCGATCAGGCCGGCGACGATGAAGCCGCGCACCAGGATGGCGGCATATTCCTTGATCTCGCCGGCGCCCTGCGCCTGTGCGGTGAAGGCCAGCGTGCTCATGCGCAGGAAGGCGAACAGCCAGAACAGGCAGTCGAAGATCACCGAGGCCATCGCCACGCCACCGAGCAGCGCGGCGTCATCGAGCCGGCCGATCGCGGTTGTCGAGACGATGCCGATCAGCGGCGTGGTCAGGTTGGCGACCATCGCGGGGCCGGCGATGGCGAATACCTGGCGCGTCGTGATTTTCGGGTGGATGGGTGCGTGCATGGCTACAATTGCGGGGAATATACGCTTCTATCGCGTCAATCGTCGCGCGGCCATGCCGGAATTGTTCTCAGAGCAATGCGATGGCGGAGGGGCAGCGGGCAAGGCATTGCATGCTCAGAGCACCACGACCATGCCGTCGCTCGCCGCCGTGTAGGGCAAATCGTCGATGCGGCCGAGCATGTCGTCGCTCATATGGGTCAGCACCACGCGCCTGGCGTTGATGGCGGGCAAATGCGCTTCCAGCGTCTTCAGGCTGAGATGGTTCTTGACCATTTTGTCGTACATGTAGGCTTCGGCGATGAAGAGATCGGCGTCCTGCGCCGCCGGGATCAGCGCGTCGGTCCATTCGGTGTCGGCGCTGTAGCTGATGATGCGGCCTTCCGCCCCGACGCGATAGGCGAGGAACGGCCCGCCGGATTCGCCATGCACGACAGGGTAGGGCGTCACGATCACCTCGCCAAAGCTGCGCGTTTCGCGCGGCGCCAGCGTAACGACGGATAGATCGAAGCGTTGTTTGGTTTTGGAGGAATGCTCGAACATCACCTCCATCACCGCAGGCAGTTTCGTTTCGATGCCTTCGGGCCCGGCGATCACCAGCGGCCGGGTGCGGCGGGAGAACTGCGCGTCGAGCAGGAAGAACGGCAGGCCGGCAAAATGGTCGCCGTGGAAATGCGTGATCAGGATCAGGTCGATCGCGTCGCGGTCGATCTCGAGCCGCTTCATCGCCGGCAGCGACGAGGCGCCGCAATCGATCAGGAAATTGCTGCGCGCGCCGCTGACGTGGAAACAGGTGTTGAAGCGGCCGCCGGAGCCGAATGCATCGCCGCAGCCGACAAATCGCAATTGCATCGGCTGCGAACTCCCTGAGATCAGCGGCCGCGCGGCGCGCCGAACAGCCGCGACAACAGCCAGATCGGAATCACGATGACGGCGCCGAGCAGGAAGTAGCGCCAGGCCCAGTTGATCGCGTCGAAGCCGAAATCCCAGATGCTCTGGAACAGCCTGCGGATGCTGTTGAGGATGTTCCATGGATCGAGGCCGATCGCGGCGAGCACGACACCGACCAGAATCGACAGCAGAATCAACCGGAACGCCACAGAGAGCGGCGATCCGCCGAGAAAGCGGTACAGGCCGTCACTCCGGCCGGCCGGCAAGTCCCGGATGTCGTTTGGCATTGCTGTCTCCAATAGCGTTTTCGCGCGAAGTGGGCACCGGTTCGCGTGAAGAAAACGCGTCAAAACAAAACCTAGACCTCGGTTCCGATTCCATCAGAACCGAGGTCTAACGGAATCGCCCGCATTATAGGTCACGGCGGTGCACATGGGAAACCCGCGCACCGCGATCAATGGCTGTCATGCGCGCTTGGGATTTAACTTCCTGTCATGGAGATTAACATCCGTTCAAGCGTCTCCAGCCGGTCGGCTTCGCGCGGCGGCTTGTCCCAGCGCAGGCGGCTGATCCGGGGGAAGCGCATTGCGACGCCGGACTTGTGACGCGGCGAGCGCTGCAAGCCCTCGAAGGCGACCTCCAGCACCAGCCCCTGATCCGGCTCATGCACGACATGCCGCACCGGGCCGAACTTCTCGGTGGTGTTGCGGCGGACGAAGCGGTCGATCTGCAACAGCTCCTCGTCGGTGAAGCCGAAATAGGCCTTGCCGACCGGCACCAGCTCGTCGCCATCATCGCCATGGGTCCAGACCCCGAACGTATAGTCGGAGTAATAGGACGAGCGCTTGCCGTGGCCGCGCTGGGCATACATCAGCACCGCGTCGATGATGTGCGGATCGCGCTTCCACTTCCACCACGGACCTTTCGGCCGTCCAGGCAGATAGGGCGCGTCGCGCCGCTTCAGCATCACGCCTTCGACCGCGTCGGCATCGTCGCCGGCGCCGGCGCTCTTGGGATCGGCACGCGCCGCGGCTAGCTCTTCCCAGCTCGCGAACGGGACGGTCGGCGACAGATCGATGCGCGGATCATTCAGCTTGGCGACGAAGGCTTCGAGATGCGCGCGGCGTTCGGTGAAGGGCAGCTCGCGCAGATCGTTCTCGTCGTCGCCGAGCAGGTCGTAGGCGCGCAGGTGGATCGGAAATTCCTTGATCAGCTTCGGCGAAACGACCTTGCGGTTCAGCCGCTGTTGCAACACGTTGAAGGTCTGCACGCGGCCGTCGCGCAGCACCAGTAACTCGCCGTCGATCGCGCCGGGCAGATACAGCGACGGCACGAGATCCGGAAAGCTGCCGGTGATATCCTCGCCGGTGCGCGAATAGAGCCGCGCCTGGACGTGGCCGCGCGCATCGCGGCCGGACACCGCCTGCACCCGGATGCCGTCCCATTTCCATTCCGCGCTGAAATCGGCGGCGTCGAGGTTGGCGAAATCGCCATCCTCGATCGCATGCGCCAGCATCACCGGGCGGAACGGCGCAGGGTCGCGGTTGACCGGTTTGTCTCCGCGGCCCTCGAGCCAGGCGAACAGCTCGAGATAGGGCGGCGACAAGCCCGGCCACAGCAGCTCGATCTCGTGCGGGTCTTTGTCGCCGAGCGCCGCCGCCGCGGTCTTCGCCAGCCGCGCCGAGATCCCGATCCGCATCGCGCCGGTGACGAGCTTCAAGAGCGCCCAGCGCCCGGTCTCGTCGAGCTCGTCCAGCCAGCGCGCCAGCTGCGCCGGCAGCTCGGCCTTGCCGAGCGTGCGCAATGTGGTGACGACGTCGGTGAGGGTTGGAGGAGGCGGGTTGTTGTGGCGGGCATCGGGCGGCAAGCTTTCTTCACCTCTCCCGCTTGCGGGGGAGGTCGGATCGTTCGGCTGCGCGTCAGCGCGGTCGGGCGATCCGGGTGGGGGCTGTTTCCGCTTGTTGAACGTATGGAGAGACCCCCACCCCGACCCTCCCCCGCAAGCGGGAGAGGGAGAAGATTTCGGCCACATCAGCGCGACCGTCTCCGAGAGGTCGCCGACGTAATCATAGGAGTAGCCAAACAGCACCGGGTCGGCGCGTTCGGTGATCAGGTCGCGGATCAGGCCGGGCTTGGCGTGCTTGAACGACAGCGCGCCGGTCAGCGCCGCCAGCGCGTAGCCGCGGTCGGGGTCCTCGGTCTCGCGGAAATAGGCGACCAGCAGCTTGATCTTGTTGTTGCGGCCGGGCTCGTAGGCGAGGCGGTCGAGCAGCTCGGCAAAACGGTTCATGTTTCCGCCTCGCCGGCGGGCTGGGCCTCGCCGGTCAGTGCGGCCGTCTCGCCTTCATCCTCGTCGCCATAGCCGACCAGGTCGAGCGGCCGCGCGGCAAGGCCCCTGGTCTTGCACCAATGCACCAGCGCATCTTCCTGGCCGTGGGTGACCCAGATCTCGCCGGCGCCAGTGGCGGCGATCGTCGCCGTCAGCCCGTCCCAATCGGCATGATCCGAGATCACCAGCGGCAGCTCGACACCGCCCTGGCGGGCCCGGGCGCGAACGCGCATCCAGCCCGAGGCGAATGCGGTGACTGGATCGGGAAAGCGACGCGTCCAGACATCGGATGTCGCGCTTGGCGGCGCCAGCGTAATGGTGCCGGCAAGCTCGGCCTTCTTCATGCCGCGAGCGGGCCGGAGCTCGCCGAGCGCAATGCCGCGCTCCTGATAGTAGTAAGTGATCTTCTCCACCGCGCCGTGCAGGTAGATCGGCGCGTCGTAACCGGCCTCGCGCAGCAGCGCGATCACGCGCTGCGCCTTGCCGAGCGAGTAGGCGCCGACCAGATGCGCGCGCTCCGGGAACAGTTTGACCGAGGCCAGCAGCTTGTTCACCTCGCCGGCGGCATCGCCATGGCGGAACACCGGCAATCCAAACGTCGCCTCTGATATGAAGACGTCGCAGGGCACCAGCTCGAACGGCGCGCAGGTCGGGTCGCGCGCATCCTTGTAGTCGCCGGAGGCGACGATGCGGGTGTCCTTGCAGGTGACCGATATCTGGGCGGAGCCCAGCACATGACCGGCGGGATGAAACGTCACCGTGACGTCGCCGAGCCTGATCTCCTCGCCATAGGCGATCGCCTGCACAGAGCCGGCGAAGTTCTCGCCGTAGCGCAGCCGCATCATGTCGAGCGTTTCCTGGGTCGCGAGCACAGCGCCGTGGCCCGCCCGCGCATGGTCGGAATGGCCATGGGTGATCAGTGCCCGCTCGACCGGCCTGACAGGATCGATGTGGAAGCCGCCGGGCTTGCAGCAAAGCCCGGCCGGGACGGGCATCAGGATGTCTTGCGGGCGCATCGCCCCTATATAGGCGCTCGACCCGCGATGTTTAGCCGGATCCGCGGGCTTGACCCGTGCATCCATCTCCGGAAAAAGTCCGTGCTTTGATGGATGGCCGGACCCGGCCGAGATTGGTTCCTTAAAGCGAATGGCCCCCCGCCTGTTTCTGTCCTCCGGCGACCTCGTCGCCGACCGCCGCTACGAGTTCGCGCGCGACCTGCAATTGAAGGGCGATCTGCCGGCCGCCGCCGAGCTGCTCGAACAGGCGATCGAGCTCGTGCCGAAATTCCCGTCGGCCTGGTACACGCTGGGCAAGATCCGCCTGGAGCTCGGTCAGCGCGAGGCCGCGATCGCAGCGTTCCGCGGCGCGCGCGACGCCGATCCCGAAGACCGTCATGGCGCCGGCCTTCGTCTGATGCAGCTCGGCGTCGAGGCCGTCAGCGCGATGCCGCCGGGCTATGTCCAGACGCTGTTCGATCAATATGCGCCGCGCTTCGAGGCCGCGCTGGTCGGCGATCTCGGCTATCGCGGCCCGGCACTGCTGTTCAAGGCGGTGCTGTCGGTGCGTGCGGGCGCAAAGAAACCGGCCTTCTTCAAGCGTGCGATCGATCTCGGCTGCGGCACCGGGCTGGCGGCCGGCGCATTCGCCCGGCATGTCGATCGCTTCATCGGCATCGACCTGTCGCCGCGCATGATCGACAAGGCGCGCGCCACCGGCCTCTATGCCGAGCTCGAGGTCGACGACATGTTGAAGGCCATTTCGGCCAAGCGCGAGGCCAGCGCCGAATTGATCCTGGCCGCGGATGCAATGGTCTATGTCGCCGATCTCGCGCCGGTGCTCGCCGAGGCCAGCCGTGTGCTGGTGGCGGGCGGCGTGCTCGCCTTCACGGCCGAGACCCATGACGGCGAAGGCGTCATCATCGGCGAGGGACTGCGCTACGCCCACAGTGCAGCTTACGTGCGCGACTCCGTCGCTGCCGCGGGACTGACGCTGGCCCAGCTCGACGATCTCTCGGCGCGCAATGAAGACAATATTCCGGCACCCGGACTCGTCGCCGTGGCCGTGAAGCGGTGACGCACCCTCTCCCCTTGTGGGAGAGGGGCGCTTCGCGCAGCGAAGCTGGGTGAGGGGTCTGCCTCCGCGGATAGAGCCCCCTCATCCGGCTCGCATCTTCGATGCGAGCCACCTTCTCCCACAAGGGGAGAAGGGAAGAGTCATTCACGTTACGCACCCAAACTTGAGTCTACACGCTACGCATTTGCCGTGACGCGGCATTGCGCCGCAAAATCATGACTTCGCGCTTGCCCGGCGCAGGGCGGAATGCGAGAGCTTTTCGCCTCAGGGAGAGAAATAATGAAAAAGCATACACGGCGCGAGTTCGGCGCCACCGCATTGTCTGTGATCGCCGCGTCCGTGCTGCCCGCGCCTTTCGTCCGGGCCGCCGACAAGAAGTACGATCCGGGTGCGAGCGACACCGAGATCAAGCTCGGCCAGACCGTGCCGCATTCCGGCCCCGGCTCGCTCTATGGTGTGCTCGGCCGCGTCGGCGAAGCCTATTTCCAGATGCTGAACGACAAGGGCGGCATCAACGGCCGCAAGGTGAAATTCCTCACCATGGACGACGCCTACAGCGCGCCGAAATGCGTCGAGGCGACGCGCCGCCTGGTCGAGCAGGAGGAGGTGCTGGCGCTGTATGGCTCGCTCGGCACCGCGCCGCAGACCTCCGTGCATAAATACCTCAATTCCAAGGGCGTTCCCCAACTGCTGTTGAACACCGGCGCCTCGAAGTGGAACGACCCGAAGAATTTCAAATGGACCATGGCGGGCCTGCCGCTCTATCCGACCGAGGCACGCGTTCTCGCCAAGCACGTCGTCAGCGTGAAGCCGAACGCCAAGGTCGGCATCCTCTACCAGAACGATGATTTCGGCCGCGACTTCCTCGGGCCGTTCAAGAAGGTGCTGGCCGATGCCGGCGGCAAGGCACAGGTGATCATGGAGCAGACCTATGATCTGACCGATCCGACGGTCGATTCGCAGCTCATCAATCTCTCGAAGTCGGGCGCCGACGTCTTCTACAACATCACCACCGGCAAGGCGACGTCGCAGTCGATCCGCAAGGTGACCGAGCTCGGCTGGAAGCCGCTGCAATTGCTGTCGGCGGGCTCGACCGGTCGCTCGATCCTGAGCGCCGCTGGCCTCGAGAACGCCAAGGACATCGTCGCGATCCGCTACAACAAGGAAGTCGGCGTGCCGCGCTACGAGAAGGATCCGGACGTGATCGCGTTCGAGGAGCTGCGCAAGAAGTACCTGCCGAACATCGACCCCGACAACACCATCGCCTTCGCCGGTTACGGCCAGGCGGCGACGATGGGCGAAATCCTGCGCCGCTGCGGCGACGATCTGACCCGCGCCAACGTGCTAAAGCACGCCACGACGCTCGCCGGTTTCCACTCGCCCTATTTCCTTGACGGCATCAATTACAGCTACACGCCCGACGACTACACGCCGATGAAGACGCTCTATGTCTCGATCTTCAACGGCAAGGATTGGGACCTCTCCGGCCAGCCGATGACGGAGTAGTTGGGTAAGCCTCGCTCTCTCGTCCCCCTCGCCCCGCTCTTGCGGGGAGAGGGCGGGGTGAGGGGCTTCCCTCCGCGAGGCGGTGTGTGTCGAAAGACCTGTACCCCCTCACCCGGATCGCATCTGGCGATGCGACATAGCCGAAGCTTCGCTTCGGCGTTTCTTTGAACGGCCGCCAAGGGCGGCCTATGCCTCTCCCCGCAGGCGGGGCGAGGTGACTTCCAGGCGCTTCGCAGCGCACGGAGCGCGCTGGTAGTCCTGCCACCTGCCGCCATTTCCGCTCCGCCCTCGACGAAGCCGCCTGAACCACCTACCTCTTGGGCGTGTCGACGCTCGATCTCTTCTCCGTTCCGCCGTCGGAAACGGCCGATCTCCTGCCGCGCCGGTTTCGCGACTGGTTTGCTTCACGCGGCTGGTCGCCGCGCGAGCATCAGCTCGCGCTGCTGGCGAAGGCGCGCGAGCAACGCTCCGCGCTGCTGATCGCACCCACCGGAGCGGGCAAGACGCTGGCGGGGTTCTTGCCGACACTGGTCGAATTGGCGGGCGAGCCGGGCGGCTCCAAACTGTCGCGGCAAACGAGCGAAGGCGCCATCGCGGCCGATCCAAGGCCGAAAGTCGTCTCCACCGGCCGCGGTGTTCGCCGCAGCGACGGGCTGCACACGCTGTACATCTCGCCGCTGAAGGCGCTCGCGGTCGATATCGCGCGCAATCTGGAGACGCCGGTCGCCGAGATGGGGCTGCCGATCAGGATCGAGACCCGCACCGGCGACACGCCGGTGTCGCGGCGGCAGCGGCAGCGGCGCTATCCGCCGGACATCCTGCTCACCACGCCGGAGCAGCTGGCGCTGCTGCTGGCATCCGACGACGCGCCGTTCCTGTTCTCTTCGCTGAAGCGCATCGTGCTCGACGAGCTGCATGCGCTCGTCACCTCCAAGCGCGGCGATCTGCTGTCGCTCGGACTTGCGCGGCTCTGGACCATCGCGCCGCAGATCCGCGCCATTGGTCTGTCGGCGACGGTCGCCGAGCCGGAGCAGCTCGCGCGTTTCCTGGTGCCGCAGCCCGGGGGCCAGAATGCGTCCGCCGACGTCGTCACCGCCGGCGGCGCGGCGCCGCCGGTCGTCGAGATGCTCGACACCAGGGAGCGGCTGCCGTGGTCCGGCCACAGCGCGCGCCACGCGCTGCCCGAGGTCTACGAGCTGATCAAGCGCAACAAGACCACGCTGGTGTTCGTCAACACCCGCAGCCAGGCCGAGATGCTGTTCCAGGATCTCTGGCGCATGAATGACGATGGCCTTGCGATCGCGCTGCATCACGGCTCGCTCGACGTCGCGCAGCGCCGCAAGGTCGAGGACGCGATGGCCGCTGGAAAACTGCGCGGCGTGGTCTGCACCTCCTCGCTCGATCTCGGCGTCGATTGGGGCGATGTCGACCTCGTCATCAATATCGGTGCGCCGAAAGGATCGTCGCGGCTGATGCAGCGGATCGGCCGCGCCAACCACCGCTTCGACGAGGCCTCGCGCGCCGTGCTGGTGCCGGCCAACCGCTTCGAGGTGCTGGAATGCCGTGTCGCGATCGACGCGATCGCCGAGAATGCGCAGGACACGCCGCCGCTGCGCTCGGGCGCGCTCGACGTACTGGCCCAGCACGTGCTGGGCTGCGCCTGCGGCAAGCCGTTCCTGTCCGATGAGCTCTATGATGAGGTCAGGACCGCCGCGCCCTATGCATCGCTCGCACGCACCGATTTCGACGATGTCGTCGATTTCGTCGCCACCGGCGGCTACGCGCTAAAGACCTATGAGCGTTTCGCGCGCATCAAGCAGGACAAGCAGGGCCGCTGGCGCGTCACCAATCCGAAGGTGCGGCAGAGCTATCGCCTCAACGTCGGCACCATCGTCGAGGAGACCATGCTGAAGGTGCGGCTGGTGCGCTCGCGCGCCGGCGGCCAAGGAAAAAGTAGCGGATCGACTGGCGCGATCGCCCGCGGCGGCCGGATGCTCGGGGAGATCGAGGAGGTCTTCATCGAGGGCCTCGTGCCCGGCGACACTTTTGTCTTTGGCGGTGAGGTGGTGCGCTACGAGGCCTTGGTTGAAGACCAGGTCTATGTCTCCCGTGCCAATGATAAAGATGCGAAAGTGCCGTCCTATATGGGCGGCAAGTTTCCGCTGTCGACCTATCTTGCCGAACGCGTCCGCAAGCTGCTGGACAACAGCCGCGCCTGGAACGGATTGCCGGATCAGGTGCACGACTGGCTGTCGCTGCAGCGGAAATTCTCGCGTGTGCCGGCGGTGCGCGAGCTCTTGATCGAGACCTTTCCGCGCGGCGGCAGCCATTATCTGGTGTGCTATCCCTTCGAGGGCCGGCTCGCGCATCAGACGCTCGGCATGCTGCTGACGCGCCGGCTGGAGCGCGCCCGCGCCCGTCCGCTCGGCTTCGTCGCCAACGAGTATGCGCTTGCGGTCTGGGGCGTCGGCGATCTCTCCTTCATGATCCGGCACGGCAAGCTCGATCTCAATGCGCTGTTCGATCCCGACATGCTCGGCGATGACCTCGAAGCGTGGCTTGCGGAATCCGCGCTGATGAAGCGGACCTTCCGCAACTGCGCCATCATCTCCGGGCTGATCGCGCGCCGCTTCACCGACGAGGAGAAGTCGCGCCGCCAGGTGCTGTTCTCGACCGACCTGATCTATGACGTTTTGCGAAAACATCAGGCCGATCACGTGCTGCTGCGTGCCGCGCGCGGCGATGCCGCCACGGGGCTGCTCGATCTTCGCCGCCTCAGCGACATGCTTTCGCGCATCCACGGCCGAATCACCCACAAGGATCTCGACCACGTTTCTCCGCTTGCCGTCCCCGCGCTGCTGGAAATCGGCCGCGAGTCAGTTTATGGCGAAGCATCCGACGAGCTTCTGGCCGAGGCGGCCGAGGAACTCGTGCGGGAGGCGACGACGTAACGCTGGTACTCTGGGGAACAGGACGTGACGGCAAGCGCGCTAGCTTTGCGAGACGGTGACGACATGCGCGTTTCGAGGGTCACGGTGGCAGATGTCGGCTTCGTGGCGGATTTCTCCGGCGCGCTGTTCTGGGAACAGCAGAGCCTGCTCGTGGTCTCCGACCTGCATCTGGAAAAAGGCTCGAGCTTCGCCAGCCGCGGCGTGCTGCTGCCGCCCTACGACACGGTCGCGACACTGGGCCGGCTCGCTGCTGTCATCGCGCGGCACGATCCGCGGCAGGTGATCGCGCTCGGCGACAGCTTTCACGATCGCGATGCGCATGAACGCCTGTCCAATCCGGACCGCGAGGCGCTCGCGGCGTTGCAGCTGCGGCGCAACTGGATCTGGATCTCGGGCAATCACGATCCGGCGCTGCCGTCCGATCTCGGCGGCGTGGTCGCGACCGAAGTCGCGATCGGTCCGATCGTGTTCCGCCATGAGCCGACCGGCGCCGCCGGCGAGATCGCCGGACACCTGCACCCCAAGGCGCGGGTGCCGACCCGCGGCCGCTCGATCGAGCGCCGCTGCTTCGCCTGTGACGGCGAGCGCGCGGTGATGCCGGCGTTCGGCGCCTACACCGGCGGCCTGAGCATCCGCGATGGCGCGTTCACACGGATCTTCGGATCGCCCGGCTTCATGGCCCATGTGCTCGGCGACAACCGCGTCCACGCGTTCGTCGCGTCGCGGTGTTATTGAGGGGCGCGTACCACACACTCGGTGTCGTCCCGGGCAAGCCAACGGGTCGGCGCGAAGCGCCGCCCGATGACAGGCTCCGCGCGACCCGGGACCCATAACCACCACTGTTCGAGATTGCGCAAAGCTGTGGCCCCAGCGCGGCATCACAACTGCATGCGGTGGTTATGCGTCCCTGCTTTCGCACTAGGGCATTTACACATCTCTTCGAGGCTAGAAAACCGACTCATCATCAAGGGGTTAGCTACTAGGCGAGAGCCGAAATCGGCGGGCGCAACCCTAGTGCAGATGAGTAAGTTCTCTGCGGTTTTCGGCCAACTCTTTGAGAAGACTCCGGAAAGACTGCGGAGGATATGTATATACGCTAGTGCTTTCGCAGGGACGACAGCAGAGATTGTTGCGCGACCTCGCCCTAAGCCGCCTTCGCCTGCACGCTTTCGCAATACTCCGCGAGCCTGTCCGCCAGCCGGAGTGTCGCCGGGCTGGCTTCGGGCGCGGCGACGAGGGCGACCTCGGTGCGGTCGATCGGCGTAAAGCCGTCCTTTGCGGTCAGCACGCGATGCTCCGCCTGGATCGACATTTCCGACAGGATGCTGAGCCCGAGGCCCGCGGCGACCGCGGCCTGGATGCCGGCGAGGCTGGAGGAGGTGTAGGCCATGTGCCAGTTGCGGCCGGCGCTCTCCAGCGCATGGATGGCGCGGGCGCGGTAGAGACAGCCCGAGGCGAAACCGATCAGCGGAACCGAGCCGGCCGTCGTATTGCGCGGGTGGCTCTTGCTGGTGACCCAGTGCACGCGTTCCGGCCACACCGCGATGCCGCCCTTCTCATTGGCGGCGCGCTTGATCAGCGCGAGATCGAGATCGCCGCATTCGAGATCACGGTACAGGAACAGGCTCTGGCCGGAGCGCACGTCGAGCCGCAGATTCGGATGGCTGCGCGCAAAGGTCGCGAGCAGCTTTGTTAGCCGATAGGCGGCAAAATCCTCGGTGATGCCGATCCGGATCGCGCCTTCGCTGCCGGGGCGCGAGAGCACGTCGCGGGCCTCTTCGGCGAGCGACAATAGCCGCCGCGCATAGGTCAACAGCCGCTCGCCGGCTTCCGTCGGGGTGACGTCCTTGCCGCTACGGATCAATAGCGGCTGGCCGACATCCTCCTCCAGGCGCTTGATCTGCTGGCTCACCGTCGACTGCGTGCGGTGGACGCGCTCTCCGGCGCGGGTGAAGCCGCCGGCATCGACCACCGAGACGAAACTGCGCAACAGCTCCAGGTCGAGCATCGCAGCCTCCATTTGTAAATCCACTGCACGCCATTCTATCATTTAATTTCCAAATATCAAGGCGCGGGCCTAGATCATGGCCGAAGGAGAATTCGCCCATGTCCGCCGCTACCTCGATGGCCGCCCCCCGCGCCCGCTTCAACACCCTGCCGCTGCTGATTGCCCTGTTCTGCCTGCTCTGGAGCTACGCGTTCGTGGCCGGCAAAATCGGCGTCACCGACTGCCCGCCGCTGATCCTGCTCGCCGCGCGGTTTTCGCTCGCCGGGGTCTTGATCCTCGCCATCTCCTGGCTGCGCCGCGACCAATGGGATCTCACCTGGCGCGATGCGGCGGTGTTCGCCGTGCTCGGCGTCGCCAACAACGCGCTCTATCTCGGCCTCGGCTATACCGGCCTGAAGACGGTCTCCGCCGGACTTGGCGCGCTGATCGTCTCGGCCAATCCGGTGTTCACCGCCATGCTGGCAGCGCTGTTCCTCGGTGAGAGCATGACCTTGCGCAAGGTGATTGGTCTCGTGCTCGGCATCGTCGGCGTCGCCTTCATCGTCTGGCATCGCATGTCGGTCGGATCGGACAGCCCGCATGGCATCTTGTTCACGCTGGCCTCGCTCGCCTCGATCGTCGCCGGCATCGTGCTGTTCAAGCTGCTGGCACCGAAAGGCAGCCTGTGGATCGGCAACGGCATCCAGAACATGGCCGGCGGCCTTGCGGTGATGCCGTTCGCCTTCACGCTCTCCAGTGTCAGCGACATCGTGCCCAGCATGCGGCTTGCCGGCGCCTTCGCCTTCCTCGTGCTCGGCGGCTCGATCCTCGCCTATCTGCTCTGGTTTCATCTCCTGAAAGTGTGTGGTGCGACCGCCGCAAGCGCCTATCACTTCCTGATGCCGCCGCTCGGCATGCTGTTCGCCTATCTCGTGCTCGGCGAGCATGTCGAATTTCGCGACCTGCTCGGGATCGTTCCGGTGGCGCTCGGCATTTACCTAGTGACCCGCCCGGCGGCAGCCGCGGCCAACAGGAGTAGGACGTGAGCATCACCATCACGCTGATCGGAGGTCCCACCGCCCTGATCGAGATCGACGGGTTCCGCCTGCTCACCGATCCGACCTTCGATGCGCCCGGCGAGTATCAATTGCCGCATGTGAAACTGGAGAAGCTGACGGGCCCCGCGCTCGGCGCGCGCGATGTCGGCGCGATCGATGCGGTGCTGCTGAGCCACGACCAGCATTCCGACAATCTCGACCATACCGGCCGGGATTTCCTTAAAGAGGCGAAGCGCGTGCTGACGACGGAGGCCGGCGCCAGGCGGCTCGGCGGCAACGCCGAGGGCTTTGCGCCCTGGGCCTCGACCGAGTTGCAGAAGGGTGGCCGGACCCTCACCATCACCGCGACGCCGGCGCGGCACGGACCGGCGGGGATCGAGCCGTTGTCCGGCGACGTCATCGGCTTCGTCGTGCAGCCGGCAAAACCGGGCCGTCCGGTCTATGTCAGCGGCGACACCACCTGGTTCGACGGCGTCGCCGAGGTTGCGCGGCGCTTCGACTGCGGCGTGGTGCTGCCGTTCGCCGGCGCCGCGCAAACCCGCGGCCCCTTCCATCTCACCATGGACACCAATGACGCGATCGAGACCGCGCACGCCTTTGCGGACGCGGTGATCGTGCCGGTTCATACCGACGGCTGGGCGCATTTCCGGCAAAGCGCGAACGACCTGCGCGCGAGCTTCGATACGCTCGGCTTCGGCCGCCGTCTGCGCATCCTCGAACCCGGCGTCGCCACGGTCATCGAGCCGTAGGTTCGCCTCAGGAACCTTGCCGGTATCCGGCTCGTTGTCAGACGGCTGGAACCGGACATGACGCGGCAAGGGACAATCTCACCACACGACAAACATGACGATGCGCCGGCGGCGAAGCCTCGGCGCCAGCCGTTCAGTTTCAGCCGTGTCCTGAAGACGCTCGGCCCCGGGCTGATCACCGGCGCTTCCGACGACGACCCTTCGGGGATCGGCACCTACAGCCAGGCCGGCGCGCAACTCGGCTACGGCATTGGCTGGACCATGCTGCTGACGTTTCCGCTGATGAGCGCGATCCAGGAAATCTCGGCGCGGGTCGGCCGCGTCACCGGGCATGGCATCGCGGGCAATGTATGCCGGCATTATCCAGGCTGGCTGCTCGCCGTCGTGGTGACGCTGCTGTCGATGGCCAACACCATCAATATCGCGGCCGACCTCTCGGCCATGGCCGATGCGGCAAAGCTTCTGATCGGCGGTCCGGCCATTCTCTATGTGGTGCTGTTCGGCGTCACCTCGGTGGCCGCGCAGATCTTCATGAACTACCGGCGCTACGTCACGATCCTGAAATGGCTGACGCTCAGCCTGTTCGCCTATGTCGCGGCGCTCGCCTTTGCCAAGGTGTCGTGGATGGAGGCCCTGGCCGGCGTGCTGCTGCCGCGCATCAGCTGGAGCGCCGACTATTTCACGACCATCGTTGCGATCCTCGGCACCACGATCTCGCCCTATCTGTTCTTCTGGCAGGCCTCGCAGGAGGCGGAGGAGCAGCGGCTCGACGCCACCAAGCATCCGCTGATCGAACGGCATTACGGCGCCCAGCACGAATTCTCGCGCATCCGCGCCGATACCATTACCGGCATGGCGTTTTCGAACCTGATCGCATTGTCGATCATCGTCACCGCCGCCGCATCGCTGCACGCCACCGGCAAGACCGACATCCAGACCTCGGCGCAGGCCGCCGAGGCGCTGCGCCCGATCGCCGGGCCGTTTGCCGAGGTGATCTTCGCGCTCGGCATCGTCGGCACCGGCCTTCTGGCGATTCCGGTGCTCGCGGGTGCGACGGCTTATGCGGTCGGCGAGGGCCGGCGATGGCGGGTTGGGCTGACGCGCAGGCCGAAGGAGGCGATCGCGTTCTATTCGGTGCTGGCGCTGTCGGGCGGCATCGGCATCGCGCTCAACTTCACGCCGATCGATCCGATCGCGGCGTTGTACTGGAGTGCGGTCGTCAACGGCGTGCTCGCGGTGCCCGTGATGGTGCTGCTGATGT
This sequence comes from Bradyrhizobium australafricanum, assembly GCF_020329495.1. Taxonomy (NCBI): domain Bacteria; kingdom Pseudomonadati; phylum Pseudomonadota; class Alphaproteobacteria; order Hyphomicrobiales; family Nitrobacteraceae; genus Bradyrhizobium; species Bradyrhizobium australafricanum. The sequence continues at coordinate 38,986 of NZ_JAGKJL010000003.1, read as the reverse complement.
TCATGGCCCGCCGCCGCGACGTCATGGACCGCTTTGTGGTCGGCGGCTGGCTGTACTGGCTCGGCTGGCTCTCGACCGGAGCGATGGCGCTCAGCGTGATCGCGATGGGGATCGGCTTCCTGCTGTAGCTTGTTCGAACTCCTCAACCCTCGCCGAACAGCGAGCTATCGATCTTGGTCGTCGATTTGACCTTTCGCAGGATGATCGTCGTGCGGTAGCTCGCGATATCGCTGTCCGGATGCATGAGGCGATCGAGGATGAACGATTGGTAGCGCGCGAGGTCCGAGGACACGATCCGTAGCGAGTAATCCCAATCGCCGGCAATCATGCAACATTCGACGACCTCCGGAAGGTCGATCACCTTCCGCTCGAAGCGCGTGAAGGATTCCCTGTTCTGTTGCTTGAGACGGACCTCGACGATCACGTCGAACCCGAGTCCAACCCGCGTCGGGTCCACCAGCGCCACATAGGAATTGATGACGCCGGCCTCTTCGAGGGTGCGAACGCGTCGCATGCAGGGGGCGGACGAGAGGCCGATCCGCTCGGCCAGCTCGAGATTCGTGATCCGCCCCTCGACCTGCAGCACGTCGAGGATTTTACGGTCGATCTCGTCAATCACGATCGCGGTTCCCATTTTTTTTCGCATTTTCGATCTTTTGCGCAATTGATTGCAGAAGAAGGGCTGAAATGCATCTCAAATCGCAATGTCATTGCCCTCGCGCGCGCATAAGATGTGGTGCGAGGGTTCTTTGATCGCCGCGACCGAGCAGCAAGGAGCGGGCATGGCCGGAAATGACGACAAATCCTTTTGGGATCGCGCGCGGCGGCACCTCATTCGCTATGGCGGGACGTTCGCTCCCGTCATCATCGAGCGCGCCTCCGGGTCCTTCGTCTATGACGCCGACGGCCGGGCCATCCTGGATTTCACGTCCGGGCAGATGAGCGCCGTGCTCGGTCATGGTCACCCGGAGATCGTCCAGACCATCAGCGAGCATGCCGAACGGCTCGACCATCTGTTCAGCGGCATGCTGACGCGCCCGGTCGTCGCGCTGGCCGAACAGCTCGCGGGCCTGCTGCCGCCGGGGCTTGATCGCGTCATGCTGCTGAGCACCGGCGGCGAGTCGAACGAGGCTGCGATCAAGATGGCCAAGCTCGCCACCGGCGGCTTCGAGACCGTCGCGTTCGCACAGTCCTGGCACGGAATGACGTCTGGCGCGGCCGGAACGACCTATTCGGCCGGCCGCAAGGGCTATGGTCCCGCGCCGGTCGGCTCGCTCGCGATCCCGACGCCGAACCCCTATCGCCCGCGCTTCGGCAACGCGGCCGACTGGCGGGCCGAGCTGGCCTACGCCTTCGATCTGATCGATCGCCAATCGACCGGCTCGCTCGCCTGCATGATCGCCGAGCCCATCCTCAGCTCCGGCGGGCTGATCGACCTGCCTGAAGGCTACCTTGCCGAACTGAAAGAGCTGTGCCGGGCACGCGGCATGCTGCTGATCGTCGACGAGGCGCAGACCGGCCTCGGTAGGACCGGCGCCATGTTCGCATTCGAGCGCGACGGCGCCGTGCCTGACATCCTGACCTTGTCGAAGACGCTCGGCGCCGGCCTGCCTCTGGCTGCGGTCATCACCTCCGCCGAGATCGAAGAGCGGTGTCACGAACGTGGTTTCCTGTTCTATACGACGCATGTGTCGGACCCGATGCCGGCCGCGGTCGGGCTGAAGGTCATCGAGATCATCCTTCGCGACAGATTGGTCGAGCGCGCCAGGATAGCGGGCGCGCGGCTGAGGGATGGGCTCCTCGCACTCCAGAACCGGTTCGAATGCATCGGTGACGTGCGCGGCAGGGGGCTGATGCAGGGCATCGAGATCGTGCGCGACCGTTACAGCAAGGAGCCTGACGAAGCGCTCGGAACGCGTGTCTCTCAGCGCTGCATGCAGCTTGGACTGAGCACTAACATCGTTCAGTTGCCCGGCATGGGCAGCGTATTCCGCATCGCCCCGCCGCTGACGATCAGCGACGACGAGATCGATCTTGGCCTCTCGATCCTCAGCGACGCGTTCGACAGCGCATTGCAAAGCAGGGCTGGCTAAATCAATCCTTGCGGAACACGATCGAGGCCATCCAGCCGGTCATCAGCGCCATGAACGCGGTGATCAGGCCGTAGACAAGGCCGTTATGCCGCGCGGTGGTGGCGACGAATTGCTCGAAGCCGACCTTGACGATCTCGAACGCGGTCTCGGCCTTGGTCACCAGCGCGCCGTCGGAAAACAGCTTGATCTCGACATTATAGGTGCCGATCGGCACCTCCGCCGGCAGCGGAATGCCTGTGCGGAACAGGGTCGGGGTCAGGAAGGTCACCGCCGAGGTCGCCTCACGGTACAGCCCGTGCTCGGAGCGCAGCCGCACGAAGGCGCTGCGGAACGGGTCGTTCGGCACCACGTCGGCATAGTCGGGCCCGACCCGCTGCATCAGCAGCACGTTGTTGAGCCCGAGCTGCTGCCGCCGCTGCACCTCGGGCGAGGCGATCTGGTCGAACGGGCGATTCGAGAACAGCGCGAGATAGCCCGGCACCTGCAGGAACTGGCGCGAGTCGGTGTTGATCCAGATGCCGAATTTGCGCTCCTTGCGCCGCGTCACCATGTCGGCGCGCGGGCCGGACACCGTGACGACGAGATCGTAATTGTTGCGATTGGGCGGCGCCTTGTCGTCCTTCTCGACCGAGCCGAACAGCACGAGCTCGCCGCCGGAATAGTTCGGCGTCACCGTGACGCGGTGGTTGGAGACCGACACGATCAGCCGCTCGGCATGAGCGGGCGCGGCCGCCAGGCCGGCGGCGGCGAAGCCGATGATCGCGAGCGCCGCGCGCAGCCTCATGGCGGGGCTCCGCCGGTTTCGCGGATGCTGTAGAGGTCCTGCGGCCGGATCACCAGTTCCACCGCAAAGCGGATGCCGACCGCGAGCACCAGCAGGCCGAGCAGCAGGCGCAGATGCTCGCCGCGGATCTTCTGGCCGGCGCGGGCGCCGAACTGCGCGCCGGTGACGCCGCCAACCATCAGGATCAGGGCCAGCACGGCGTCGACCAGATGGTTGGTCACCGCGTGCAGCATGGTTGCGAACACCATGGTGACGAGGGTGAGCACCATCGAGGTGCCGATCACGGTCGAGGTCGGCACCCGCAGCACATAGATCATCAGCGGCACCAGGATGAAGCCGCCGCCGATTCCCATCACCGCGCCGATGAAGCCGATCGCGAGTCCGACCACGACGACCGGGATGACGGAGAGATAGATCTTGGAGCGCTTGAAGCGCAGCTTCAGGGGCAGGCCGTGGATCCAGCCATGGCTGCCGGGCTTGCGCAGCGCGATCGGACCGCCGCGGCGGACGCGCAGCATCGCGCGCAAACCTTCCCAGAACATCAGCCCACCGACCGTCGTCAGCAGGATGACGTAGGACAGCGCGATCATCAGGTCGAGCTGGCCGAGCGAGCGCAGGAAGGTGAAGGTCCACACCCCGAACGTGGTGCCGAGCGTGCCTCCGACCAGCAGCACTGCCGCCAGCAGCGGATCGATCGCGCGTCTGCGCCAATAGGAAATGGCGCCGGAGAACGAGGAGGCCGCGATATGGCTGGCGACGGAGGCAACCGCGACCGCGGGCGCGATGCCGACGAAGATCAGCAGCGGCGTCATCAGGAAGCCGCCGCCGATGCCGAACATGCCGGAGACGAATCCAACCGCCGCACCCATCGCCAGGATGAGGAAGACATTGACCGGAATGTCGGCGATCGGGAGATAGAGCTGCACGCGCGTCGCTTCTTGTCGGTTCGCCGCGAACTCGGCACAAGGCCGCATCACGGCGTGATGTCGTTCTGGTCGGGCATTCTCCGGCTGAACGAATCCGGTCGGCGCGCAAGACGCAGGCGAACGCGGGTCGATTGCCGCGTTCTTGCATAACTGAAATCGGCGGGGGGAGGGACTAAAGAATCCGCTCCCGAGGGCATTTTTCGCCGCACCTGGCCGCCGTCTGCGGACGTGGTTGATAATTCAGATTAATGACGCCTGTGTCGCCTCACGGCCGATCGACCGGCTTGGTGATCAGGTTCAGCGCGAGCGCTTCTTTCGGGTTCAGCCAGCGGATATCGGAGGTTTGCGACATCGCCTCGACGATCCCGGAAGAGACGCCCATCTTGGTCATGTAGCCCAGCACCATGCCCTGGATGCGTTGGGCCTCGGCGAGGGGATCGCTGACGGGCGTGCTCGTCGTGAAGCGATGCACGCCGAGTCGCGAGCCCGCGATGCCATAGCGGGTCTGGCCGCCGGCATAGACCAGGACGCAGGCGCTGGCGCAGGACGCGGGGCGGAGCTTGCCCGAGGCGCCGGCGGTGGCGACCGCGGTGACCAGCCCGTGCGTGCGGATGACCTCGCCCATGATGGCGGCCTGGTTCAGCGCACCGCCCGGCGACGACAGCAGCACGACGTCGCCCGGTGCGAGACGCGCCTCGCTGAGCCGGTCGCGGAACCAGCTCGCGCTGGCCGAGCCGATCTTGCCGCTGAGCGCAAGCGCCCGCCGGCCGCGGCCCGATCCGTCGATGTCGACATCGGGAATCACCGCCGACGTCATGCTGGCCGCGATGTAGGTCTCGCGCCAGAAGTCCCAGGCGCCCGGCGTCGACAGGTCACGGTAAGCCTGGATGGCGACGCTCGACAGCAGCAGCACGAAGATGATGATGGACCAGAGCGAGAACCGGAAGGCGCGGGGCGGCGATGCCGCGTTCCGTTGCGGCGTCGGCGGAGGCGAGGCCGAGGGGCGCGGGGCGAATGGAGACGGCGCCTGCCGCGGCGGCGCAACGCGGGGACCGGTCGGCGACGAACGGTGGCCCGTTCCATCATCCTGGCGATCGTCGACAGACAAGCCTGACCCTCCGGAACGCGTGCGCCGACGGCGCGGAACTGCGCGCCTGTCTACACGGCGGAAGGCCGGAGGTATAGGACAGCGGCGCCGTCAAGGCGCCGCAGCCGTCTCGAACCTAGTGAGCTGGAGCGGCGAGCGCCGCGGTCCGCTTCGAGGGTTGCTTGACCGGCTTCGCCGCTGCGGGCTGCGCGGCCGCGCCGTCCCAGCCGCCGGCGGGCGCCGGCACATTGACCGCATCGCTCGGCTGCGGCTCGGCGGTGAAAGTCTGGATCGCCAGCTTCGCTGCGGCCAGCGACTGCGGGTCGAGCCGCTTGGCAATATCGTCGCGCTTGTGGCCGGCGTCGGCGTCGCCCTGCGCGGCCGCGAGGCTGAACCACTTGAACGACTCAGCGAGGTTCTGTTCGACACCGATGCCGCGGGCATAGAGGATGCCGAGATTGACCTGGCTGTCGGCAACGCCGCGATCGGCCGCCTTGCGGAACCACTGCGCGGCGCTCTTGTAGTCGGCGCCCTTGCCGCCGCCATCGGCGTCGAGCACGGCGAGATTGTGCATCGCCTTGGCGTTGCCGCGCTCGGCGGCCTGCACATAGTAGCGTCGCGCCACATCGAAATCGCGCTTCACGCTGAGGCCCTTCTCGTAGAAGGTGCCGAGCCGGAACATCGCGGGCACCACGCCGGCCTGCGCTGCGCGGGCATACCATTTGGCGGCTTCGTCGACATTGGCGGTCACGCCCTTGCCTTCGGCAAAGCGGACGCCGACTTCATAGGCCGCGGCCGCATCGCCCTTGATCGCAGCCGTGCGCAGTGCCGGACCGCCGATCGCGTCGGGTAGCTTCTCGCCCGCCGGGATCTGGACCATGGCGAGCTTGCCGCCGAGCGGCGGTGCGGTCGGAATCGTGCCGGTGACGTCGTTGGCGGCGGCTGTTGGCGCGGCGGTCGGCTCAGGCGCGGCGGCGGGTGCGGGCGCGATTGCCGGTGGGATCGTCACCTGCGCGCTGTCGAGCGTGTTCGGCGCCGGAGTGTTGTTGGACTGGCGGCCGAGCGGGGTCGGCGAGGTCATCGACGGCCCGGGCACTGACGGTCCGGGCACGCCGGACGGCGCAGCCGGGGCGGGCGCGAAGGAATTCTCGGCAGGCGGCTGCATGGGCGGCGTGGCCGGCTCGCTGTGCTCGATCGCCGGCACCTGCGGCGTGGAGCTGGTGTCGAGCAGATTCATCGCCATCTTGGCGGTCGAGAGCAGGATCACGACCACGCTCGCGCCGACCAGCAGCGAACGGATCTTGGAGGTGATGGTCGAAGGCTGCGCCTCCGGCGCGCCAGTCGCCGTCGCGCCGGCCGCGGCCGTGCCGGCCTTGGCGGCAGCCGCCTTCGCGGCCTTGTCGGCCTTCTCCTTGGCCTTGGCTGCAGCCTTGCTCGCGGCGCGCGCCGCCTTCTCGTTGACGGGTTGCGCGGCAGCGGCCTGCGCGGCGCGGCGCGCGGCGGCGATGAAGCTCGATGTCGAGACCGGCTCCTTCTTGCCGGCGGGAAGATCAGAGATCGCGCGCTCGGAATCCGCGATCCGCTCCGACGGCGAAGCGACGCGGCCGGAGGGGCGTGTGCCCGGTTCGAGCGGATGATCCGGTGGCAGGTCCGGCGCGATCGCGGCGCGTGCGGACGCCGCATGCGGCTCGAGGATCTCGCTGATCGCGCGCGGCGGTAGCGGCGGCGGCGCGCTCTCGACCGGCTGCGCGGCATGGAATTCGCGCGGCGCGGACATGAAGTGCTCCTGCGCCAGCGCAGGATTGGGCAATTCGGGCCTGTACGATTCAGGCTTGTACGCTTCAGGTTTGGGCTGCGCGATCGGCTGCGACATCGCCGCGCGCGGCATCTCCATCCGCGGAGCTTCCATCCGCGACTCGGCCGGCGCGGGAGCAGGCGGCGCGGTGCGCACCGTACGCAGATCGTTCTCGATCATCGCGAGACGATCGACGACATGGCCGAGCGTGTTGTGAACGGTCTCCAGCGAATCCTGAGTGCGGCGGTCGGTCTCCGACTGGCTGAAGCGGATGTCGGACAGCTCGCGCTTCACCATGTCGACGATGCCGCTGTCCATCATCGGCTGCGGCGAGGAGGTGCTGACGTTGCGGGCGGCGTCGGCGAGCGAGGCGATGTGGGCGTGCTGCGCCTCGAGGTGCCGCATGATGTCGTGCAGCGCTTCCTCGACCCGGCCGAGATTGCCGGAGCGCTGGTCGGCGGACTCCAGGCGCTCGAGCAGATACGAGACGCGCTGCTCGAGATGGGTGAATGCCGACGAACTGTCGTTGCCGACCTGCAGGCGGTCGATCCGCTCCGACAGCGAGCGCAGGGCGCCTTCGATGGCATCGGTGTTGTCATAGCCGGCCGGCCGCTCGCGGGTCTCCAGCGTCGAGGCCAATGCGGCAATGCGTTGCTCGATCCCGGCGAAGGCATCGCCATGGCTCTCGGCGCGCGACATCTGCGACAGCTGGTCGACCTTCGCGGCCAGCGCATGCACGTCCCCGGAGAGCTGCAGCAGCGCGTCGTTGGAGGCGACGTTGGAGACGATGGCGCGCAGCGCGGCGATCGCGCTCTCGAGCTGATGCACCGTCGACGGATCGTCGTTGGCGCGCAGGATCATGTCGAGCTTGGCGCCGAGATTGCGGATCGCCTCGTCGTAGCCGGTGAGCTGCTCGGCGGGCGTCAGCGTGCGCAGCGCCTCGCGGATTTCCGACAGCGCGCGTTCGATGCCGGCGATCGCCTGGCCTTGGCCGTTGCGGCCCTCCTGGCGGAGCTCGTCGATCCGGTGATGCAGCGAGCGGATCTCGTTCTCGATCGACTCGATCGCCCGGCGCGGCATCGCCTCGGTGATCGCCTGGCGGATCTCCGCAAGCTCGCCGCGGAAGGCCGCGATCGACTGTTCAATATGGTCGGGCCGCTGCAGCGCCTCGATCTGGCTCGTGATCTTGAGCAGCTGACGCTCGAGCGAGGAGAAGTCGGGCCCGGCCGGCGGCGGTGGCGCATAGGCGGCCATCGGCGGCGTCGATTGCGGCATCGGCGGCGCGCCGCGCGGCGGCATCTGGCGTTGCGCTGATACGTCGAGCTCGTTCTGGCGCGCGGCGATCTCCGCGATCGCGAAATCGAACGAGGCCGGGCTCAGTGGCGGCGAGGGGCGATAGACCTGGGCTGCGGCCCGCTCGACCGCCTCCGCCTGGCGCAGCCTCTCCTCCAGTTGCCGGTCATGCATCTGCGGCTCGCGCTGCATCTGCGACTCACGCATCGGCTGTGGCTGCGGCTCGCGCGCCGGCTGCGGCCGCGAAATTTGCGACAGCCGGGCATCGAGGCGCGAAATCGCGTCGTTCAGCTGTCGCGCGACGGCGGGCTGGCCGCGCGGCACTTCGGCGCGCACCGCTTCGGCGCGCGTCAGAGGCTTTGCAATTTGTTCGATCTGCCGGGTGATGGCGTCGAGCCGCTGGTGGATATCGGCGACCTCGCGGCTTTCCCGGCTCGGCATCGGCTGCCGTTGCTCCATGCGCCAATCCGGCGGGCTCGGTTCACCGACGGTGGAGTTGAGCCAGTCGTTCAACGACATGCCGGCGCGGCGCGCAGCCGCCTCGGCCCTGTCGCGGACGGAGGGATCGATGCCGTCAACACTCCACGATACGCGCGAATTCATGATTCCGTCCGGTCCCGACTCCGGCGCTACACCCTGCGCCCGCAGCCTCCCCGCGCATTCCCGTTAAGAGACAATCGAATTCTGCGCCGGGCGTCTGCTTCAGCTGCTGACTTTTTCCCGTCACGGTAAATAACGGGTTAAGGAATGCGGCCGACGGGCACTAAAGTTAGGGAATCCGGGAACCTGTTGCGCCGGATCAGGACAGCGACTTGTGTCGCCGCCAAGCTTCTCCTTCCCCCTGAAAGGGGGAAGGTCGGGATGGGGGTCAGCCGCACACACTGCTGCGTGTGGAGAGAGATGATCCCCACCCGCTTTGCTCTTCGAGCAAAGCGACCTCCCCTTTTCAAGGGGAGGCTGAAGATTTGTTTCTAGCCGTTGCTTTCGCGCTTGCCGTCGTCGAGCGGCAGCACATTGCTGCGGCCGGACATGGCCGAGAGCGCGTCGAGCGCCTCCTCGCACCATTCCACCACCATGCGCTCATGGCGCATGCCGAGGCGCAGACTGAGCATCTTGCCGACATCGGCCGGCGGCGCGGTGCCGTCGGGGAAGCGCTTGTTGAGCAGGCGCTCATAGCGCTCATAGCGGTCGCGGTGATGCTCCAGCCGCGCCATCAGGTCGTTGCGCAGCGGCTCGATATCGACGCAGTCGAGCGCATAGAGCCGGACCAGAAGGTCATCCTTGATCGAGGGCGGCACGCTCGGGCGCGCTGCCCAGTGCTTCAGCGCCGCGCGGCCTTCGGCGGTCAGGGTATAGACCAGCTTGTTGGGCTTGCCGGACTGCACCACCTCGCGGCCCTGGACATGGCCCTTGTCGCGCAGCCGCGAGAGCTCCCGGTAGATCTGCTGATGGTCGGCCTTCCAGAAGAAGCCGATCGACGCATCGAACGTCTTGGCGAGCTCATAGCCCGTCATCGGACGTTCCGTGAGGCAGGCAAGGATTGCGTCACCGAGTGCCAACGCCCACCTCCATCTCAGTTCCCCAAAAAGCCATTCTGAAGTTCGCTTGACTTTATGCGTTAGTGTGCATATGCGTCAATATGCATATGTTGATCGGCGTGCCGCCCTGTCGCGCGCGCCGATGTCCAGGCTTCTTAACCCCGCCGCAGGAGACGTCCGAATGAGCAAGCCGGGCCTCGACAAGTGGTACGCCTACATGAAGTCCCACGACACCGCCGCTCTGTGGGACCTGCTGGATCCCGACGCGGTGTTCGAAAGTCCGGTCGTGCACACGCCGCAGCGTGGCCGCGACATCACCTTCAAATATCTCACCAGCGCCGCCAAGGTGCTCGGCGGCCCGACCTTCAAGTATCTCGGCGAGTGGCGCAATGACACCGGCGCGGTGCTCGAATTCGAGAACGAGATTGACGGCATCAAGCTCAACGGCGTCGACATCATCACGTTCGATGGTGACGGCCGGATCACGCATTTCAAGGTGATGGTGCGTCCGCTCAAGGCGATCAACCTGCTGCATCGGATGATGGGCGAGGAGTTGATGAAGCAAAGCGGCGCAACGTCGCAATCACAGTCGCGATAGCATCTGCCGCGGACCTCCGGAACCGGATAAGGTCCGCTCCAACAACCCAAGGACACGCTGCGCAGCGTCCGTCGCATATGCGGCCACGTGCCAGCCGGGAGACCAGCATGCCAACCTACAAAGCCCCCGTCGAAGACGTCAGCTTCCTGCTCAACGACGTTTTCCAGATCGACCGCTACGGCAATCTTCCCGGCTTCACCGATGCCTCGGCCGATGTACGCGAGGCGATCCTCGGCGAGGCCGCCAAGCTCAGCGAAGAGGTGCTGCAGCCGCTCAATCGCACAGGCGATCTCGAAGGCTGCAAGCGCAATGACGACGGCAGCGTCGCCACGCCGAAGGGCTTCAAGGATGCCTTCAAGCAGGTCGCCGAAGGCGGCTGGCTCGGCCTCTCGGCGCCGACGGAATTCGGCGGCCAGGGCCTGCCGGTGACGCTCTCGCAGGCCGTCAACGAATTCCAGATCTCCGCCAACATGGCGTTCTCGATGTATGGCGGGCTGACGATGGGCGCGACCGCGGCGCTGCTGGTGCACGGCACCCCCGAGCAGAAGCAGACCTATGTGCCGAAGATGGTCGCCGGCCAGTGGACCGGCACCATGAACCTGACCGAGCCGCAGTGCGGCACCGATCTCGGCCTGCTCCGCACCAAGGCGGTGCGCCAGGCCGACGGCAGCTTCAAGATCACGGGCACCAAGATATTCATCTCCGCCGGCGAGCACGACCTCACTGAGAACATCATCCATCTGGTGCTGGCGCGCATCGAAGGCGCGCCGGCCGGCATCAAGGGCGTCTCGCTGTTCGTGGTGCCGAAGGTGCTGGTCAATGCCGACGGCTCGCTCGGGCAGCGCAACGGCGTCAGCTGCGGCTCGATCGAGCACAAGATGGGCATCCACGGCAATTCCACCTGTGTGATGAACTACGACAACGCCACCGGCTGGCTGATCGGCGAAGAGAACAAGGGCATGCAGGGCATGTTCGTGATGATGAACGAGGCCCGCCTCGGCGTCGCCGTGCAGGGCCTCGCGCAGTCCGAGGTCGCCTATCAGAACGCGGTCGCTTATGCCCGCGAGCGCCTGCAGGGCCGCTCGCTGACCGGCGTGAAGGAGCCCGAGAAGCCGGCCGATCCGATCATCGTGCATCCCGACGTGCGCCGCACGCTGCTCACCATCCGCGCCTTCAACGAGGCGGCGCGCGCCATGGTAGTATGGACCGCGCTGAAGAGCGACGTCGCGCACCGCTCCAACGACGCTGGGGATCGCCAGGCTGCCGACGATCACATGGGCCTGATGACGCCGGTGCTAAAGGGTGTCCTGACCGACACCGGGTTCGCCAACACGGTCTCGGCGCAGCAGATGTTCGGTGGCCATGGCTACATCGCCGAGCACGGCATGGAGCAGTTCGTGCGCGATGCGCGCATCGCGATGATCTATGAGGGCGCCAACGGCATCCAGGCGCTCGACCTGGTCGGCCGCAAGCTGCCGCGCGACGGCGGCCGTGCCGCGATGGCGTTCTTCGGCGAGGTCGGCGCTTTTGCCAAGGAGCATGGCGCCGACGAGGCGATGAAGCCGTTCATCACCCCGCTCTCCACCGCGCTCGGCCATCTGCAGCAGGCCACCGGCTGGCTGATGCAGAACGCGCTGGCCAAGCCCGACAATGCCGGCGCCGCCGCGACCGACTACATGAAATTGTTCGGCCTCGTCGCGCTCGGCTACATGTGGGCGAAGATGGCCAAGGTGGCGCAGGACAAGGCCGCCGCCGGCACCACGCCCTACCTCAACACCAAGCTTGTGACCGGCCGCTTCTTCATGGAGAAGCTGCTGCCGGAGACCGCCGTGCATCTGGCCCGGATCCAGAGCGGCAGCGCCACCACGATGGAATTGGCCGCGGAAGCGTTCTGAAGCGTTTTCCAGCGAAGTGGAGACCGGTTCGCGTGAAGAAAACGCGTCAAACAAGAAAGCCCTGAAAATTGCCGCCGCACTGCTGCGGCGGCGTGTCCTTCCGTATATATTATGATCCTCATATCAAGGAGGGCGTCATGCCTGAGGCATACATCTACGATCACGTTCGTACCCCGCGCGGCCGCGGCAAGGCCGACGGCGCGCTGCACGAGGTCACCGCGCTGGCGCTCGCCACGGTGCCGCTGAAGTCGCTCAAGGAGCGCAACAATTTTCCCGAGGATTCCGTCGACGACGTCGTGCTCGGCGTGGTCGATCCGGTCGGCGAGGCCGGCTCGGACATCGCCCGTTTCGCGGCGCTGAACGCCGGCCTCGGCGAGAAGGTGCCGGGCGTGCAGATCAGCCGCTTCTGCGCCTCCGGCCTCGATGCCGTGAACTTCGCCGCGGCCCAGATCATGAGCGGCCAGCATGAGCTCGTGATCGGCGGCGGCGCGGAATCGATGAGCCGCGTCGGCATCGGCGCCTCCGGCGGCGCCTGGCCGATGGATCCCTCGATGGCGGTGCCGGCCTATTTCATGCCGCAGGGCATCTCGGCCGATCTGATCGCGACCAAATACGGTTTCTCGCGTGACGACGTCGACGCCTACGCGGTGCAGAGCCAGCAGCGCGCGGCCAAGGCCTGGGACGAGGGCCGCTTCGGCAAGTCGGTGGTGCCGGTCAAGGACGTCAACGGCCTGACCATCCTCGCCAAGGACGAGCACATGCGCCCGACCACGACGATGCAGTCGCTGGCGCAGCTGCAGCCGTCCTTCGCGGCGATGGCGGCGATGGCCGGCTTCGACGCGGTGGCGATCCAGTCGCATCCCGAGGTCGAGAAGGTCAATTACGTGCATCACGCCGGTAATTCCTCCGGCATCGTCGACGGCGCCGGCGCCGTGCTGCTCGGCAGCAAGGAGGCGGGCGCCAAGCACGGGTTGAAGCCGCGGGCGAAGATCCGCGCATTCGCCAATATCGGCTCGGAGCCCGCGATGATGCTGACCGGCCCGGTCGACGTCACCGAAAAGCTGTTCGAGCGCTCCGGCATGAAGAAGTCGGACATCGACCTGTTCGAGCTCAACGAGGCCTTCGCCTCGGTGGTGCTGCGCTACATCCAGGCGTTCGACATCGACAACGCCAAGATCAACGTCAATGGCGGCGCGATCGCGCTCGGCCATCCGTTAGGGGCGACCGGCGCGATGATCCTCGGCACCGTGCTCGACGAGCTTGAGCGCACCAACAAGGAAACCGCGCTGGTGACGCTGTGCATCGGCGGCGGCATGGGCACCGCCACCATTATCGAGCGCGTCTGAGGCGAGGGGAGCGAGCAACATGGCTTACAAGAATTTCAAGTTCGACGTCGACGCCGACGGCATTGCGCTCGTCACCTGGGACATCCCTGATCGTTCGATGAACGTGTTCGACGAGATCTCGACCCAGGAGATCGGCGAGATCATCAAGCAGACGACCAGCGATCCTGCGATCAAGGGTGTCGTGATCACCTCGGCGAAGGAGGCGTTCTGCGCCGGCGCCGACCTCTCGATGCTCGAGGGCATGAACCGCTCTTACGCGCAGCTCTTCAAGGAGAAGGGCGAGGAAGCCGCGAACCAGATGCTGTTCGAGCAGAGCCGCCAGATGTCGCAGTCGTTCCGCGCGATCGAGACCTCGGGCAAGCCGTGGGTCGCCGCGATCAACGGCCTTGCGCTCGGCGGCGGCTTCGAGATCACGCTGGCCTGCCACTACCGCGTCGCGGCCGAGAACCCGAAGACCCGGCTCGGCCTGCCCGAGATCAAGGTTGGCCTGTTCCCCGGCGCCGGCGGCACCCAGCGCGTGCCGCGTCTTGTGCAGCCGGCGGACGCGATGCAATTGCTGCTCAAGGGTGAGGCGGTCAATCTCACCCGCGCCAAGGCACTCAACCTGATTCACGCGGTGGTGCCGGCAGCCGACCTGATCAAGGCCGCGAAGGACTGGATCAAGGGCGGCGGCAAGGCGGTCGCGCCGTGGGACGAGAAGGGCTTCAAGCTGCCCGGCGGCCCCGTCTTCTCCAAGATGGGCATGCAGATGTTCCCGGCCGGCAACGCGATCTATCGCCGCGAGACCTACGACAATTATCCGGCCGCACGCGCCATCATGAGCTGCGTCTATGAGGGCCTGCAGCTTCCGATCGACGCCGCGCTGCGGGTCGAGTCGCGCTACTTCACCAAGGTGCTGCGCTCGAAGGAAGCGGCGGCGATGATCCGCTCGCTGTTCCTGTCGATGCAGGAACTGAACAAGGGCGCCCGCCGCCCGGCGGGCGTGCCGCCGACCAAGGTCAAGAAGCTCGCCGTGATCGGCGCCGGCTTCATGGGCGCCAGTGTCGGCTATGTCTCGGCGCAGGCCGGCATCGACGTCGTGCTGGTCGATCGCGACCAGGAAAGCGCCGACAAGGGCAAGGGCCACGCCAAGACCGTGGTCGATGGCCTGATCGCCAAGGGACGGATGAAGCAGGACGCGGCCGATGCCATCCTGGCGCGGATCTCGGCCACATCAGACTACAACGTGATCTCGGACTGCGACCTCGTCATCGAGGCGGTGTTCGAGGATCGCAAGGTCAAGGCGGATACCTATGCCAAGGCCCAGCCGCTGCTGAAGCCGGGCGCGATCTTCGCCTCCAACACCTCGACCCTGCCGATCAATTCGCTGGCCGAGGAGTTCAAGGACCAGGGCAAGTTCATCGGCATCCACTTCTTCTCGCCGGTCGAGAAGATGATGCTGGTCGAGATCATCCTCGGCAAGAACACCGGCGACGTCGCGCTGGCGACCGCACTCGACTATGTCCGCGCGATCGGCAAGACGCCCATCGTGGTGAACGACTCCCGTGGCTTCTTCGCCAACCGCTGCGTGATGCGTTACATCTCCGAGGGCAACGAGATGCTGCTCGAGGGCGTGCCGCCGGCGATGATCGAGAACACCGCCAAGATGGCCGGCATGCCGGTCGGGCCGCTGTCGCTGCAGGACGAGGTCGCGCTCGATCTCGGCCTGAAGATCACCAAGGCGACCGAGGCCGATCTCGGCCCCAACGCGATCGACCAGGCGCAGAAGAAGCTGATGGTCGAGATGGTCGAGAAGCAGGGCCGCTTCGGCCGCAAGAACGGCAAGGGCTTCTACGACTATCCCGAGAAGGGCAAGGGCCAGAAGAGCCTGTGGCCGGGGCTCGCCAATCTGCAGCCCAAGCAGCTCGATCCCGACACGCTCAGCGTCGAGGAGTTGAAGCAGCGCTTCCTGGTGGTGCAGGCGGTGGAGGCCGCGCGCACCGTCGAGGATCACGTCATCACCGACGTGCGCGAGGCCGATGTCGGCTCGATCCTCGGCTTCGGCTTCGCGCCGTTCACCGGCGGCGCGCTGTCCTACATCGACTTCATGGGCACCAGGAACTTCGTCGCGCTCTGCCACAGCTTCGAGAAGAAGTACGGCTCGCGCTTCACGCCGCCGAAGCTGCTCGAGGAGATGGCCGCCAAGGGCGAAACCTTCTACGGCCGCTTCCCGCCGAAGAAGCAGGCGGCGTAAAGTCGTCGCCTTTCAAAATCGCGATGAGATGGCGAGGTCTCTCCGCTCCCTCTCCCCGTTCTTACGGGGTCGAGACGAGCGTAGCTCGCTCTTAGAGGGTTGGGGTGAGGGGCCGTCTCCGCGAGTTTGATGCAGCGAGTTCGCGGAGACTCCCCCTCACCCGGATTGCAACTGTCGATGCAATCCGACCTCTCCCCGCACGCGGGGCGAGGTGATGCGGAGTCCGCTGCTGCGACCTGAAGTACAGTCATCGATCCGACTTGATCCTGTTGTGCGACGGTCATGCCGGTCAAAGTCCCGCCACGCTTGTTCCCAACTGGCACCACGCTGCTGGCATCACTCTTGCTGGTCGATCGCCGGGGCGACGATCAGCGTGAGGGTGTCGTGCGATGAGTTCTGCGCTCAGGGAAAATGCCGCGGAGGTCGTGGCGAAGGATCCGTTGCCTTCGTTGTCGCCGTCGCGGCGGTGGAAGCCGCTGCGTCTGCGGGGCAAAGGCCCGTCATGGACCGGCCTCGCGCTACTCGTTCTGGCCGCGGATATTGTGCTCGCCGCGGCGGTCTGGCAGGCCGTCAATTTCTTCAGCCATTGAGTCGTTATGCCCCGGCGAGAGGAAGGCGCCGGCGAGATAGGCGAACTGGTTGAAGGCGAGGCAGGCGACGACGATCGGAGCGCCGGTGGCAAAGGAAAAGCCGTCGGATTGGAGCACGATCGCCGCGAGCACCGCGATCAGCGGCGACTCCAGCATCAATGTCCAAACCCGAAAGTACAAACTGGTTGCCAGCCCAACCAGGGTGCTGGTCAATAAAAGGGTAAAGGCGATCGTCACATTTTTAGACCAGTTGGAGCGGAGGGCGCCGCAGGTCATAGTCGGTCAGTTGTATCGCTCGAACAAGGACGGCCACGCCCTCAGCCGGAACTACACCGACTTAGTATTAATCGCTATAATGCAGGTTAAATTGAGACTTTCCGCCTCCGGTGTCGAGAAAGGGGATCGGCGAATCCACAACAAAATAGAGCCGGATCGATCGACCCGGCTCTATCGCGGTGGTGGTGAGCGAGCTCAGGCCGCCTTGAGCAGGCCTTCCTTCTTCAGCGCTTCCTGCACCTTCGGGCGCGCCGCGACGCGGGCCTTGTAGGCGGTCACGTTCGGCAGGCCGGTGAGATCGAAGCCGAGCCGGTCCTGCGCCCACATGATCATGGTGAAGAGGTAGCCGTCGGCGATCGTGAACTGGTTGCCCATCAGATAGTCGCGTCCGGCGAGCTGGCTCTCGACATATTTGAACTTGCCCATGGCGCGGTCCTTGAAGAAGGCCTTGGCGTCGTCGGCGAGCACGGGCGAGAACATCGGGCCGAGATTCTTGTGCAGCTCGGTCGTGGTGTAGTTCAGCCATTCGAGCAGCTTGTAGCGCTCGTTGGAGTCCCTCGCCGGCGCCAGCTTCTTGTCGGCGGCCTTGTCGGCGATCATCTGGATGATGATCGGCCCCTCGGTGACCATCTCGCCGGTATCCAGCGCCAGCGCCGGCACCTGGCCCTTAGGGTTCACCTGGAGGAAATCGTCGCCGTTTTCGAGCTTCTTGGCGCGCAGATCGACCTTGACCAGGTCGTAGGGGAGCCCGGCCTCGAGCAGGGCGATATGGGGGGAGAGGGAGCAGGCACCGGGGGTGTAATAAAGCTTCATAGGGGTATTCCTTCCCTTGTTCTTGGCGTCCGGAGAGGGATTGCCTACATGCGCCTGCATGAAATAGTCAAGATTGATGCAGATGCATTCAGTGCGGTACAGTCGGTGCCGGGACCCCTATGAGCTAGACCATGAAACGCAAGCTATCGAGCGAGGCGACGGCCGCCTGGATCCGCCTGATGCGGGTGCCGAGCCGGGTGCTGGACTGCGTCGAGCAGGATTTGAAGAAGGCCGGTTTTCCGCCGCTCGCCTGGTATGACGCCTTGCTCGAGCTGTCCCGCGCGCCGTCGGGCGAGCTGCGCCCGGTCGAGCTCGAGCGCCAGATGCTGATCCCGCAATATTCGACCTCGCGGCTGATCGACAAGCTGGTCGACGAGGGGCTCGCCGCCCGGCGCGAATGCAAGATCGACAAGCGCGGCCAGTTCGTCGAGATCACCGAGGCCGGGCGCGAGCTGCAGAAGAAGATGTGGAATGCCTATTCCGCCGCGATCGACAAGCATGTCGGCTCCAAATTGTCCGACGCCGACGCGACCAGGCTGTGCGGTCTGCTCGACCGGCTCGGCTGCGCCTGCGGCGACGCCAAAGGCGACGTCAAGAACGAGACCAAGGCTGACAGCAAGGCTGCGCCTGCGCGAGACGGCGTGCCTGCCCGATGATATTGCTGATTCCATCATCCGCAGCCGTTGTGGCTCGCGGATGTCCCTGCCACCGCGCGCCTTCGATCGAAGCGCCCTTGAGTTGGATTATCTATGGCGCGTGACCAGATCGACATGACGCCGCTGCAGTCGCGCGACGAACTCGTGGCGTGGCTTGAAGCCGGCGTGAAGCCTGAGTCCGAATTCCGGATCGGCACCGAGCACGAGAAGACTCCCTTCACGCTCGAGGGCCATCAGCCCGTGCCCTATGAAGGCGCCAAGGGCATCGGCGCGCTGCTCGAAGGCATGAAGCTCCTGCTCGGCTGGGAGCCGATCATGGAGCGCGGCAACATCATCGGCCTCTATGACGTCACCGGCGGCGGCGCGATTTCGCTCGAGCCCGGCGGGCAGTTCGAATTGTCGGGCGCGCCGGTCGAAACCGTGCATCAGACGCAGTCGGAATTGATGGCGCATCTGGCGCAGGTGCGGGAGATCGCAACCCCGCTCGGCATCGGCTTCCTCGGCCTCGGCATGACGCCGTCCTGGTCGCGCGCGCAGATCCCCGTGATGCCCAAGGGGCGTTACAAGATCATGCGAAACTACATGCCGAAGGTCGGCAAATACGGCCTCGACATGATGTTCCGGACCTGCACGGTGCAGACTAATCTCGACTTCTCCTCCGAAGCCGACATGGTGAAGAAGCTGCGGGTGTCGCTGGCGCTGCAGCCGATCGCGACCGCATTGTTCGCCAATTCGCCGTTCACCGAAGGCAAGCCCAACGGCTTCCTGTCGTTCCGTTCCGAGATCTGGCGCGACACCGACAATGCGCGCAGCGGCATGGTGCCGTTCGCGTTCGAGGACGGCATGGGCTTCGAGCGCTATGTCGATTACGCGCTCGACGTTCCGATGTATTTCGTCAAGCGCGGCGAGGAATATATCGACGTCTCCGGCTCCTCGTTTCGGGATTTCTTCGCCGGCAAGAATGCCGCCTTCCCGGGCGAGCGCCCGACCTTGTCGGACTGGGCCAATCACCTCTCGACGATCTTCCCCGAGGTGCGGTTGAAGCGTTACCTCGAAATGCGCGGCGCCGACGGCGTGCCGTGGGGCCGGCTGCCGGCGCTGCCGGCGTTCTGGGTCGGGCTGCTCTACGACAATGACAGCCTCGATGCCGCCTGGGACATCGTCCGCCACTGGACCGCGCCGGAGCGGCAGGCGCTGCGTGACGACGTGCCGCGTTTCGGCTTCAAGTCGCGGATCAAGGATCGCTATCTGTTCGAGATCGCCAAGGAGTGCCTGATCCTGTCGCATGCCGGATTGCGGCGGCGCGGCCGGATCGATCATCTCGGACGCGACGAGAGCCGCTTCCTCGAGCCGCTCGAGCGTATCATCGAAGCCGGTCGCTCGCCGGCGGAGGAGATGCTGGAGAAGTTCAACGGTCCCTGGAAGGGCTCGGTGGAACCGGCCTATCAGGAATACGCCTTCTAATCCCCGCTCGGCCCCGATCCGGGCGTGAGGCGCACGCGGACGGCGGTGGTGTCGCACCCGCCGTTCATCAGCCGTACAGGTTCATGGCGTTCAAATGACGCCCCGCGAAACGCGCGGGGCTGCGCGAATTTGAAAGCAATCTCATGGAGATAGGCCGCCTCTTTAGGGCGTGTGTGGTGGTGTTTGCGGCTCTTGCGGCCGCGGTCGTCGCACGCCCGGCATTGGCGCAGACCAATTTCGACCGCCCCGGCGGCGACTATCTCAACGCGCCGGTGACGACGGGCGATCCGGCCGATTGCGCGCTGACCTGCGAGCGTGACCGCCGTTGCCGCGCCTGGAGCTTCAACTATCCGACCGACGCCAATAATGGGGCGGTGTGCTGGCTGAAGAGCACCGTGCCGCCACGGGTGCAGAACGTCTGCTGCGTCTCCGGGGTGCGCGGCGCGGGTGTGGTCGAACCGCGCAACGGCGCCATCGAAACCTCGATCGACCGGCTCGGCGGCGACTACAAGAATTTCGAACTGAAGAGCAGCGACGGCGACGAGGCCTGCCAGGCGGCCTGCACCGCCGACAACAAGTGCCGCGCCTGGACCTACGCCCGGCCCGGCTATGCCGGCCGCGACGCGCATTGCTTCCTGAAGAAAGAGATCAAGCCGCCGCGCCGCAAGGCGGGGTTCACGTCGGGCGTGGTGCGGTGAATCCGTAGCCCGGATGGAGCGAAGCGTAATCCGGGACCGCGCTCACCGTGGATGGGCCTGCCCCGGATTTCGCTGCGCTTCATCCGGGCTACGCGACGACGGGCTACTCCGCCGCCAGCACCGTGATCTCGGGCCAGAGCGCCTTCCAGCGCGCCGCCTTCGTCGCATAGTTCGCCGGCGAAAAGTTCGCGGTCCGGTTCGGCCGCACGATCATGCCGGCGACATCATCGAAACCGTTCGGCGCATAGACGTCGTGGCCGCGCGTGGTGCGGCGGATGCCGATCTGCGTGTTTTCGGTGAGGAAGCGATCGATGCCGTCGGTCGAACGCGACAGCGCCGGGTAGGGCAGGCCGTGCTTGTCGGGATACCAGAGATGGACGCGGGCCTGGTTGCGCACCTCGATCGCGACACCGAGACGGCCGAGCCGTGCCTTGAGCTCGCGGATCACCGCATCCTCGGCCTCCCATGAGGTATCCGGATCGAAATAGAAGATGTCGTGGTCGCTGATGCCATGATCGAGCGGCCGGCTGGTCAGCACGTTCCACACGGTCTGCACCAGGCAGCCGGCGACCAGCCACGCATCGGGCAGACCGAGGCGGTACAACTCGTCGGTGATGGCTTGATTGGCCGGGTTGCGCAGCGCGGCTGCGAGGAATTCGTCCTGCGTCACGACGAGGCGGTCGCGTCGTAGTCCCGGACCGCCTTCTTCGACGCCAGCGTGCGCCAGTGCCGGCGCAGCAAGGGCTCGACGGCCTGACGTTTGGCCTTCGACAGGCGGATCAGGACCGTCGGGTAGTCGCGGTAGTGATCGGTGAAGTAGAACACCTTGGGCTGATGCTCGACCAGCATGTCGCGCTCCTCCGGCGGGACGCCCGGAATCACCAGGCTGTCGCCGTCCTCCTTGAGCCGCACCAGCATCTTGTTGCGCACCTTCAGCGCCGGCGTGCCGTAGGAAGAGCCGTCCTCGACCTCCGGCCACGCCAGCGCGATGTGCCTGATGTCGTCGAAGGTCACGACTGTCATCCCACAAGGAATGTAGCCCGGATGGAGCGAAGCGAAATCCGGGACATCTTGCCGAGTGGGAGATCCCGGATTGCGCTGCGCTCCATCCGGGCTCCGCGTCTACTGCACCGAGGTGAAGAAGCGCGCGAGGCGGAAGCCTGAGAGCCAGGTCCAGACCGGCTGGCTGCGGATGCCGAGGTCCCAGGAGCCGACCACGGCGTCGGCGCGGCCGATCAGATTGTCGATCGGCAACAGGCCGACGCCGCCGTCGCGCACCGGCACGCGGCTATCGGCGGAATTGTCCCGGTTGTCGCCGAGCACGAACAGTTTGCCCGGCGGCACCGTCACCTCTTGGGTGTTGTCGAGCCGGCCGTTGTCGCGGATCTTGAAGATCGCGTGGTTGACGCCGTTCGGCAGCGTCTCGATATAGCGATACGCCTCCTCGCCGCCGCCGCGATCGTCTTCGGCGAAGCCGGTGCCGTCGGGCTTCAGCGTCGCCGCATGATCGTTGATGAAGAGCTGACCCTGCCGCATCTGGATGCGATCGCCCGGCAGCCCGACCACGCGCTTGACCCAGGCCTGCGAGCGGTCGCCCGGCCAGCGGAACACGACAACGTCGCCGCGCTTCGGCGTCTCGCCGAACACGCGGCCGGTTTCCGGCAGCGTGATCTGGATCGGCAACGAAGCCGCGCCGTAGCCATAGGGATATTTCGAGGCGACCAGCGCGTCGCCGATCAGCAGCGTCGGCTCCATCGATCCCGACGGCACGTAGAACGGCTCGGCGATCGCGCCCTTGGCGAGGAACACGACGGCCACGATCGCGGCCAGTTGCACGGCTTGCCCGCGCCAGCTGGTCGGCTTGGCCGTCACGACTTCGTTTCCGCTGCTCACTAGCCCGTTCCTCCGACCGTAATCCGTTCCATCCTGAGCGTCGGCTGGCCAACGCCGACCGGCACGCCCTGGCCGTTCTTGCCGCAGGTGCCGATTCCCGTATCCAGCGCAAGATCGTTGCCGATCATGGTGATCCTGTGGAGATCGGTCGGTCCGTTGCCGATCAGCATGGCGCCCTTCAGCGGCGCGCCGAGCTTGCCGTTCTCGATCTTGTAGGCCTCGGTGCACTGGAACACGTATTTGCCCGAGGTGATGTCGACCTGGCCGCCGCCGAAATTGGCGGCGTACATGCCGTTCTTCACCGAGGCGATGATCTCGGCCGGGTCGCGGTCGCCCGACAGCATGTAGGTGTTGGTCATGCGCGGCATCGGCACATGGGCATAGCTCTGCCGACGACCGTTGCCGGTCGGCTTCATGCCCATCAGCCGGGCGTTCTGGCGGTCCTGCATGTAGCCGACCAGAATGCCGTCCTCGATCAGCACGGTGCGGTTGGTCGGCGTGCCCTCGTCGTCGATCGAGAGCGAGCCGCGGCGCGAGGCCATGGTGCCGTCGTCGACCACGGTGACGCCCTTGGCCGCGACCTGCTGGCCCATCAGGCCGGCAAAGGCGGAGGTCTGCTTGCGGTTGAAGTCGCCCTCGAGACCATGGCCGACGGCCTCATGCAGCATCACGCCGGGCCAGCCGGCGCCGAGCACCACGTCCATCTCGCCGGCGGGCGCCGGCACCGATTCGAGATTGACCAGCGCCTCGCGCAGTGCGCCGTCGGCGGCGTCGCGCCAGGCCTTGGTCTCGATGAAGCGCGCATAGCCCTCGCGGCCGCCATAGCCCTTGCTGCCGCTCTCCTGGCGGTCGCCCTGGCCGGCGACGACGGAGATGTTGACGCGCACCAGCGGGCGGATGTCGCGATAGCTCTCGCCGTCGGGCCGCAGGATCTCGACCACCTGCCAGGTCGCGGTGAGGCTGGCCGAGACCTGACGCACCCGCGGGTCCTTGTCCCTGACATAGGCGTCGATCTCGCCGAGCAGCTTGACCTTGGCCTCGAACGCCGGGCCGTCCAGCGGGTTCTCGTCGCCATAGAGCTTGATGTTGGTGTGGGCGGGCGCCGCGGCGAAAGTGCCGGCATAGCCGCCGCGCACGGCCGCGACCGCATCGGCGGCGCGGATCAGCGCCGGGATCGAGACGTCGGAGGAATGCGCATAGCCGACCGCGTCGTCCTTGACCGCGCGCAGGCCGAAGCCCTGCGAGGTGTCATAGGTCGCCTGCTTCAGCCTTCCGTTGTCGAACACCAGCGCCTCGGTCTGCCCGAACTCCAGGAACAGCTCGCCGTCGTCGGCGCCTTCAAGGCCGCGCGACACCTCGCGGCGGACGGCATCGCGGTCCAGATTGGCGCGGTCGAGCAGGGAGGTCGTGGCGGGATTGGTCATGGTCACTCCGACGCAATGCGATTGCTTGGCGATTCCTCGTCATCCTTGCCTGAAGCGCAACTGATTGCCAGTGGGGAACCCGCAGCAGGGATTTCGGGGATTGAAGCAGAGACGAGCGGAAAACTCATCTTACAACCCGGAAACCTGTACCGGTCCCGGTTCAGGCCCGGACGCCGATCACCAAAGATAGTGGTTGGGGTGGCAAACCGGGAGTGCCTGCGACTATGCGGTCGATCACAGTGCCCCGTCGGGCTCCTCACCTTGTCGTCATCACCTTGAGCGCCGATCCGCCTTCCGCGGCTGGCCTTCGCGCTCGGCTGCATCGCCCGATTGCGGCTTCGGCTGTGCGGTGCCCTGCGCCGAGGTCGGAAAGCCATGCTCCTGTGCCCAGCGGTACAGTTCGTCGAACACCGGCTTGAGCGCCTTGGCGGACGGCGTCATCTCGTACTCAACCCGGGGCGGCACCTCGGGATAGACCGTGCGCTTGACGAGGCCGTTGGCCTCGAGATCGCGCAGCTGCGTGGTCAGCATGTGCTGGGTCACGCCGGGGATCGACTGGCGCAGCTCGCCGAACCGCCGCTTACGCTCGACCAGTTGCCAGAGGATGTCGCCCTTCCATTTCCCGGCCAGCACCGACAGCGCGCGATGAAATTGCGCCGACAGGTCGCCGTTGCACGGCTCGGACGCCGCCGGAGGCTCGGCAGGCTCAATAGTCAGTTTTTTCATACTACCTCACAAAAAGCATCCTACTTGTTCTTTTCATCTTACTCCCGAATTTAGACCACCGAAAGCCGCGGGCCAGCCGCCGATCGGTCGGGTGGCCGCGGTCCGGCCTTACGAACAACTCGGGAGTCATCAATGTCAGTTGCAGTTGCCGCGGCGCCGTCGCGCTGGAAATCCGTCAGCCTCTGGGTCGTCAGGGGACTGCTCGCTTTGGCCTTTGCCGCCGCTGGCGCCGCCAAGCTCTACGGTGTGCCTATGCTGGTCGAGGAATTCGAGCATATTGGGCACGGTCAGTGGTTCCGCTATTTCACCGGATCGCTGGAGCTGCTCGGCGCGGTCCTGATCCTGCTGCCCCCGGTCGCGGCGTTCGGCGGCGTGCTGCTGAGCTGCATCATGGTCGGCGCCACCATCACGCATCTGTTCGTGATCGGCGGCTCGCCGGTGCCCGCCCTCGTGCTGCTGACATTGAGTGTGATCGTCGCCTACGCCAAGCGTAGCCAGTTCGCCCTGCTCGCGAGCGCGCCGTGAGGCGAGCGCGATGCGCGTCTCTCGCCGCAAGCTGACGGTCGTGACCGGGCTGGTGCTGGCCTTCGCGGTGCCGTTCGCCGCGACAATGCTGCTCACCGGTTCGGTCGCGGCGGTCTCGAAACCCGAGCCCAAGAAACCTGAGTCCAGCAAGCCGGAGCCGCGCATGCACCGCCTGGTGCTGCCGATCAACAGCGACGACCCGACCACGATGCGGGCGCTGATCTCGACCGCGCTCAACCTCCCGAAATATTATCGGGAGCGCAACGAGCCGTTCGAGATCGAGGTCGTCGCCTACAATGCTGGCGTCCACATGCTGCGCGCCGATACCTCGCCGGTGAAGGATCTGCTGCGGGTGGTGCGGGGGCTCACGCCCGACATCCGCTTGGTTGTCTGCGAAGCCACCAAGCTCGGCATGGAGCGCGCCGAGGGACATCCGCTGGTGCTGCTCGATCATGTCGACCTGGTGCCGAACGGGCCCGGGCGCATCATCGAATTGCAGGAAGCCGGCTGGTCCTACATCCGGTCCTGAGCGATGTGGCCATCAAGCCAAGCGGAGAACTTGTCATGACGTCAGCTCACGCACCGACGCGCCGCGCGGTCGTTGCCGGCATGATTGGCGCCGGCGCCTCGCTCGCAATGCCCGCCGGAGCTGCGCGCGCAGCGTCGGGACCGCCGCAATTCGGCACCATCCGGCATCAGTTCACGCAGGTCGAAGGCGCCCGCCCGGTGCCGCCGGTCGCGATCCCGGCGCTCGCCGGCGGCGCGCTCGATCTCACGGCGTTCAAAGGCAAGATGGTGCTGGTGAACTTCTGGGCCACCTGGTGCGCGGCGTGCCGGACCGAGCTGCCGATGCTGGACCGCCTTGCCGCCAGCGGCCGTCGCGATCTCGTGGTCGTCGCTATCAGCACCGATCGCAACCGCGCGCCGGTCGCGCCCTACGTCAAGCAGCTCAAGCTGCGCCACCTCGCGATCGGCTTCGATCCCGGTGGTCTCGTCTCGCGCGTCGACGCCGCCGAGGTCGATACGCCGTTCGCGCTCTACGGCATGCCGATCTCATTTTTGATCGGCATCACCGGGCAGGTCGAAGGCTACATGACGGGTGAGGCGGACTGGCTGTCCACGGAGGCGATCGCGTTGTTCGACTATTACGCCGGCGTCCGTTGAGATGGCGTAGCCCGGATGAAGCGCAGCGAAATCCGGGACTGGTCAATCCGCGATGATGGCGGCCCCGGATTGCGCTGCGCTCCATCCGGCTACGCTTTCCTGTGCCGCTCGGCGCCGCTAGGGCAATTTGTCATACCCCTCCGCCAGGCCATTCAGGCTGAGCGGAAAGCCGATCCCTTCCTCGGGCGTCTCGAAGATGATGAAGGTCGCGGTCTTGGCGTTCTTGAGCTGGCCGAGCAGCTTGTCGTCCATCACGACCTCGGCGACGCAGCCATTGGGCAGGCACCTGACAAAACCGGCGCGGCCGACGTCCTGATTGTCGAGCTTGAGGCCGAGGCCGGAGGGCAGCAGCACGCCGAGCGGCGCGACCACGCGCATCAGGCGGCTCTTCTGGTCGGCGGTCTTCAGCACGATCACGGTCAGGCCGGCATTGGAGCGGTCTTCCGCTACCACGCTCTGGATCAGCGCGCATTGCTCGGCCTGGGCGCCGGGCGGAGTGTCGCAGCGGATCTGCCAGTCGCCGTGGACCGAGCGCACCGCGCCTTGCGCGTTCGCCGGCTGGGTCAGGCCAAGAGAAAGGCCAAGAGAAAGGCCGAGGCAGAGGGCCAGAATCGCGAGGCCGCCGAGCCGGCTGGCCATCGTCAAACGAATGTTCGAAGCGCCCATCCGGGTCGATCCTTATAGATGTTCGGTCGGTCCGGCCGTCCGGCCGCCGGTAGCACGCGCGCCACGATGCGCTTCCCGGAAGCGAATCATGATCTCATCTTCTTGTTTGAGCATGATCTTTCGGAAAACCGGTTTCCACTCTTCCGGATCATGCTCAGGCGTCGACTGATACCGCAATGACGGCGCCTTGAAGGCGATCGTGAAGCCATTCTCGCGCCGGATTGGGGCAGCCCGCAGCGAATCAGGTTCCTGTGCGCTGCCCTGTCTGTGGGTACATCCGGTAATCCCCCTGTCAAGCGGCATGGACAATTGGTCCAAGTGCTTTCGCTTGATTTTGCGGGAAAAATCGCAAGCGGCAGCTTCATCGCAGGCGCATGGCTTTCGGCCCCACTACTGCATTGCGAGCGCCGGAGAATTATGGTTTGAGAGGCTGGATTTCGACGCGTTCTAGCGATCTGGCTCCCGTACCCACCTTGACTCAGAGACGGGTATGTCCGGAAGGCCGTTTGTCAGGGCGGATCGTGCTGCATTTTCGGCCACATGCCGGGGGTGCTTTGGGGAATAATGCAAGGGAGCGCGAGCGGCATGAAGATGTCGATTGGCCGGTTGGGCAGGCAATTGCTGGGGTTGGCGGTGGCGGGTGTGGCGTCTGTCGCCGCGGGATCGGCCTTCGCCGAAATGGGGCAGCCGGCGCCGTGGGAGCACACGCTGCAGGAAGGCGTGACCCCGGTGATGGAAAACATCATCTGGTTTCACAATTTCCTGCTGGTGCTGATCACCCTGATCACGCTGTTCGTGCTCGCGCTGCTCATCATCGTGGTGGTGAAGTTCAACGCCAGGGCCAACCCGGTCCCCTCCAGGACCACCCACAACACGCTGATCGAGGTGGCCTGGACGCTGATCCCGGTGCTGATCCTGGTCGGCATCGCGGTGCCGTCGTTCCGCCTGCTCTTCCTGGAGCTCGACGTGCCGAAGCCGGACCTCACGGTGAAGGTCACCGGCAAGCAGTGGTACTGGTCCTACGCCTACCCGGATAACGGCAAGTTCGAGTTCGACTCGCTGCTCGACAAGGACAAGCAGCCGCGCCTGCTCGGCGTCGACAACGAGATGGTGGTCCCGGTCAACAAGGTGGTGCGGATCCAGACCACCGGCGCCGACGTGATCCACTCCTTCGCGGTGCCGGCCTTCGGCGTGAAGATCGACTCGATCCCCGGCCGCCTCAACGAGAGCTGGTTCAAGGCCACCAAGACCGGCGTGTTCTACGGACAGTGCTCGGAACTGTGCGGCAAGGACCATGCCTTCATGCCGATCGCGGTCAGGGTCGTCAGCGACCAGGAATTCGCGACCTGGGTTGAAGGCGCGAAGAAGAAGTTTGCGACCAACCCGGCGAATTCCTACGCCTCGGCTGGTCAGGCGGCGCAGTAAGCCTCACGGCTTACGGCGCGGATGGAATAAGGGCGACGGGACCGCAAGGTCCGAGAGGGACTGCAAGGCAGGATTTTGAACATGGCGACAGGCGCAGCGACACACGACGATCACGCCCATGACGATCACGCCCACCATCCGACCGGATGGCGGCGTTATCTCTACTCCACGAACCACAAGGACATCGGTACGATGTACCTGATCTTTGCGGTGATCGCGGGCATCATCGGCGCGGCGATGTCGATCGCGATCCGTGCCGAGTTGATGTATCCGGGCGTCCAGATATTCCACGAGACGCACACCTATAACGTGTTCGTGACCTCGCACGGCCTGATCATGATCTTCTTCATGGTCATGCCGGCGATGATCGGCGGCTTCGGCAACTGGATGGTGCCGCTGATGATCGGCGCGCCGGACATGGCGTTCCCGCGCATGAACAACATCTCGTTCTGGCTGCTGCCGGCCTCGTTCGCGCTGCTGGTGATGTCCACCTTCGTCGAGGGTGAGCCGGGCGCCAACGGCGTCGGCGCGGGCTGGACCATGTATGCGCCACTGTCGACCTCGGGCCATCCGGGACCGGCGGTCGATTTCGCGATTCTCTCGCTCCATCTCGCGGGTGCCTCGTCGATCCTCGGCGCCATCAACTTCATCACCACGATCTTCAACATGCGCGCGCCGGGCATGACCCTGCACAAGATGCCGCTGTTCGTGTGGTCGATCCTGGTTACCGTGTTCCTGCTGCTGCTGTCGCTGCCGGTGCTCGCCGGTGCGATCACCATGCTGCTGACCGACCGCAATTTCGGCACCACCTTCTTTGCGGCTGACGGCGGCGGCGACCCGGTGCTGTTCCAGCATCTGTTCTGGTTCTTCGGCCACCCCGAAGTGTACATCCTGATCCTGCCCGCCTTCGGCATGATCAGCCAGATCGTCTCCACCTTCTCGCGCAAGCCCGTGTTCGGCTATCTCGGCATGGCCTACGCCATGGTCGCGATCGGCGGCATCGGCTTCGTGGTGTGGGCGCACCACATGTACACCGTCGGCATGTCCTCGGCGACGCAGGCCTATTTCGTCGCCGCCACGATGGTGATCGCAGTGCCGACCGGCGTGAAGATCTTCTCGTGGATCGCCACGATGTGGGGTGGCTCGATCGAGTTCAAAGCTCCGATGATCTGGGCGATCGGCTTCATCTTCCTGTTCACCGTCGGCGGCGTCACCGGCGTCGTGCTGGCCAATGCCGGCGTCGACCGCGTGCTGCAGGACACCTACTACGTGGTGGCGCACTTCCACTACGTGCTGTCGCTCGGCGCCGTGTTCGGCATCTTCGCCGGCTGGTACTACTGGTTCCCGAAGATGTTCGGCTACATGTACTCGGAGCGGATCGCCAAGGCGCACTTCTGGTTCACCTTCGTCGGCGTCAACCTGGTGTTCTTCCCGCAGCACTTCCTCGGCCTGTCGGGCATGCCGCGCCGTTATGTCGACTATCCGGATGCGTTCGCCGGCTGGAACCTGATCTCCTCCTGGGGCTCGTACATCTCCGGCATCGGCGTCCTGATCTTCATCTACGGCGTGATCGATGCCTTCGTCCGTAAGGAGCAGGCCGCAAACAATCCGTGGGGCGCCGGTGCGACCACGCTGGAGTGGACGCTGACCTCGCCGCCGCCGTTCCACCAGTTCGAAGTGCTGCCCCGCGTGCAGTAAATCCACGACAACGCGGCGCACTTAAGGGTGCGCCGCGCCTTTTGAGAGAAGCGAGACCTGATCTTGTCGGTTGTCGATCACAACGCCATCGAGCTGCCCCGGATTTCCGAGGCCGAAGTGGGCGACTACATCGCGCTGTTGAAGCCGCGCGTGATGTCGCTGGTGATCTTCACCGCGCTGGTCGGGCTGATGATCGCGCCGGTGCACGTGCATCCGGTGCTGGCGTTCACCTCGATCCTGTGCATCGCGGTCGGTGCCGGCGCTTCCGGCGCGCTCAACATGGCCTATGAGGGCGACGTCGACGCGCTGATGACGCGCACCGCCAACCGGCCGATCCCGCGCGGCCGCATCACGCAGACCGAGGCGGCCGCGTTCGGCATCACGCTCGCCTTCTTCTCGGTGATGACGCTCGGCATCCTGGTCAACTGGGTGGCGGGCGCGCTGCTTGCCTTCACCATCTTCTTCTATGCTGTGGTCTACACGATGTGGCTGAAGCGCTGGACCGCGCAGAACATCGTGATCGGCGGCGCCGCCGGTGCCTTGCCGCCGGTGGTGGCTTGGGCCGCCGCGACCGGATCGCTCTCGGTCGAGCCGATCCTCCTGTTCCTGATCATCTTCTTCTGGACTCCGCCGCACTTCTGGGCGCTGGCGCTGTTCCGCAGCGACGACTATGCGCGCGCCGGCATTCCGATGCTGCCGGTGGTCGCCGGTCCCGACGCGACCCGGCTGCAGATCCTGCTCTACACCATCGTGCTGGTCGCGATCGCGCTGGCGCCATGGCCGCTCGGCTATTTCGACGCGATCTACGGCGTCACCTCGCTGGTGCTCGGCGCCGGCATGCTGTGGCTTGCCATCGAGGTCTATCGCCGCCGCGAGGGGACGGCCGCCAACCGCGCCACGCGCCGGCTGTTCGCCTTCTCGATCCTCTATCTGTTCGCGCTGTTCGCCGTCCTTCTCGCCGAGGTCGTGGTCCGCGCGATTGCGCCTGTCTTCATCGGATAGGGAGCCGGGGGGCGAGATGGGGGCGCATGGGATATCAATGGACGAGAAACGCGAACCAGAAGGCATCGTCCTCACCGAGGCGCAGTTCAAGAGCCGCCGCCAGCGCTCGATCGCGATTGCGCTCGCGCTGGGCATCCTGGTCGTGCTGTTCTTCGCCGTCACCCTCGTCAAGGGGCCAGCCGTGCTGGTGCGGCCGCTGTGAGTGAGATGGCGAACCAGGGACCGCAGCAGGGTGAGGGCGCCAAGGTCACGCGCCGCACGCTGACGCGCGACGCCGTGGTTGCCTCGATCTGCGGCTTCGTCGTGGTGCTGATGGTCGGCGCGTCCTACGCGGCCGTGCCGTTCTACAACTGGTTCTGCCGCACCACCGGCTTCAACGGCACCACCCAAGTCGCGACCTCGGTGCCTTCGGATGCGCCGCTCGCGCGCACTATTTCGGTCAGCTTCGATTCAAACGTCGCGCCGGGCCTGCCCTGGAAATTCGAGCCGGAGCAGAACACGATCGACGTCAAGATCGGCCAGGTGGTCACGGTCTACTACACCGTCACCAACCAGTCGGCGCGCACCACCACCGGCCAGGCGTCCTACAATGTCGCGCCGCTG
The DNA here is from genome assembly GCF_020329495.1 of Bradyrhizobium australafricanum. Classification (NCBI taxonomy): domain Bacteria; kingdom Pseudomonadati; phylum Pseudomonadota; class Alphaproteobacteria; order Hyphomicrobiales; family Nitrobacteraceae; genus Bradyrhizobium; species Bradyrhizobium australafricanum. Next base: position 7,775 of record NZ_JAGKJL010000003.1, on the reverse strand, counting down.
ACGGTCGGCGCCTATTTCCAGAAGATCAACTGCTTCTGCTTCACCGAACAGACCATGGCGCCGGGCGAAAAGCGCGAGATGGCCGTGGTGTTCTATGTCGATCCGGCGCTGGCCAAGGACAGCGAGAACGACACGTTGAAGACGATCACCCTGTCCTACACCTTCTTCCCCGTGCGCGACGCCGCGCCGAAGCCCGTGGCGGCGGGCGAGGCGGAGCAGCGCAAGGGCGGCTAGTTTTGTAATTTAAGATTTAAGACGTGCCTTGCGGCACGCGAATGGAGAGACGGCAATGGCTGAGGCGCAAGTCAAGCATCACGACTATCATCTCGTCGACCCGAGCCCGTGGCCGGTGGTCGGCTCGATCTCGGCCTTCATCATGGCGTTCGGCGCGATCGGCTGGATGCACCACATGTTCTCCGCGGCCCCGATCGTGTTCGGCGTCGGCACCATCGGCGTGCTCTACACGATGGCGAGCTGGTGGGGCGACGTGATCAAGGAAGCCCAGTACAAGGGCGACCACACCCGCGTGGTGCAGATCAGCCACCGCTACGGCATGATCCTGTTCATCGCCTCCGAGGTGATGTTCTTCGTCGCCTGGTTCTGGGCCTTCTTCAATGCGGCGCTGTTCCCGGCCGACGCGGTGCATGCCACCCGCGATGCGGTGTTCGGCTGCGGCGCCGGCACGGCGATGGGCGCCTGCTCCGTTCCCGGTACCTGGCCGCCGCACGGCATCGAGACCTTCGATCCCTGGCATCTGCCGCTGCTCAACACGCTGCTGCTCCTGACCTCGGGCACCACCGTTACCTGGGCGCACCATGCGCTACTGGAGAACGACCGCCAGGGCCTCAAGCAGGGCCTGATCCTCACCGTGATCCTCGGTGCCCTCTTCACCTGCGTGCAGGCCTATGAGTACGCCCATGCGACGTTCTCGTTCGGCGGCAACGTCTATGGCGCGACCTTCTTCATGGCGACCGGGTTCCACGGCTTCCACGTGCTGGTCGGCACCATCTTCCTGCTGGTCTGCCTGATCCGCGCCTATGCCGGCCACTTCACGCCGAAGCAGCACCTCGGCTTCGAGTTTGCCGCCTGGTACTGGCACTTCGTCGACGTGGTCTGGCTGTTCCTGTTCATCTGCATCTACGTCTGGGGCCACGGCGCCGAGACGATGGCCCACGGCGCACACTAATTGCCGGCCGACGTGCTAAGAGGGGGCGGCCGAATGGCCGCCCCTTTTTGTTTCCCTTCTCCCCTTGTGGGAGAAGGTGGCGCGGATGTAATCCGCGCCGGATGAGGGGTCTCCATCCGCGGAGACAGACCCCTCACCCGGCTACATCTCGCTCCGCTCGATTTCGCCACCCTCTCCCACAAGGGGAGAGGGGAAGGAGCCAAATGACCGATACCCCGCCGACCGTCACTGAGAGCGCACTGCGCGGCATCGCCTGCCGCTGCCCGCGCTGCGGCAAGGGCAAGCTCTATTCCGGCTTCCTGACGCTGGCGCCGCGCTGCCAGGCCTGCGGCCTCGACTTCGCCTTCATCGATTCCGGCGACGGGCCGGCGATCTTCGTCATCATGCTGGCCGGCGCGATCGTGGTCGCGGCGGCGCTGATCGTCGAGGTGAAGTACCAGCCGCCGTTCTGGGTGCATGCCGCGCTGTGGCTGCCGTTGATCCTGGTCACAACGATCCTGCCGCTACGATCGATGAAGGCACTTCTGATCGCGCTGCAATTCCACCACAAGGCCGCCGAAGGCCAATTGATCGAGCGCGACCCGAAATGAATGATGTGACGACGCGCCGGCCGAGCGCGGCCGGCTTCGGCATTTTCACGTTGATCCTGATCGCGGTGTTTATCGCCCTCGGTTTCTGGCAATTGCAGCGCCGGGTCGAGAAGCACGCGCTGATCGCAGCGCTCGAGGCGCGGCTGGCCGCGCCGACCGAGGCGCTGCCGCCGCCGTCGGCATGGCCGACGCTGACCTCCGCCAAGGATGAATTCCGCCGCGTGACCCTGACCGCGACCTATGCGAAGCAGCCTGACGCGATGGTGTTCAGCTCCGGCTCCGCCGTGCGCGACGACATTTCGGGTCCCGGCACCTGGGCGTTGCTGCCGGCGAAGCTCGCCAGCGGCGAGACCGTCGTGATCAACACCGGCTTTGTCCAGAACACGATGCAGGATCGCGCCTTCGAGGATCGCGTGGTCGGCCGCCTCGTCACCGGCGCGCCGGTTGAGCTGACGGGCTATATCCGCTTTCCCGAGCCGCCGGGCCGGCTGACGCCGAAGGAAGATCCGGCGAAGCGGCTGTGGTTCGTGCGCGACCATCGCGCGATGGCGCAGGCGCTCGGCTGGGGCCAGGTCGGGCCGTTCTACATCGACCTCGAGGCGCCGGTGCCCGACAGCGGCACGCCGAAGCCCGGACCGCTCAAGGTGCGGCTCAAGGACGACCACATGCAGTACGCCATCACCTGGTTCTCGCTGGCCGCTGCGGTCACGATCGCCTTCGGCCTGTGGTGGCGCGGCCACCGGCGCCGCGCCTCTGGTCGAACCTAGTCGCATCATGGTTTGATTGACCCGCGAAGGGGACTTCGCGGCAAGCAATCAGGGTGTGCCATGGAGAAATACGGCGCCGGGCCAATCGTTGTCCTGGACTATGACCCCAACTGGCCAGCCATGTTCGAGACGGAGCGCGCGAGGATCGAGCACGCGCTCGGCTCGCTGGCCCTGGCCATCGAGCATGTCGGCAGCACCGCGGTTGCGGGCTTGCCGTCGAAGCCGATCATCGACCTGATGGTCGGTGTCCCCGGCCTCGCGGAGGCGCGGGAATGCTGCATCAAGCCGATCGAGGCGCTCGGCTACAACTACATACCGGAATACGCGGCGTGGCTGCCCGGCGAGTTGTTCTTCCGCAAGGGTCCTCCGGGCCCGTGGACCCATCATCTGCACCTGATGGAGCCATCCAATCCGCGCTGGGAAACGCTGCTGGTGTTTCGCGACTATCTTCGCGCGCACCCCGAGGCGGCCCGCGCCTACGCGGATATCAAGCAGGCCCTCGCTGCCTCCTCGAGAGAGGACATCGCGGCCTACCGCAACGGCAAAACGCGTTTCGTCGAGGAGACGACCGCGAAGGCCCGCTCGTGGCGCGCGGACCTGTCCGGTCGATAGCGCGGCCGCGCCACGTCTGCATTCTGCCGTAGCGCATCCATGCCCGCGCCGGGATCAATGACCCATGGGAGCGGGGCCGCCGAGCTTGACCTTGCGCAAGGTCAGCGCCAGCGGGATCGCCGCGAGCGAGATCAGCATCAGGACCCAGAACGCATCCATGTAGGACAGGAACGAGGCCTGGGTCTGCACCTGCTGTCCGATCCACTGGATCGCCTGACTGTGCGCCTGCGCCAGCGAACTGCCCTGGGCGACGAAGAAGTCGGTGAGCTGGTGCAGCGTGTCCTGATATTGCGGGCTGGACGGTGTCACCTGCTCGACCAGCCGGCTCTGGTGGAATTGCTGGCGATGCGTCAGCACGTTGGACACGATCGAGACGCCGATCGAGCCACCGGTGTTGCGCGCCGCGTTGATCAGCGCGGAGGCCTGGTCGGTCTTCCCAGCGGGAATGCCGTCATAGGACGCCGCCATGATCGGCACGAAGATCAGCGGCAGGCCGACGCCGATCAGCATGCGCGAGCGCGCCATGAACCAGAAGCCGAGATCGCCGTAGACGTTGGTCATGCTGTACATCGAGGCGGCGATCACCAGCGCGCCGGCAACGATCAGGTATTTCGGCTGCACCCTGGCGGCGAGCCGGCCGACCGCGAACATCATCATCATGGTGACGACGCCGCCGGGCGAGAGCACGAGGCCGGCCCAGGTCGCGGTGTAGCCGAAATCCTGCTGCACCAGCTGCGGCAAGAATTGCGTGGTGGCGAGCAGGATGGCGCCGGTTGCCAGCATCACCAGGAAGCAGGCGCCGAACTGCCGGGTTGCGACCATGTGCAGGTCGATCATCGGATTGCGCCGGGTCATCTCCCACGGGATCATCAGCACGAACGCCGCGGCGCAGATCACTGCAAAGGTGATGATGAAGGGCGAGGCGAACCAGTCGTCCTCGAGGCCGCGGTCGAGCACCACCTCGAGCGCGCCGAGGAAGGTCGCGACCAGCGCGAAGCCGATGAAGTCGAACCTGTTGTCCTGGGGCTGCGCTCCCTTGGCTTTCGCGGTCGCGGGCTCCTGCAGCACGGCCGCGATCAGCGCGATCGCGAACACGCCGACCGGCGCGTTGATCAGGAAGCACCAGTGCCAGGAGAGGTTGTCGGACAGCCAGCCGCCGAGCGTCGGCCCGACCACCGGCGCCACCACGACGGCAATGCCGAACACCGCGAACGCCTGCCCGCGCTTGGCCGGCGGGAAGGCGTCGGCGAGAATCGATTGCGCAACCGGCACCATGCCGCCGCCGCCAAGACCTTGCAGGATACGGAACAGCAGCAGCGCGTTCAGATTGGGCGCAAAACCGCACAGGATCGAGCTGACCGTGAAGATGCCGAGGCAGATCAGGAAGAACGTCTTGCGCCCGAGCGTGCGGGCGAGGAAGCCGGAGGCGGTCAGGATGATGGCGTTGGACACCAGATAGGTGGTGACCACCCAGGAGGCCTCATCCTCGCTCACGCCCATGCCGCCGGCGATATAGGGCAGCGCGACGTTGGCGATGGTGGTGTCGAGCACCTCCATGAAGCTCGCGAGCGCGACCACGATGGCGATCAGCCAGGGATTGACGGTGACATTCGGAGTCGAAAAGCCTTTGGCGTCGATGGCGGCGGCACTCATCACAGCCTCCCGAGGCTCGACTTCTCAAGGCGCTCGAACAGGGACGGCGCGGGATTGATCCGCACCGTCGGCACCACGGACATGCCCGGGCCGAGCGCGACGTCGGCCGGTGGGTTGTCCATCACGATCTTCACCGGCACGCGCTGCACGATCTTGACGTAGTTGCCGGTGGCGTTCTGCGCCGGCAGCAGCGAGAACGCCGTGCCGGAGCCCGGCTGCACGCTCTCGACATGGCCCTGGATGGTGCGTCCGGGATAGGCGTCGATCTTCATCGTCACCTTCTCGCCCGGCCGCATCTTGTCGAGCTGGATCTCCTTGAAGTTCGCGGTGACCCAGGTCTGGTCGGGCACGAACATCGTGAGGTTGGTGCCGGCCTGGGCGAACTGGCCGACCGCGGCCGACAGGTTGACGACGCGGCCCGGCTGGGCGGCGGTGACCGTCGTATAGGACAGATTGAGCTTGGCCTGGTCGCGCTGCGCCTCGGCCTGGGCGAGGTTGGCGACCGCGCTCTTGCGCTGCGCCTTCAGCGACTCGACCTGGCGCTGCGCGAGGTTGAGCGTCGCCTGCGCGCTCAACAGCGCAGCCTGCTGCTGATGCAGCTGCGAGGTGAACTGCTCGGAATTCTGCACGGTGCCGTAGCCGGATTGCTCCAGATGCTGGTAGCGCGTTGCCTGCTGCTGGGCGAACACCAGCGCCGCCTGCGCCTGGTCGACCTGCGCCTGGTTGGCAGCAATCTGCGCCTGCTGCACGTCGAGCTGCGCATCGACATTCTCGATGCTGGCGCGCGCGGCCGCGACCTGCGCCTCGGCCTGAGCCAGCGCGACGCGATAGTCGCGGTCGTCGAGCCGGGCGATCACGTCGCCGGCCGCGACATGCTGGTTGTCGGTGACCGGGACGGCGGTGATGTAGCCGGAGATCTTCGGCGCCAGCGCCGACTGCCGCGCGGCGATGAAGGCGTCGTCGGTGGATTCGAAATGCGCGCTGTAGTCCATGTAGAGATAGCCGCCGCCAATGGCTGCGGCGAGCAGCACGGCGCCGATCGCGGAGACGACCGGACGGCGGCGGAGAAAGCTGGGCCGTGTTGCCTTGCCGATGATCTCCGGCGGGATTGTTGCCGGCGGAGCGGGCTCCTTGTCCGCAGGGCGCTCCTGCGCCGGAGCCCGCGCCGTGATCTCCGGCTGCTCCGATGTGACGTTGGGCTCATGCGAGGCCGGCGCCGAGGGGGCACCCTCGATCCCCTGGTGGCCCGGTTGGTCGCGCTCCAAGACAGTGTCTTCAAACATGATGGCGGCTCCTGCTGTCAGGCGAGGTCTGCAAGGCCTTCGCAAAAAGGAACGGGACCGTTCCGTTCCATGCGGCAAATAGTCTCGCCACGGCGCGTCGTCAATAGAAACGGAACTGTATCGTTCTATTTACAACTAGATGTGATAAGGCTATATTGGCTGATATTGCCGGCCTGACCGGCCCATCGAACCCGGGTCGATACGATGACCACCAGCACCCTGAAGAAGCCGCGGGCGCCGAAAACCAGGCCGGTCGAGGTGCGCGCCGGCCGGCCGCCGAAGGAGCTCGCCGGCGAGGTCGATGCACGCATCCTCGACGCCGCGCGCCGGGTGTTTCTGCAGCGTGGGTTCGAGGGCGCGAGCATCGATGAGATCGCGGAAGTCGCGCGCTCCGGCAAGCGGACGATTTATGCGCGCTTCCGCGACAAGCGGGCGCTGTTCACGGAAGTGGTGACGCGGGACATCCTGGCACGCATCGCTGAGTTCAAGGCCGATCCGCCGGTCGGCGCGACCATCGAGGAGCGCCTCACCAGCGTTGCCTCGACCTTGCTGCATTGGGGCTTCGATGCCGACCGGATCGGCCTGATGCGGCTCGCCATCGCGGAGGCGCACCGCTTCCCGGATCTCGCGGCCAACGTCAACCGCCGGGCGCGCGCGCTCAGCACTGAGCTCGGCATTCACCTGCTGCGCGACCTGACGCAATCCGACGAACTCGGCAAGCTGCCGGCCTTCGCGCCCGAACACCTGCCGACGACGGCGCGGATGTTCCTCGACATCATCGCGGTGCCGATGCTGCTCCGGGCGCTGTTCGAGGTGGATCTGAAGGCGCTCGATCCCGAGATCGACGCCCATGTCGCGCGCGGCGTCGCGTTTTTCGTTGCTGCGTGCCGGACCGGCTGGGTGGAGAATCTCAAGCCATAAGCGCGCTCAATCGGGCGCGCGCTCCACGGCGTGACGCAGCCAGACCATGCCGCCTTCCAGTGTCTCGCAATGGGTGAGCCGGAGCGATTGTCCGGCGCCGGGGCGGTCGCCGTCGGAGCCGTGATAGTCGACGATGCTTTGCGAGCCGGCGACGCCATCGACCGCCGGGAAGATCAATGTGCTGAACTCGTCGATCAGTCCATGCTTCAGGAAGGCGCCGTTGATCCCGCCGCCGCCTTCGAGCAGTAGCGTCCTGGCGCCGAACAGCGACGCGAGCTGCGCCATGGCGCCCGGCAGGTCGTCGCCCTTCGTGCCTGCAAAGATGTAGGACGCACCGTCCTCGCGCAGCTCGGCGAGATGCGCGTCGGACACCTGTTCGCCGAGCACCGCGACGGCGTGATCGCCGCCGACATTGTCCTTGCCGAAATGCACGCGGCCCGACGGATCGATGCCGACAGCAAGCTTGCGGCCGTTGCGGTTGCCGAGATGCGCCTCGCGCGCCAGCCTCAGTGGGTTGGCGATATGCCGCTCCGTTCCCTTGGCCATCTCGTTCATCGTGACGCGGCCAATGATCCATCCATCGGCATCGAAGCCGTCATGGATCCGTTCGTAGTGCGAACGCAGCACGTCGGCCGGAATCCCGGCGGCGGCCTTGGTGAAGCGGCTGGGATGAAGCCGGCCGTCGATCGACGTGCCCATGTGGCAGATGATGTGGGGGCGCATAGGCTGAACTCTTCGGTGGGGGATGACCGCGCCACAGGGG